>RGPT01000041.1 GCA_010032545.1 Alphaproteobacteria bacterium
CGGCCACCAGTCGGTGTGGCTCTATGGCCGTCACGCCGTGCTGGCCGCCCTCGCCAACCCCGACCGCAAGATCGAGCGCCTGCTGGCCACCAAGGAGGCCGCCGAGCGCCTCGCTGCCGATATTGTCGCGACAGGTACGGCGCAGAAAGCCGCCGTGATGTCTCGCGACGAGCTTTCCAAGCGCCTCCCGGCCGGGGCCGTCCACCAGGGCATCGCCATCCTCGCGGGTCCCCTGGAAGAACCGGCGCTTGAAGACATTCTGGCACGCTGCGCCGACAACGCCCTCGTGCTGGCGCTCGACCAGGTCACCGACCCGCACAATGTCGGCGCGATCCTGCGCTCGGCCGCCGCCTTCGGCGTGGCCGGCGTCGTGGTCACCGAACGCAACGCGCCGGCCGACACCGGCGTGTTGGCCAAAGCCGCCTCCGGGGCGCTCGAGGTCGTGCCGCTGGTACGTGCAGTCAACCTCGCCCGGACGCTCGACCAGCTGAAAGAGGCCGGTTTCTGGCTGTACGGGCTCGACGAACGCGGCGACGTCGCCATCGGTGATCTCGACCTTGCCGGGCGGGTCTGCATCGTGCTCGGGGCCGAAGGCGAGGGCCTGCGTCGTCTGACCGCGGAAAAGTGTGACCGGCTGGCCACCATCCCGACGAAAGCCGCATTGGCCGCTCTCAACGTCTCCAATGCAGCCGCCGTCGCCAGCTACGAATGGGCGCGGCGGCGATAATTTCCTTTGTCCGCAAGGGCTGCAGAACGATAATTCAAAAGATTGCCGGGTTAGCACAGTGGTAGTGCAGCGGTTTTGTAAACCGAAGGTCGGGGGTTCAAATCCCTCACCCGGCACCAGCCTCCTAAGGCATCCGCGCTGACAGACGCCGGTCGAGAAGTTCGAGCGCCAGCAGGACTTCTGCACAAAGACGCTGAAATGCGTAAAACCAGCCCGCACGACCATCGAACAGGGCGCGCTTCACGACCAGGACGTAGGCAACGACGAGGAACGGCGCGGGCCAGCCCCACCGCCGCACCCGATCGACGAAGGAGAGTTCGACCGGCTGCGCCTCCAGCAAGTGGTGAGCCTCGGTCGCGGCATACTTCAGCTGGCTGCGGAACCAGCGCGCCAGCGGCTTGCGATCGTCGTGGAAGACGACGCCGTCCAGCGTCGACACATTTCCTGCCACCCTGACCCGATGGCCATGCCCCTCATTGTCGTAGCGCGCCCCGCGAACACGATAGAGCACCGTCCTTGGCGGATAGAGAGACCCGCGCAACGGCCGGCCATGAATGCGATAGACGAACCGGGCGCGAAAGCCCGACACGTCGGCTGCCGGCTGGAGACTTGCAAGACCGGCCGCCAGTTCGTCGCTGAGCTCGTAGTCTGCATCCAGCGACAGCACCCACTCGGTGCGGACCAGGGAGAGGCCGAAATTGCACTGCTCGGCAAAGCTGTCGAACGGGCGATGGTGAACCGCTACGCGCGGATCCCTTGCGAGGAACTCCAACGTGCCGTCGGTGCTGCCGCTGTCGACCACCACGAGCCGCTTCGCCCAGGCCAGGCGGCCGATCGTCCGCGCAATGTTCGGCATCTCGTCGAAGGTGATCAGCAGCGGGGTGATGTCGTCCTGAAGTCCCATGCGATGCTCCAGATCAGCCTCCGGCTGGCAGACGCGCCCGGTGAATTGTCATCCAGGCCCATGCGTCCGTGATGACCCTCTCGAGATCGGAGTGAACCGGAACCCAGCCCAGTCCCTCGCGTGCCCGCGCGGCATCGGCGACGAGGACCGGAGGATCGCCCGGACGCCGCGGCCCATGCTGGGCGACAATCTCCTTACCGGTCACGGCACGCGCACAGGAGATCACTTCGGCGATGCTCGACCCGCGTCCCGAGCCCAGATTGTAGGCCGAAAACCCGCCGGGCGGGCACTTCGACAAGGCCGCCACATGGGCCGACGCGAGGTCGGTCACATGGACATAGTCGCGCACACAGGTGCCGTCCGGTGTGTCGTAGTCGCTGCCGAAGATGGACACATCAGCGCGCCGGCCGGCCGCGGCCTGCAACACCAGCGGAATGAGATGGGTCTCGGGTTCGTGCTCTTCGCCGAGTTCGCCGTCGCGATCGGCACCAGCCGCATTGAAATAGCGCAGCGCGACCCCGCCGAGCCCGTACGCGGCGCAGACATCGCGCATCACCTCCTCGGCCATGCGCTTGGACCGACCGTAGGGATTAATCGGATGCTGCGGCGTCTCCTCGCTGATCGGCACGCGCGCAGGAACACCATAGGTCGCGCAGCTGCTCGACAGGACGATGGCCTTCACTTCGTGAAAGCGCATCGCCTGCATCAACGTGATCATTCCCGTCACGTTCGTCTGATAGTATAAATCGGGCCGCGCCACCGACTCGCCCACATAGGCGAGGGCCGCGAAATTTATCACGGCATCGGGACGATGCCGACGCATCGCGTCCGACAGGCCCGCGAGATCGTTGATGTCACCGTGCTCGAACGGGCCCCACTTGACCGCCCAGGCATGACCGGTGCGCAGGTTGTCGTAGACGATGGGTGTATGCCCGGCTCGCGCCAGGGCCTTGCATGTATGCGAGCCGATGTACCCCGCGCCGCCCGTAACCAACACCCGCACCGTCTCGATCCTCCAATTTCCGCGATCCTACACCAACTGCCCTCTGGAAGGGAGGCAACGCGGCAGCTTCAGGCAGAGCGCATCAGCCAAGACGCAAGGGCAGGCTGCGCAGGCGCTTTCCCGTCGCCGCGAAGATCGCATTGGCCACCGCCGGCGCGATCGGCGGCGTTCCAGGTTCGCCCACCCCGCCGATGGCCGAGGCCCCGCTGTCGACCAGATGCACCGCCATCGTCGGTGCTTCGGCGAGACGCACCGCGTCGTAGTCGGGGAAGTTGCCCTGCTCGACCGCACCGTCGGCCAGGGTGATCTCGCCGTAGAGCGCCGCCGACAGGCCGTAGATGATGCCACTTTCCATCTGCGCCCGCACGATCGCCGGATTGACGACCGGGCCGCAATCGATGGCACAGGTGACACGCGTCACCCGGAAAGTCTTGCCGTCGGCCACGGCGACTTCTGCCACTTGCGCCACGATCGAACCGAACGATGCCCGCAGCGCCAAGCCACGCCCCGATCCCACCGGCAGTGGCGTTCCCCAGCCGGCCTCTTTGGCCACCGTGTCCAACACCTTGAGATGACGCGGCTTGCCCGCCAGCAGTTCGCGGCGGAACGCCAACGGATCCTTCACGAGCGCCAACGCGAGTTCATCGACGAAGCTCTCGTCGAAAAAAGCGGTATGCGAATGGCCGACCGACCGCCAGAAGCCGACCGGCACCGATCCATCGGCGACGATGGCATCGAGCCGATAGAACGGAAAGGCATAGGGCGGATTCTCAACGGCGTTGCCCTCCGGTTTGCCCTGGGCAGGCAAACCAATCACGCGCGCGGGGAACTGATCGGTGGGCGACTGCGCCACCTGGCGCTTGGCGACGCCCACCAGCGCCGGCGCCGGACCTGAAACATCGAAATCGGCCCGCCAGCGCGCCAAAGCCATCGGCCGATAGGTATCGTGACGAATGTCCTGCTCGCGCGACCACAACAGTTGGACCGGCCGGCCCGGCATCGCCAGCGCGCAGCCGACGGCCTGACGCACCAGGTCGACTTCGGCGCGCCGGCCGAATCCGCCGCCGAGGAAGGTCGTGTGCACCGTCACGTCCGATTGCGGAACGTCGGCCGCCTTCGCGGCCGCGAACCGCATCAGGGTCGATGACTGATTGGGCATCCAGACATCGACGCTCCGCTTGCCCGCACCCTGCTCTACCACGCGCGCTGTGCAGTTCATCGGCTCCATCGGCGTGTGCGCAAGGTAGGGCGCGCGATACGTCGCCGTAAGCGTCTGACGCTTCCCCGACGCACTCTCCCTGCCGGACGTGCGCGTGAGCGCCGGATCACCGTTCTCGAGCAACTGTTCGTAGCGTTTCCACAGGCTGGCGCTATCCAGTTTCGGCTCCGGTCCGGCCTGCCACTGGACCTCGACTTCCTCTTCGAGGAGCTTGTTGGCGCGCCACCAGCTTGCCCCGATGGCGGCGATGCCGCCCGGCACGATGACGATCTTCTCGATACCCTTGGGCAGGCCGCCATTCTTCAGCTTGAAGCCGTTCGCGGCACCACCGAACGTTGGAGCGTTCAGCACCGCGGCGTAGAGCAGGCCGGGCAGGCGAACGTCGATACCGAATGTCGCCGTGCCCATCACTTTCGCCGGCACGTCGATCCGCGATGGCGACGTTCCGATCAGCTTGAACTCCGAGGGCTTCTTGAGCGGCGGCGGCGGCCGGACCGCAAGATCGCCGATCGAATCGACGAGGTCTCCGAAGGTCGCAACCCTGGCGCCGCTGCGTTGACGAACCTCGCCATCGACGGCGATCAGATCCGCGACCGGGATCGACGCCTTGCGGCTGGCGGCGCGCAGCAGCAGGTCGCGGGCGACGGCGCCCGCGGTTCGCATCGGGATCCAGGCATCGCGCACCGACGTCGAACCGCCGGTCGCGTTGACGCCGAGCACGCCACCGAGCTTGCCGGCAAACCAATGGGCCGTGTCAACGACAGTCCCGGCTTCCTCAGGGGAGAACGGGAGCCCGTCGATGAGGATGTCGAGGTTGCGATAGACGCCGTCTTCCGGCGGCTCCTCGACGCGAACCTGGTCCCACCGTGCTTCCATCTCTTCGGCTACCAGCATGGCAAGGGCTGTCTGCACGCCCTGCCCCATCTCCGCCCGTGGCACTGCCACCACGACCGTGTTGTCGCGCGAGATCTTTACCCAGCCGTTGAGACCGGCCTCGCCAGACTTGGGGGCGAACAGCGCGCGGCTGCCCACGCGATCGCGCTCGCGGGCAAACCAGAAGCCCACGCCGAGGAAGCCACCCCCGACGATGCCGCCGATGATCGCCTTGCGGCGGCTGAACTTCACGGCGCACCGCCCAGGATCGCCGCGGCGCGATGCACCGCACGGCGGATGGCGCTATAGGTGCCGCAGCGGCAGATGTTGCCGAGCGCTTCGTCGATGTCGCGATCGCTGGGCTTGGGCTTGGCCTTGAGCAGCGCCGCAGCGGCCATGATGAACCCGGGTTGGCAATAGCCGCATTGTGGGACCTGATTTTCGATCCAGGCGCGCTGCACGGCATGCAATCCCTTGTCGCCAGGATTCCTGTCACCAAGGCCCTCGATGGTGATCACCGACTTGCCCGCGACATCGCTGACGGCAATGGAGCAGGATCGCACGGGCTGTCCGTCGACGTGGACCGTGCAGGCGCCGCAGGCGGCGACCCCGCAGCCGAACTTGGGACCCACGATGTCCAGGTCTTCCCGCAAAACCCAAAGCAGGGGCTTCTCAGGCTCGACATCGGCCTGACGGTTCTGACCGTTCACAATAAACGAGATCATCGTTCGATAAACGTATCACCCAGGACAAGGACGTCCATCTTGGTCCGCAGGAAGCAATCGATCGCTTCCTCGGGCTTGCAGACGACCGGCTCGTTCTCGTTGAAGCTGGTGTTGAGCACGATGGGCACGCCGGTGAGGTCGCGGAAGGCCTCTATCAGACGTGCGTAGCGCGGATTGCCGGTCCAGGTGACCGTCTGAAGGCGCCCCGTGCCATCGACGTGCGTCACAGCGGGAATTTCCGCCCGCTTCTCGGCGCGGATCCGGAAGACCTGCATCATGAAGGGAACATCGTCGTCTGTCTCGAACCAGTCCGGTACTGCGGTACGCAGAATCGAGGGCGCGAACGGCCGGAACGATTCCCGACGCTTTATCTTGAGATTGAGGATGTCCTTCATGTCGGCCCGTCGCGGATCGCCCAGGATCGAGCGATTGCCAAGCGCACGGGGCCCCCATTCCAGCCTCCCCTGGAACCAGCCGATCACCTTGCCTTCGGAAATCGCTTGAGCGGTCCGCCGGCAGAGTGCGGCCTCGTCGCCGACCCGCTCGATGGTGCAACCCGCTGCATCGAAATCCGCACGCCGTGCATCGATCGCAGTCGCGATCTGATCAGGTGTCGCCGACGGGCCCCAGTAGGCATGGTCCATCACGAAATGGCGCTTCGCGGCCGGGCCGGACAGCCGGTGCCAGGTCTCGAAGGCCGCCCCGATGGCGCCGCCAGCGTCGCCGCCGGCCGACTGGACGTAGAGCTTCTTGAAGGGCGAGCGTTCGAGCACCTTGCCGTTGGCGACGGAGTTGTAGGCGCAACCGCCCGCCAGCACGACCGCGTCCGCGCCATAGCGCCGGTGCAGGGCATTGAGCAGGTTGAAGAAGGCGTTCTCGTAGGTCACCTGAGCCGACCGCGCGATGTCGCGATGGCGATCCTCCAAAGGCCCCGCAGGATCGCGCGTCGGCCCGAGCAGACCCGTCAGCGCGTCGCTCCACAGGCGCCCGCCCGACGGAATGCCTTCCTTTACCGAATAGTTGGCACCCTCGCCGGAGGCGTGACGAAAAAAACGCAGATCGAGGGCGAAGCTTCCGTCGTCCTTGAGTCGGACGATCTGCTTCATCTGCTCGACGTAGCGCGGCTCACCATACGGGGCGAGGCCCATAACCTTGTATTCATCACCATAGTGCGGGAAGCCGATGAACTGGGTCATCGCCTCGTAGAAGACCCCCAGCGAATGCGGAAAGTAGACGCGTCCGTCGACCTGCAGGCGGCCGCCCTTGCCCAAGCCCCACGCCGCCGAGGAAAAATCGCCGAAACCATCCACCGAGACCGCTACGGCCGTGTCGTAGGGCGAGACCAGGAACGCCGAGGCGAGATGGCAGAGGTGATGCTCGACGGCATGCACCGTGCCACGGAATTCCTGGTCGGGCAGATCGCGCTTGAGGTTGCCTGCGACATCCGCGCGTTCGCCACGTTGGCGCAGTCGGTTCAGCACGTACCCCGGGCTGACGCCCGACGTGAGCACATAGGCCAGCTTGCGCCAGCGGTTGGCCCGGTTGTCACTGTTGACCGCTATGTGGTCGACGTCGCCCAGCTCGATACCGGCCTCGGCGAGGCAGTATCGGATCGATTCACTGGGAAAGCCGCCCCAGTGCTTGATCCGCCGGAAACGCTCCTCTTCGACGGCCGCGATCAGCTCGCCGTCCTTAACCAGGCAGGCAGCGGCATCGGCGTGAAAGGCGTTAAGTCCGAGGACGTAAGTCATCCGAAGTGCCTTTCAGATCCGTTCAGTTTCAAAACAAGACGTAGCAAATACAACAGCAGGGCCGCTCCCTCCACAATATTGCAGTACTCATGCGACATTTCAGTCACTTGACGAGGCTGCATCAGGCGAGCAAACGCTGCCTTGCGCGCCTATCCCTGCCATGCCTCGATCAAAGGATCATCGGCGCTGGGGTCGAGCCGCCGGACGTACGCCGCCCATGGTTCAGGCAGTTCGTCTCGCAACTCGTTGAAATATTGGTTAAAACGCCTCCTCGCGTCGATTGAAAGGCTGTTCTATGTCGAACAATGATCTCGTGGTCGTCACCGGTGCCGGTGGTTTCATCGGCGGCCATCTGGTCCGGGTCCTGCAGCAGCGGGGCCACACCAAGATCCGCGCCGTCGACGTCAAGCCGCTGAACGAGTGGTACCAGAAGATACCTGGCGTTGAAAATCAGGTTGGCGACTTGGCGCTGCTCGAGCCCTGCCGGGCCGCCGCGAAGGACGCGCGGATGATCTACAATCTCGCCGCCGACATGGGCGGCATGGGCTTTATCGAAACCCACAAGGCCGAGTGCATGCTGTCGGTGCTGGTGAGCACCCACATGCTGGTGGCCGCCAAGGAAGCCGGCGTCGAGCGCTTCTTCTATTCGTCGTCGGCCTGCGTCTACAACGGAGACAAGCAGACCGAGGCCAATGTCACGGCCCTCAAGGAAGAGGATGCCTATCCAGCCTTGCCGGAAGACGGCTACGGCTGGGAGAAGCTGTTCAGCGAGCGCATGGCGCGCCACTATCGCGAGGACTACGGAATCGCCACCCGCGTCGCGCGCTACCACAACGTCTACGGTCCGGAAGGCACCTATGACGGCGGCCGCGAGAAGGCCCCGGCCGCGATGTGCCGCAAGGTCATCCAGGCCAAGCTGTCGGGCAAGCACGAGATCGAGATCTGGGGCGACGGCGAGCAGACCCGCTCGTTCATGTACATCGACGACTGCACCGACGGCACGATCAAGCTCGCCCAGAGCGACATCATCGAGCCGCTGAACATCGGCAGCGACGAACTGGTCAGCATCAACCGTCTGGTCGACATCGTCGAGAAGCTGGCGGGCGTGAAGCTCAAGCGCAGCTACAAGCTCGATGCCCCGAAGGGCGTACGCGGGCGCAACAGCGACAACACGCTGATAAAGAAACTGATGAACTGGGCGCCGTCCATCCGTCTCGAGGACGGCATGGAGAAGACCTACAAGTGGATCTACGACGAGATGACCTCGGGCAAGGCCTCGGTCGTCAACGCCTTGCCGCGCGCTGTCGCGGCGCAGTAGCGCACTGGTTCCGCGTCGGCCCTAGCGGCCGACGCGGCTTACGCTCTCGTTGCTCCTGAGCAGCTCGTCGAAATAGGCAATCGTCTTCCCCAGGCCTTCGTCGAGCGCGACCTTGGGCTCCCACTTCAGCTTCTCGCGCGCCAGGCCGATGTCCGGGCAGCGCTGCATCGGGTCGTCGACGGGCAGCGGCTGGAAGATCAGCTTCGACCTGCCGCCGACCATTTGCAGCACCTTCTCGGCAAGATGGCGCACAGGAGTCTCGACCGGATTGCCGATGTTGACCGGCCCGGTGAAGTCATCGGGCGTGTGGTCCATGAGGCGCAGCCAGCCGTCGAGCAGGTCGTCTACATAGCAGAAGGCGCGGGTCTGCATGCCGTCGCCGTAGATCGTGATATCCTCGCCTTTGAGCGCCTGGACGATGAAATTCGACACCACGCGCCCGTCGTTGGGGTGCATGCGTGGGCCGTAGGTATTGAAGATGCGCGCCACCTTGATGCGCAGCTTGTGCTGGCGGTGATAGTCGAAGAACAGGGTCTCGGCGCAGCGCTTGCCTTCGTCGTAGCAGGCGCGCGGGCCGATCGGATTGACGCTGCCGCGATAGCCTTCGACCTGCGGGTGCACCGTCGGGTCACCATAGACCTCGCTTGTCGAGGCCTGGAAGATCTTGGCGCGCACGCGCTTGGCCAGTCCCAGCATGTTGATGGCGCCGTGCACGCTGGTCTTGGTCGTCTGCACGGGGTCGTGCTGGTAGTGCACCGGAGAGGCCGGGCAGGCGAGATTGTAGATCTCGTCGACCTCGACATAGAGCGGGAACGTCACATCATGCCGCATCAGCTCGAAATGCGGATTGTCGAGGCATCCCAGGACATTGCGCTTGGAACCGGTGAAATAGTTGTCGACACACAACACGTCGTGGCCGGCGGCCAGCAGACGCTCGCAGAGATGCGAACCAAGAAAGCCTGCCCCGCCCGTGACCAAGATTCGCTTGCTCATGATGCCCCTTGATGCCCGCGTCGATGCTCGCCCGCGACAGTAGGTGATCAGGCTCTTGAAATCACTTCCAAATCACCGAAGGATGCGACACCGGCGATCAAGACCGCAGAGGAAACGTCAATGGACTTCGAGATGACAGGTCTCGCCGACATCGTCCGCAACCACGCCGCCGTTCGGCCCGACGCCGCCGCCATCGTCCATGACGGCCGCACGACGACCTATGCAAGGCTGGATCAGGCCGCGAGCCAGGTCGCCAATGGCCTCGCCGCCGCGGGAATCAAGCCGCAGACACGCGTGGCCCATCTCGACAAGAGCAGCGACCTCTTCTTCGAACTTCTGTTCGGCGTCGCCAAGGTCAATGCCGTGATGGTTTCGGTCAATTGGCGACTTGCGCCGCCGGAAGTCCTGCACATCGTCAACGACGCCGAAGCGGAGATCCTCTTCGTCGGCGAGGAGTTTTTCCCCGTCGTCGAGAAAATCCGCGACCGACTGACGACCGTCCGCAAGATCGTGGCCGTGAGCGGCCGGCATAGCGCGTGGGAAGCCTTCGCGTCATGGCGTGACCGGCAGCCCGCCGACGACCCACGCCTGGTTGCCCGCCCCGAGGATACCGCGGTCCAGTTCTATACCAGCGGCACCACCGGCTTGCCGAAAGGCGCCGAGCTGACCAACGCCAACTTCGCCTACATGTTCGCGCTATGGACGAAAGCCTGGCTGATGGCACCCGGCGTGCCCAACCTCGTTTGCCTGCCAATGTTTCACATCGGTGGCGCCGGCTGGGGTATCGCCGGTCTCTACGCCGGCGCCACGAACTTCGTCGTTCGCGAGTTCGTCCCGGCCCAGGTCCTCGACCTGATCGAACGTGAGCGCCTGCAGGTGATGCTGCTGGTGCCGGCGATGATCCTCTTCCTCGTGCAGGCGCCCCAGATCCGCGAGACCGATCTCTCGAGCCTCCGCCTGATCGTCTATGGCGCGGCCCCCATTCCCGCCGACCTGCTGAAGCAGGCGATGAGCATTTTCAAGTGCGGCTTTCAGCAGGTCTACGGTCTCACCGAGACGACCGGTGCCATCACCCTGCTGCCTCCGGAGGACCACGATCCGGCCGATGCGCGCAAGCTCCTGTCGTGCGGCTACGCCCAGGCCGGCGTCGAACTCCGCATCGTCGGTGACGACCGGAAGGATCTGTCGTCCGGCCAGGTCGGCGAGATCGCCGTGCGCTCGCCGCAGGTCATGCGCGGCTACTGGAAGCTGCCCGACGCCACGAAGCGCGCCATCGATGGCGACTGGTTCCTGACCGGCGATGCGGGTTACCTCGACGACAAGGGCTACCTTTTCATCTACGACCGCGTGAAGGACATGATCGTGTCAGGTGGCGAAAACATCTATCCGGCCGAGATCGAGAGCGCCCTGTTCGGCCATCCCGCCGTGGCCGACGTGGCGGTGATCGGCGTTCCCGACGAGCGCTGGGGCGAAGCGGTCAAGGCTGTGGTGGTGAAGAAGCCTGGCGCCGATTTGACCGCCGGCGAATTGATCACCTGGGCGCGGGACCGCATCGCCGGCTACAAGCTGCCGAAGTCGGTCGACTTCATCGAGGCACTGCCACGCAATCCGACCGGCAAGATCCTGAAGCGCGAGCTTCGCCTGCCCTACTGGGGCGACAGGGTCCGTCAGGTCAACTGACGGGCAGCACCGCTGCGCGAACGCGACTGCAGAAGCCCTCTCGAAATCGAGTCGCGGCGGCGCTAGAACGACGATGCACCCGAACCGATGGCCCGACCCCGCATGTCCCTGCTGCCTTCCAATCTGACGCCCGTCCGCGACGCCCATGCCTTCGACCAGGCGCGCCTCGCAGACTTCATGACGTCCAGCGTCGACGGATTCCGCGGGCCGCTGAAGGTGCTGCAGTTCGAGGGCGGGCAGAGCAACCCGACATTCCACATGACCGACGGCGGCGGCCGCATGTACGTGCTGCGCAAGAAGCCTCCCGGTAAGCTTTTGCCCTCCGCCCACCAGGTCGACCGCGAGTACCGCGTCATCAAGGCACTGTCTGACCATACCGACGTGCCGGTGCCCAAACCCTACGCGCTTTGCCAGGACGATTCCGTGATCGGCACGGCCTTCTACCTCATGGAGTTTTTGCCCGGACGCATCCTGGCCGATCCCAAGATGCCCGGCATATCGCCTTCAGATCGCGGCAAGATTTTCGACTCGATGAACGACGTGCTCGCGCGCATTCACAATGTCGACTATCGCAAGGTCGGCCTCGGCGACTTCGGCCGCGAGGGGCAGTACATCCAGCGCCAGCTCGCCCGCTGGACCAACCAGTACGACCTTTCGAGGACCGACAACCTCGAATCGATGGAGTTGCTTAAGCAGTACCTGCCGGCGCATATCCCGCCGGGCGACGAGACCTGCATCAACCACGGCGACTATCGACTCGGCAACACGATCGTTCATCCGACCGAGCCGCGCGTCATTGCCGTGCTCGACTGGGAGCTGTCGACGCTCGGCCATCCTCTCGCCGACCTCGGCTACAACTGCATGATGTACCACTTCGGCGCCGGCTTCGGCGCCTCCGAAGGCTACGCCGGCATGGACCTCAAGACGTTCGGCATCCCATCCGAGCAGGACTACCTTGCCGTGTATGCACGCCGAACCAGCCGCAAGGAGATTCCGAACTGGAACTTCTTCGTGGCGTTCTCGCTGTTCCGCCTCGCCGCCATCGTCCAGGGCGTCTACAAGCGCGGGCTGGACGGCAATGCCTCTTCCGAAACGGCCAAGGGTTATGGCGACCGTGCGCGTGTGCTGGCCGACCTCGCCTGGTCTCTGGTCAAGAACGGCGCCTGAGCGCCGATCCTACTCGTCGGTGAGGGGAACCATCGAGGCGTCGTTGCCCTTGGGACAGCCTTCGCTGTCGATGATGGCATTTGCCGGGTTGCGGAAACGCTCGATGTCGTACGGCGCCGAATCGCTGGGCGGCCGCGGTGGCGGCGTCCGAAGCGTCCATGAGACCAGCCGCTTGATGACGCTGCCCAACGCTTGGTCGAAGGCATCGACCACCTTCGGCACCTTGTCGGCGCGGGCGCGCACGCAGCGCTCGAACGAGGCGACGCCAATGATCTGGCGATCCGGCATGCGCACCAGCTTGGCGATGATGCGGACCTTGACGATCGGCGGCTGGCCGTAGAAGTACATCGCCTCGAAATTGCGCAGGTCGGGCTGCAGCACATAGTTGGCGCGCAACGCGATCGATTCACGCGCCACGGCGACGATCTTGCGGGTGTTCTCGAACGAATCGACGATGCGGGTTTGCACCATCAGCGGCGCGCGGTCTGTCCAAGCCACCTTGGCATAGTAGTCTGTGGAGGTCGGCGACATCTGGATGGCAATGCGCCCGGTATTGAGGCTGGCTGCGGAAACCGGAACCTCGACAGCGAGCTGCCAATAGACGTTGGGAAGGTCGAGATCGAAAGTACTCTTGGGAGTCGCCGTGTACAAATCGGTCGGCTCCGCTGCCGAATCGATCGCGCTCAGCGCCTGGCATCCGGTGAGAGCGATAGCCGCCACTGCACAAACAGCCCAACGAAGGATCATTTCGGCGTGTATCCCTGCTTGCCACTGAACACAAAGGAGCCTGGATCCCGCTCCAGCTTGGTGGCGATGACGTTCAAGTTTGCGGTGAGCTGACGCAACTCGCGCAGGGCCAGCGAGAATTCGGTCAGGCCGCTCTCGGTGAAACTCTTGATCGGACCCTTGTTCTCGACCACCAGCTTGTTGAACTGGCCAGCGGCGGAGTCGATGTTGGCGAGGGCAGTCCTCACGTCGGCGATCGTCTTGCGCAGTTCGCCAGGGTCCTTGCCGGCCAATGCCTTGCGGCTCGCGGCATCCTGCGGGCCGAGCTCGAGCGCCACCAGGTTGAGCGACTCCGCCAGCCCGTTCAGCGTGTTGAACGTTTGACGGAATTCGGTGATGGCGCGCGGCAACTCGGCCAGCGTCGTCTGGATCGCCCCGTCCTGCTTGGCGAGTGCCGTCGTCGCGGTCGAAAGATTCCGCAGCGTATCGCTGAAGGCGCCGATGTTGTCGGGGCTGAGCAAGTCGTTGAGCCGGTCTACGGTGGTACTGGCCTTTGACAACAGCTCCTGCGCGGACGTCGATGTCGCCTGCAGGAAGGATGCGCCCTCCCGGATCTCCGGGTAGGGCTTCTCGCCCAGTTTCTTTTTCGGCTTGATCTGGTCGACATCGAGCCGCCCGACGATCTGGATGAACGCGGCGCCGGCGATGAACGGCTTCTCGAAGACGGCGTAGGAGCGCTCCCGAATGTCGATGTTCCAATCGACGGCGACTGTTACCTCGATCTTCTCCGTCAGGCGCTCGCGCCCCGTGGCACGCCTTGTGTCGACCCGTGACGTGAGCTGGATGTTCTGCACCCGGCCGACACGCAGTCCGCGATAGAACACCGGCGAATCGTTGGTCAGTCCCTGCACGTCGCCGGAAAAAAGAATGTCGTAGTAGGCGTACGACGTCCGGTCGCCGGCCCGCAGCTTCCAGACGACGAAACCTCCGACGGCGACGATGAACGCGATCATCGCCGCGCCGATCAGCACATAAGGCGACTTTCTTTCCATCGGACGCTACTTTTGCTCCTGTCGCGCCGCTCGCCCGCGCGGACCATGAAAATACTCCCTGACCCAGGGATGATCGTAAGCCAGCAACTCCTCCATCGTACCTACCACCACGCGCTTGTCGAGCAGGACGGCGATGCGGTCGCACACGGCGTTCAGGCTATCCAGGTCGTGAGTCACCATCAGGATCGACAGGCCGAGGCTGCGGCTGAGGCCCTTGACCAGCTCGTCATAATGAGCCGCGCCGATCGGATCCAATCCCGCCGTCGGCTCGTCCAGGAACAGCAATTCGGCATCGAGGGCGAGCGCCCGGGCGAGGCTCGCCCGCTTTCGCATGCCGCCGGAAAGCTCGGACGGCTTCTTGTCGCCGGTGTCGGGCGGCAACCCGACCAGCGCGATCTTGAGGGCTGCAATGTCCCGCATCGTCTGCTCGTCCAAACCAGCGTGCTCACGGATCGGAACGATGATGTTCTCGGCCACCGTCAGCGAAGAAAAAAGGGCTCCGTCCTGGAACTGAACACCGGTCCGGGCCTGCATCGCCCGCTCTGACCGGCCAAAAAGGGTGGCGGTGTCGACCCCCAGCATCTCGATGGTGCCACGCGTCGCTCTGTTGAGGCCGATGATCGTGCGCAGCAGGACCGACTTGCCGGTGCCAGATCCACCGACCAACCCGACGATTTCGCCGCGGAAGAGATCGAAGTCGAGCTTGTCATGAATAACCTTGTCGCCGAACTGCGTGCGCACGCCGCGCAGGCGCAACACGACGTCCCGGCCATCGCTGTGGTCGACAAGCTGACCGCCTTCGGCCATCAGACGTTCGCCAGCAGGAAGATGATCGAGAAGATCGCGTCCAGCACGATGACGCAGAAGATCGACTCGACGACGGACTTAGTCGTGAGCTGGCCTACGCTTTCGGCGCTACCGCGCACCTGCAGCCCCTCGAAACAACCGACCGTGGCGATCACCAGGCCGAAGACCGGCGCCTTGATCATGCCGGTATAGAAATGCCAGATGCCGACCGTGTCCCGCAGCCGGTCGAAGAACTGCGCGAACGTGAAGTCGAGATAGATCGTGCAGGCGACCGCACCACCCAGCAGGCCGGCGATGTTGCCCCAGAATGCCAGCAGCGGCAGCGAAATCACCAGAGCGACGATCCGCGGCAACACCCCGAGTTCCCGGAATATCGAAATGCCTACCGCCTCGACGGCGAAAGTCTCGGCGCCGAACTGCCGGAGCTGCTGGATACCCTGGTAGGCGATCACCACGCCGATCAGGAAGCAGAGGACACCGACGATCGCCAGCGCCCTGACCCATACCTCGTACATCTGGCGGACCACGACATTGATCCGGAACCGTCGCGGCTGCAGGCAAGCTTCGACGAAGACCACGAGGATCTCGCCGAAAAAGGCACAAAGACTGATGGCCTGACGATACAATTCGACCGTGCTGTGCCCGACCTCGTCCAGCCAGTGGGCGAACCAGTTCACATGCCGCTCGGGCATCGCCTCGCCCATGTTTTTCTGGACGACCTCGAACAGGTCGGCGTGCCTTTTCTCCCGGGTCGTGACCTCGGTGTCCGGCCCGCCACCGGCCAGCAGCAGGATTTCGAGTGCGCCCGCCGTGTCGAGCCGGCCGACGCCGCTGGCGTCGACCTTGCGCGCGGCCCGCCCGGCGCCGGCGGCATCAAGCGCACGACCCGCTTTTTTCCGGACACCGCGAAGGTTCAGCACCGTCCAATCGCCGCGAATCTCGACGACCGGCTTGCCGGCGCTCATCGTGTAGCGGATGGTCGGTTCAGCGTCGGACATTGCCGAGAATTTGTCGTCGTCGCGGTTGGCGCTGTCAATGTCCCTGACTCCGCCGCACTCATTGCCCTGCCTCGCCGCCGCTGGCACGATCCGCGCGGGAGGATTCGATGGGTAAATGGCCGACTCTGGACAAGATCGAGATGGTCGACGGTCCAATAGAGGAAGAGACCTACGAGCGCGACCTCAGGAAACTGCAGAGCCGACTGCTCGATGTGCAACTCCACTATCTGCAGACGGGCGGACGAGCCATCATCTGCGTCGACGGCTGGGACGCCGCAGGCAAGGGTGGCCTGATCGGCCGCGTGGTTGACGGCCTCGAACCCAAATCGGTGCATGTCTGGCGCATCGGCGCGCCGTCCCCCGAAGAACAGGGGCGCCACTATCTCTGGCGCTTCTGGCAGCGGCTGCCGGTTCGCGGCGACTGGGCGATTTTCGACCGTACCTGGTATGGCCGCGTCCTGGTCGAACGGATCGAGGGCTTCTGCGACAAAGAGACGTGGAAGCGAGCCTACCGCGAGATCAACGAGTTCGAACGGCAGCTTACGGACGATGGCGTCCGGATCGTCAAGCTCCTGGTGCATGTCAGCGCGGAGGACCAGAAGCGGCGGATGATCGAGCGGCTGAACAAGCCGCGCAAGCGCTTCAAGATCGGCCTCGAAGACTTCCGCAACATTGCCAGGCGCCAGGAGTATCTGGAGGCCTATGACGACATGCTCGAACGCACCGACACTGACAACGCGCCGTGGCATGTCATCGCTTCGGACAACAAGATGCATGCCCGCCTCACGGGCTTCAAAGTCATCGTCGACACGCTCGGTCGCGACGTGAAGCCTTCTGAGCCGGACCTGGATCCCGAGGTTGCAGCCGCTGCATTCAAGATGTGGGGCTGGACGCCCGAGACCGGCAAGGAGAACGGCACGGAGAAGGGCAAGAAAAACGGCGACAAGAAGTGAAGCACAGCGGCGTCTTCGCCGGCTGGTGGGTCGTCGCCGGCGCCTTCCTGTGCATGATGACCGGATACGCCGTTGCCTACTCCTTTGCAGCTTTCTTTGGAGCGCTAGAAGCGGAGTTCGGCGCGCGCCGCGGCGAGACGTCCCTGGTCTTTTCGATATCGGCGTTCCTGTACTTCCAACTGGGCTTTCCCGCCGGACTGATCGCCGACCGGACCGGACCGCGCCCCATGGTCGTGGGCGGCCTGTTGTTGGTGGCCATGGGCCTCGCGGCCGCCTCGCAGGCGACGACGCTGTGGCAGGTCTACCTCGGCTACGGCCTCGGTGTCGGCGTTGGCGTCGGTCTTTCCTATGTGCCGAGTATCGCCGCCGTTCAGCGCTGGTTCGTCCGCCACCGCGGCACGGCAAGTGGTATCGCCGTCGCCGGGATCGGCGTGGGGACCTTGCTGGGTGCCCCACTGGCCCATGAACTGATCGGCGCTCTCGGGTGGCGCCAGACCTACCTCGTGCTGGCGGCGCTCACCGTGATCGGCGCCATCGCCAGCGGGTTCATGGTTCGCCCTGGCCCCGAGCGCTACGGCCTCGGGCCCGATGGCGACGCGCCCACCCCCGGTACCACGTTCTCCATTCCGGACGGCCTTACCCTGGGCGAGGCGCTGCGTTCGGCGCCCTTCTGGGCGATCTACATCGGTGCACTACTGCTGTCGTTCGGCCTGTTCGTGCCGTTCGTGCACCTCGCGCCCTACGTCAGCGATCTCGGGTTGGGTGAGGGCTTCGGCGTCCTGCTGATCTTCCTGCTGGGCGTGGGCAGCACGTTTGGCCGTTTCCTCTTCGCGAGCATTACCAATTGGCTGGGCCGGCGCGTCTCCTTCGGCATGATGTACATCGGCGCGGGCGCCATGCTGGTGATGTGGTCGATGTCCACCAGCGCACCTGCACTTGTCGTCTTCGCCCTGGTGTTCGGGGCCTTCTACGGCGGATTTGTCGCCATCGCGCCATCGCTTGCCGCCGACTACTTCGGCGGCAGGGCGCTTGGCTCGATCATCGGCGCGCTCTACAGCGGCGTCGGGTTTGGCGCCCTGCTCGGCTCTCCGGTCGCGGGCTATGCCTATGATTTCTTCGGCTCCTACACCGGCGCGATCCTGGCCGGCGCCGCCCTCTGCCTGGTGTCCTTCGCCATCACGATGGCGACGCCGGAGCCGGCGCGCTGGCTGGCGACGCGACGACGCTAGCCCGGCCGCCCAGCGCGGTCGCAATCCAGGGCAACGCCTCGGCCATTGCTTCCTCGAAGCGCCATGGCGGGTTGATCACGGCCAGGCCACAGGCTGCAAGCTTGCCCGTTCCCGTTTCGCCGCCGACCCGAAGCTTCATCACGAGGAGCCTTGGCGCCTTCAGTTCGGCCACGAAAGCTGCAGAAGCCGCCTCATCCTTGATTGGATACCAGATCGCATAGCAGCCTGTGGCGAAGCGGCGCAGGCCGTGGCGCACGGCACGCGCCAGCCGCTCGAATTCGTCGGCTGCCTCGAACGGCGGGTCGATCAGCACCAGGCCGCGCCGCTCGACCGGCGGCAGCACGGCCTTCAGCACGTGGTAACCGTCGGCCTGGCGCACCTCGACGGCGCGATCGCCGGCGAACTCGCGCTTCAGCGCCAGCGCATCGCCGGGGTGGAGTTCGCAGGCGACAAATCGGTCGCCCGGCCGCAGCGCCGCGCGGATCAGACGCGGCGAGCCGGGATAGCGCCGGGGGCCGCCCCCCGCCACCGCCGGGCCGAACTTGCGGTCATAGGCGGTAACCGCATCGAGATAACGCACGACAGCGGCCGGCATGCCGTCGCGCGGGGCCGCGGCAAGGCGCGCGATCCCGGCTTCGGCCTCGCCCGTCCGCGCCGCGAGTTCGCCGCCCAGATCGTAGCCGCCGGCGCCGGCGTGGGTGTCGAGGACGAACAGCTTCTTGTCCTTGGACGACAGCAGTCGCACCAGCTCGCAAAGCGCTGCATGCTTCAGGACGTCGGCGAAATTGCCTGCATGATAGCCGTGGCGGTAGTTCATCCGACGCCTATAGCATCACGGATGGATTTGGAGGCACGGTATGTGCTTCAACCATCTGGAAGAAACGGGAGATCGCATGGCCACGCACGAACTGAACTCGTCGCCCGAGACATGCCACTGGGGCTATTTCGACAGCCAACTCAAGCCGCAGCTCCGCGTCAAATCGGGCGATATCGCCACCATACACTGCGTGTCGGGTGCCGCCGAGATCCTGCCCGAACCTCCGATGAACGTGCTGCCCGAGCATCGCGAAATCCTGAAGACCCTGAAGCCGCACATCGGCCGCCATATCCTGACCGGCCCCGTCCACGTCGAGGGCGCCGAACGCGGCGACGTGCTGGCCGTAGAAGTCCTCGACATCAAGTTCCGCACCAACTGGGGCTGGAACGTGCAGCGCCCGCTGATGGGCACGCTGCCGGAGGACTTTCCCTTCTACCGCCTCACCCACCTGCCGATCGATTCCAACCGCGGCGTCTGCACGCTGCCGTGGGGCACCGAAATCCAGCTCCGGCCGTTCTTCGGCATCATGGGCGTGGCCCCGCCGGCCGAATGGGGCCAGTGCAGTTCGGTCGAACCGCGCGCCTTCGGCGGCAACATCGACAACAAGCACTTCCAGGTCGGCACCACGGTCTACTTCCCGGTGTTCGCCGACGGCGGCCTGTTCTCGACCGGCGACGGACACGGCGTACAGGGCGACGGCGAAGTGAACCTGACGGCGCTCGAGACCAGCCTCAGCGGCACCTTCCGCTTCACCGTGCGCAAGGACATGAAGCTCACCAATCCGCGCGCCGAAACGGCGACGCACTGGATCACCCACGGCTTCGACCCCGACCTCGACGACGCCGCCAAGGAGGCGCTGCGCGACATGATCCGCCTGATCTGCGCCAAGACAGGCCTCGCCGCCGCCGATGCCTACATGCTGTGCAGCCTGCAGGCCGACCTGCACGTGACGCAGACGGTCGACGGCAACAAGGGCATCCACTGCATGATCGAGAAGAAGATCATCGGCGGATGACGCTGCCGGCCGACCCTCTCCTTCTCGGCGAGGCCTCCTCACCGCACATGGCCGTCGTCTGGACGCGCCATGCGCTGGAGATGATCCGGAACGACCAGCGGCGGTCGGTCGACACCCACCTTCTGAGCCTTGACCTTCCGGCGCTGGACGGCATCGACATCTACCTGAAAGACGAGTCGACGCATCCGACGGGCAGCCTGAAGCACCGGCTGGCCCGCTCGCTCTTCCTGTTCGGCATCTGCAACGGCCGGATCCGGCACAACACCCCCATCGTCGAGGCCTCCTCGGGCTCGACGGCAATCTCGGAGGCCTACTTCGCGCGCCTGCTCGGCCTGCCGTTCCACGCCGTCATGTCGGCCTCCACCTCGGTCGAGAAGATCCAGGAAATCGAGCGCCAGCACGGCACGTGTCACCTCGTGGCCGACGGCCGGGGCATCTACGCGGCAGCAGAGGAACTCGCTGCCAAACTCGGCGGCGTCTACCTTGATCAGTTCACCTTCGCCGAGCGGGCCACCGACTGGCGCGGCAACAACAACATCGCCGAATCGATCTTCGAGCAGATGAGCCGCGAGCGCCATGCCGTGCCCGCCTGGATCGTGGTGGGTGCTGGCACCGGTGGCACGTCGGCTACGATCGGCCGCTACATCCGCTACAAGCAGTTCGACACGCGGCTTTGCGTGGCTGACCCCGAGTTCTCCGCTTTCTTCGAGGCCTACGCCGAGAAGAACCTCGCCGCCACCTGCGCGCGTGCCTCGCGCATCGAGGGGATCGGACGGCCACGGGTCGAGCCCTCGTTCGTGCCCAACGTGATCGACCGCATGATGCGCATTCCCGACGCGGCATCGCTGGCCGCCATGCGCGTGCTGTCCCGCCGGCTCGGCCGCAAGGTCGGCGGCTCCACCGGCACCAACTTCCATGCGCTCTGTCTGCTCGCCGCGCGCATGCGGGCCGAAGGCACCGAGGGCTCCCTGGTGTCGCTCATCTGCGACGGCGGCGAGCGCTACAGCCACACCTACTACAACGATGGCTGGATCGCGGCCCAGGGCTTCGATCTCAGCGCGCACGAGCGGGCACTGGAAGCGTTCATCGAGAAGGGCGAGCCGTTGGTCTAGGCGACCTGCGCCGGCGCCGACTAACACCGGACCGCAGAAAAAATTCATGCCCGCCTACCGGGTCACCAATAGTTGTCCAAACATTTAACTATTGGCAATCTCGCGACAGGCCCGATGGGTAAACGATAAGCAAGAGGTTCTGCTATGCTCCCACGACATCGAACGGGAGAAGCCATGCAGCATCGTTCCTCTCCGCGCTCTCGGTCCCGATCATGACGATCGTCTCGGCGGGAGACCTGATCGGCGCCTGGCGTCTGGAACGCTGGTCGTTGGTCCATGACGACGGACGACCGACAGCGTTTCCCCTCGGGCCCGATGCACGGGGCATGATCATCTACACCCCGGGTGGCGAGGTCAGCGCCACGCTGATGCGCGCCGCCGGGACGCCGGCTTCCGCTGCCGAGAAGGCAACCGCCTTCAGCGACAGCTTCGCCTATGCCGGCCGCTACGAGGTGCGGGACACGGCCGTGTTTCATTCAATCGAAATTGCGACGGATCCTGCCCTGGTCGGCATCACCTCGACGCGGTACATCGAGCTCGACGGCGATCGGCTGGTCCTCTCGGGCCCTGACTTCACCGCCGGCACCGGCCGGACTCAAAGGATAGAGTGGCGGCGAGTCACTCGGGCTTGATGTTGGCCTCGCGGATGAGCCGGCCGTAGCGCTCGTATTCCTGCACGTTGAAACGGGCGAACTGCTCGGGTGTCATGGCCCCCGGCTCGCCGCCGAGGCTCTTCAGTCGGGCCTGAACGTCCGGCAGCGCCACCACCCTCGCCAGCTCGGCCTGCAACCGGGCCACGATGTCGGGCGACGTTCCCGCAGTCACATAGACGGCATACCAGGTGGTCATCTCCAGACCGGGCACACCCGCTTCGGCCAGCGTCGGCACATCGGGGAGCTCGCTGCTGCGGCGGGCCGACGTGACGGCCAGCGGCTTGAACTTGCCGGCCTTGATCTGGCCCATTGCCGAGGAGGTCGTGTCGAACATCATCTGCACATTGCCGGCGATCAGATCGAGGTGCGCCTGGGCACTGCCCTTGTAGGGGACGTGAAGGCTTTTCACGCCCGCCGCCACGTCGAAGGCCTCGCCCGCGATATGCTGCGTGCTGCCGACGCCGGAAGAGGCGTATTTGAAGTCGCCCGGCCTGGCCTTCATCAGCGCAATCAGCTCCTTCACGGAGCTGGCCGGCACCGCCGGGCCGACCACCAGCACGTTGGGCACATCGACCACAAGGCCGATCGGCGTCAGGTCCTTGATCGCGTCGAAGTTGAGCTTCAGCAGGTGCGGCGCGATGGCCTGTCCGGTGTTGGTCGCCACCAGCAGCGTATGGCCGTCGGCCGGGGCCTTGGCCGTGAGATCGGCAGCAATGGTATTGGAGGCGCCCGGCTTGTTCTCGACGACGAAGACGCCCTTGAACGACTCGGCGAACTTGTCGGCCAGCAGGCGGGCGACGATGTCGGTGCCGCCCCCCGGACTGGCGCCCACCATCAGCCGGACCGGCTTGGACGGGTAAGGCGTCGATGGTGTCTGGGCATTCGCGGCAAGCGGCAACACGGCCGCCACAACCAGCAACAGCGTCTTGAGGTTCATGATCGGCAAAGCTCCTGTCGCTATGGCGCCGGCTCGACCCTGAGCTCGTTACCGTCGACGCCGCGCACACGCACCCTGGCGCCCGCCACCATGTCGGGGCCGGTCACGCTCCAGCTTCCGTCACCCAGCTTTATGCGCCCACGGCCATTGAGGATCGGCGCGTCGAGCACCACGGTAGCGAGTGGATAGGCTTTGCCCAATCCGAGTTGGCCGAGGGATCGACTTTATGCTTTCGCGAGCCGGCTGGCAGCGGCCGCGAACCTCCCGGGGTGGGCCAAGAGCTGCATCTGTGCGCTGCGCAGGCGCACCTGATGGCATTTGATGCGCAGGGCCAGCGATTGGTCTGAGTACCCAGGGCAAAAGCCATGACTGCACCCGCCGACCGGTCATTTGCCCTTTATGCCCGAGTGCGTCGCGACCAACTTCTGGGCTGGTGGTTCGCCGCACCCGCCGCGCTGCTGCTGCTGCTGCTCTACCTGATCCCGCTGCTCATCCTGATCGTGCTGAGCCTGAGCAATTACGAGCTCGGTGCCGTCGACTCCAAGTGGGTGGGCTTGAACAACTACCTGCGCGCCTTCGAAGACCCGGTGTTCATGCGCGCCCTGCGCAACACCTTGCTGTACGTGGTTCTGGTGCTGCCCACCAGCATTGTGCTGGGCCTGGGCGCAGCCTTGCTGGTGCACGCCCGCACCCAGAGCCGATCGATGTACGAGCTCATTTACTTCCTGCCCGTCACCTCCACCCTGATTGCCATGGCCACGGTGTGGCAATTCATGCTCCATCCCAAGCTCGGTCCGGTCAATGGCCTGATCAGCGCGCTCGGCGGCACGCCGCTGGCGTTTCTCTCCGAGCCCACTCTGATCATCCCCACCCTGGCCGCCATCGGCATCTGGCAGTTGGTGGGATTCAACATGGTGCTGTTTCTGGCAGGACTATCAAGCATCCCCCAGGAGCTCTACGACGCAGCGGCGGTCGATGGGGCCGACCGACCGCTAGACCGCTTTGTGCGGGTGACCTGGCCACAGCTTGGCCCCACCAGCCTGTTTGTGCTGGTCACCACCAGCATCTCGGCTTTCAAGGTGTTTGACACCGTGGCTGTGCTGACGCAAGGCAAGGGCGAGTCGGAGGTGGTTCTCTACGCCATGTACCTCGAAGGGTTTCAGTATTTCAAGATGGGCTATGCCGCCGCGCTGACCGTGCTGTTCCTGGCTTTCATTTTGCTGATGTCGGCGCTGCAAACCAGTCGGCTCGACAAGAAGGTGCACTACGCATGAGCACCACGCTGTTCAAGCCGCGCCGCCTACTGGCGCACCTGCTGTTGCTGGGCGGCGCTGCCTTCATGCTCATGCCCTTTGCATGGATGCTGGCAACGGCTTTTCGCGCCCCCAGCGAAATTTTTGAGGCATCCCTTTTGCCCTGGCCCCGCACCTGGTACGGCTTTGGCCACTTTGCCGAGGTCTTCAAGGCAGCGCCTATTGGGCGCTACATGTTTAACGGCTTGCTGATTTGCACGGGCATCCTGGTGGTGCAGCTCCTGGTGGCCATACCGGCCGCTTATGCACTGGCGAAACTGGCCTTCAGAGGGCGGTCACTCCTGCTGCTGGCCGTGCTTGGCGCCTTCTCCATCCCGATTCAGGTCACCGCCTTGCCGCTTTACATCGGCCTGTCCTGGGCGCAGCTGCTCAACACCTACTTCGCGCAGATGCTGCCCTTCTTCCTGTCCTTGTTTGCCATCTTTTTGCTCAGGCAGCATTTCAAGAGCTTTCCCGATGAAATCATTGAGGCGGCCC
>RGPT01000401.1 GCA_010032545.1 Alphaproteobacteria bacterium
CGCCTACAAGCCCTCGCGCGTTGGATCGCCGCCCCGCTGCTGCTCGCCAACGCCATCCTCATGTTGGCGCTGGCGAGCAGCCGCTTGTAGGCGTCAGGACGGCTTGATCTCGATCTCCTTGCCCTGGGCTGGCGCATTCGCCGTCTTGGCAATGTCGAGCGTCAGGACGCCTTTGGCGAAACGCGCGCCGATGGCGTTGCGATCGGCATCGCCCGGCAAGGTGAACGCCCGCGTGAAGCTGCCGTAGCTGCGTTCGGAGTAGTGCGTCTTGTCGTCCGTCCGCTCCACCTTCTTCTCGCCGGAGATCGTGAGAAGGTCGTCCTCGACCAGCACCTTGACGTCCTTCTCGTCGAGACCCGGAAGTTCTACGGTGACGACATAGGACTTGTCGTTCTCCTTCACTTCGCAGCTTGGCAGATGCTCGAAAGCCCGTAGTGCGCGCGGCTCGCCCTGGCGCGGGAGTTCCAGCCAGCCGAACGGCCAGCCGCGCATCATGCGATTGAAGAATTGATCGAAGTCGCCGCCGAACGGCGTCAAGGCGGCAGGCTTTTGCGACCTGGGAAGATTCTCGACCATCATCGTCCTCCTCGTTTGCGGAAACATTTCCGTGATTCGATCTGGGTGGCGATCCGCCGATTTCAATTGACGCAGATCAATCCGGTTCGATTCCCTCGAAGCGCACGACTTCGCGATAGGCATGCCAGGTGGCGTAGGCCACCAGCGGCAGCGCGACGATAAGGCCGATCAGCCCCGGCACCATCCCTAGCACGACGAGAACGACGATCAGGGCCGCCCACAGGATCATGGGCCGGAAGTTGAGCCGCACCGCGGCGACCGACGTTGCGATCGCCTCGAACACGTTCGACGTGCGCCGATCGAGCAGATAGGGAATGGAGAAGGCGCCAATGGCGAAGGCGATTGCCGCCAGCACGCCGCCGACGGCCACGCCCGTCGCCAAGAACGGCAGGCTGCGCGACGAATGCCACACGAGTTCCAGGAAGCGATCCCACGACGGCACGGTGCGCCATTCGAAGATTGCGAACAGCAGTTGCGCCGCGCGCATCCAGGCGAGATGGAAAAACAACAGCAAGGCACCCAGCAGGGCGATCTGGCTGGAGTTGCGTCGCCACGCCAGCAGAGTGCTCTTCGCGTCGACGACAAGGCCTGCCTCGCGGCGGCGGCTCACCTCGTAGAGACCCACCGCGATAAAGGGGCCGACGAAGAAGAACCCGGCGCTCAGCGGCAGTACGAGGAAGGGCAGGTCGAGCCACAGCATCAGCAAGGTCGACATCCAGCCGATGACCACAGGTATCAGGCCATAGGCGACGCTGATGCCCGGCGAGGCCGCGAGGTCGCGCCAGCCGGCGGCCAGCCACGTCCATGGCCTATCCACGGCAACCCGCCTGATCTGCGGCCGGGGGGCCGGGAATACGGCAACGGTCTCACTCATGGCTTCTCTCCCCTTGTTACGTGCCACGGGATTCAATTGACGCCCGGAATGCCCGCCGGGGCTTTGACGCAGGTCAAAGAGCATTGCGCCCGTCGACCTTAAGGTCGGTCGGGTCACGAGTGCGGGGAGAGTGAATGTCGAGCAATGCTACGCCGTCAGTCGGCCCATCGCCGGCGCCGCGGTACGTCGAGGATGTCATCCGGGCGGCCGTCATCCTCACGATGTTCTGGGGGATCGCCGCCTTCCTGGTCGGGGTCGTCATCGCTGCCCAGCTGGTGTGGCCGCAGCTCAGTTTCGACAGCGAATTTCTGACGTTCGGCCGCCTGCGGCCGCTCCACACGTCGGCCGCCATCTTCGCCTTTGGTGGCACGGCGCTGATCGGCACGGCGTTCCATGTCGTGCAGCGCACCTGCCGCGCCCGGCTGTTCGGCGGCGCCCCGCTCGGCTGGTTCGTCCTGCTAGGCTACCAGTTCTTCATCGTCATGGCGGCGACCGGCTA
>RGPT01000402.1 GCA_010032545.1 Alphaproteobacteria bacterium
CATCCGGCCCAATGGCGGCGTGGGGCCGGGCGCCGTGCCGCAGTTCATGCGCGGCCCCTACCGTATCGAGCACTTCGAGCTCGGGTTTAGCGCGCTGATGACGAACAAGACGCCGTTCGGTTCCTATAGGGGGCCGGGGCGCTATGAGGCGAACTACTTCCGCGAGCGGCTGATGGATATCGCCGCGGCCGATCTCGGCCTCGACCCCGCCGAGTTTCGCCGGCGCAACCTGATTCGTCCCGAGGACATGCCGTGGCGCGCGGGCGACCTCGTGCCAAACCTGCCAGGTGCGGTGTTCGACAAGGCCGACTACCCGCGCGTAATGGCTCGGGCCCTGAAGGAGTTCGACTACGCCGGCCAGATTGCGGCGCAGCACGCCGACGGCCAGTTGCATGGCGTGGGCCTGGGCTGCTTCGTCGAATCGACCGGAGGCGGGCCTTCGGAAGCCGCGCGCATCGTGATCGCTGCGCCCGACCGCATTGAGCTCTATATCGGCACCTCCACGATGGGGCAGGGCCACGAGACGACGATGGCGCAGGTCCTCGCCGACGAGCTCGGCGTTCCGCCCTCGCAGGTGGCGGTGTTCCACGGTAGTACGACCTTTCTCGAAATAGGCTGGGGCACATATCACAGCCGTAGCGCCGTCATGGGCGGCAGCGCGGTCGTGCTGGCCGCGCAGAAAGTGAGGGCGCTGGTCATCGAAAGGGCCGGCCGGTACGACGCAGAGGCACTTGCACAGGCTGCAGGCTCGGGAAAACTCGAATGCACTGCGACCTATTCGAGCACCGAGCTCACCTACACGTTCGGCGTGCAGCTCGCGCATGTCAGCATCGACCCGCAGACCGCCGCCGTCAAAGTGCTGCGTTTCCTTACGGTCGAGGGACGGATTTCCCGTACATTGAGGCCCTGTCGCTTGAGGATTCGCCGGCCACATCGAACCCCCTTGGCGCAAAAGGCGCTGCGGAGGGCGGCATTGCTGCGACGGGCGCCGCCATCAGCAATGCCGTGGCCCATGCGCTGCGCCCGCTTGGCGTGACGCCGCTGGAACTGCCGTTGTCCCCAAACAATCTCGCGCGGTGGATGCGCGAAGCGAGGAGTGCCAAATGAGATTCATGCCCGGATTTCTTCGTCGTGCGTTCGCGCTGCCGGTGTTCCTGCTGGCGGCTTCGTTTGCCCAGGCGCAGTCCTACCCCGACAAGCCGGTCCGCATGATCGTCCCGTTTCCGGCGGGTGCGACGCTCGACTATGTCGTGCGCCTCGTGTGCCAGCGCCTGGGCGAGGACTGGGGCCAGCAGTTCGTCGTCGAGAACCGCACCGGCGGCGCGGGCATCATTGGCACCGATGCGCTCGCCAAGTCAGCGCCGGACGGCTATACGATCGCTTCGGTGGCCAACAGTTTCGCGGCCAACCCGACGCTGCGCCAGGACCTGCCGTACGACACGGCCAGGGACTTTGCGCCCATCACGCTGATCGGCTCGACGCCGTTGATCCTCGTCGGCCATCCCTCGGTCACGGCGAATACCACGGCGGAACTCATCGTCCTCGCGAAGCAACGGCCGGGCAAGCTCTCGTACGGCGCCGCAGTGGGCGCATCGCCGCACATGGCGATGGCGTGGTTCATCTCCGTCACCGGGGTCGACATGGCCTTGGTCCCGTATCGCGGCCAGGCGCAGGCGCAGACCGACCTGCTCGCGGGCCAGATCCAGCTCGTATTCGGAAACCTGCCCGACGTGATGCCCCACGTGCGCGCGGGAAAAATGAAGGCGTACGGCATTGCGACGGTCGCGCGCTCGCCACTCGCGCCACAGATTCCGACGCTGGCCGAAGCCGGCTACAAGGGCCCCGAGTGGGATTCCTGGTACGGGTTCGTGGCGCCCGCGAAGACTCCGAAGGAGATCGTCGACAAGATTGCGCTTGGCGTGAAGGCCGTCCTGGCGCGG
>RGPT01000403.1 GCA_010032545.1 Alphaproteobacteria bacterium
TCGCCTCGATCAAGCGCTGGGCCTCGCGCGACGCCATGGGCCAGAAGCTCATGACCTTCACCAAGGACCTCGCCGTGGTCGACGCCAGGACCTTCACGCTGACCCTCTCGGAGCCCTACGGCCTTGTCCTCGAGTCTCTCGGCAAGCCCAGCTCCAACGTGCTCTTCATCATGCCCAAGCGCGTGGCCGACACCCCGGGCAACACCCAGATCACCGACTTCACCGGGTCCGGCCCCTTCGTGTTCCGCCGCGACCTGTGGCGGCCGGGCGACAAGGTGGTCTACGACAAGTTCAAGGACTACAAGCCGCGCGCCGAGCCACCCTCGGGTCTGTCCGGCGGCAAGAACGTCTATGTCGACCGCGTCGAATGGATCAACCTCACCGATCCGCAGACCGTCGCCAACGCGCTTCTGACCGGCGAGATCGACATGGTCGAGCAGCCGTTGATCGAGCTGCTGCCGCTGCTCGAGAAGGACAAGAACATCGAGGTCATCGACTTCAACAAGCTGGGCAGCCAGTACAGCCTGCGCTTCAACGTGCTGCACAAGCCGTTCGACAATCCGAAGATCCGCCAGGCCGCGCTCTATGCGCTGAACCAGAAGGACTTCCTGCTGGCCGCCATTGCCGACCCGAAATACTACAAGGAATGCAAGGCTCTCTTCATCTGCGGCACGCCGCTGGCCACCGACAAGGGCTTCGAGGACAAGCTCAACTCCGACTTCGCCCGGTCGAAGGAGATCCTGAAGCAGGAGGGCTACGACGGCACGCCCGTAGTCCTGCTGTTCGCCACCGACACCAACACCGGACGGCTGACGCCCATCGTCAAGTCGCTGCTCGAGCGTGGCGGGTTCGTCGTCGACATGCAGGCGATGGACTGGCAGACCGTTCTTTCGCGCCGCGCCCGCAAGGAGCCTCTCAATGCGGGCGGCTGGAGCGCCTTCATGACGTCGTGGGTTTCGGCCGACCTGCTCGATCCAATCATGTCGGCCTTCGTGGGGGCGGCCTGCGACAAGGCCGCCGTCGGCTGGCCGTGCGATGCCAGGATCGAGGAGCTGCGCGACGCCTTCGCCAAGACGACCGATCCGGCGCGGCGCAAGGAACTCGCCGACGCCATCCAGCTGCGCGTGTCGGAGTATCCGACCCACGCCCATCTCGGCCAGTTCAACATCCCGGTGGCGCGCCGCAAGACCGTGACCGGTAACCTGGAGGCGCCGGCGCCGGTGTTCTGGAATGTGAAGAAGAGGGAGTGACGCGCTCTCAGCGATCCAGCCCGGCAACCTCGACGGGCCGCAGCTGGTCCCGCGGACTCCGTCGCCGCGGCTGCTTGACTTGTATCAATGGGCGCGCCGTGCGAAGCGGCTAGTTGTTCATTTGGGATACGACGGTCTGGCGACCGTGGCTCTTGGAGGTCGGGATGTTCGGAGCAATTCTGGCGGCTGCAGTCGGGTTTGGTGTGGTCGTCGTGGCGCTGTCGAACGGTCCGGCGCAGGCCCAACCTTCCAGAACCCTTCAGGAAGACTGGTGCGACGGCCTGGGCAACGTGCCGGACGAGGTCCAGATCAGCGCCTGCACCACGGTCATCAACGCGGGCCGCTACGGCGCGGCACGCCTGAACACCGCCTACTTCAACCGTGGCCTGACCTATGCCCAGACCGGCCTGTGCAGGCTCGCTCTTGCCGACTTCACGGCGGCAATCCGCCATGACCCGAAGGACGCCGATGCTTACTGGGCGCGCCACCTGTGCAAGCAGGAGCTGGGCGACGTTGCCGGGGCGGCTGCCGACAGAAAGGCGGCGCAGGCGATCGATGCGAGAATCGAGGAGCAGTGGGAACACTGACGGGAGCCACCTGAGGCCGATCGCCAGGGGCAGGCGGCGGCGCCCTCGAACGTGGGCACTTCCTTCTTCGAGGCGAAAAATGGTGCTGCCGCACAGGATTGA
>RGPT01000404.1 GCA_010032545.1 Alphaproteobacteria bacterium
CGGCCCGCGCGTCGAGCTCGCCCCCAACCGCACCATCTTCAACCTGCTGGGGCCGATGTCGAACCCGGCGCTGGTCAGGCGTCAGCTCGTGGGCGTCTTCGACCGCCGCTGGCTCCGCCCCGTCGCCGAGGCGCTGGGCCAGCTCGGCCTCGAACGCGCGTTGGTCGTGCACGGCCAGGACGGCATGGACGAGCTCACCACCACGACCGCGAGCTGGGCCGCCTCGCTGGAGAACGGCAAAGTCACCGAGATCGAGATTTCACCCGAGGAGATCGGCATGAAGCGCGCCAGGATGGCCGACCTCAAGGGTGGCGATGCGGCGCACAACGCCGCGGCCATCCACAAGGTGCTGGCCGGCGAGAAGAATGCCTTTCGCGACATCGTGGTGCTTAACAGTGCCGCGGCCCTCATGGTCGCGGGCAAGGCGAAGCATCTCAGGCAGGGTGCTGATCTGGCCGCGCAGTCGATCGACACCGGCAAGGCGGCGGCAGCACTCGCCACATTGAAAAGGATCTGCGCATGAGCGACACGCTCGAAAAGATCGTCGCCGACAAGCGCCGTCACGTTGCCGGCCGCATGTCGCAGCGGCCGTTGCGCGCTGTAGAGAACCTCGCGCGCGACACCGATTCGCCGCGCGGCTTCGCCAAGGCGCTGAAGGCCACCATCGCGGCGGGTCGCTATGGCCTGATCGCCGAGATCAAGAAGGCCTCGCCGAGCAAGGGCCTGATCCGCGAGGATTTCGATCCGCCGGCGCTGGCCAAGGCTTACGAGCGTGGCGGAGCCACGTGCCTGTCGATCCTGACCGACGGCCCCTACTTCCAGGGCAAGGATGAGTTCCTGACACAAGCGCGCGCGGCGGTGAAACTGCCGGTGCTGCGCAAGGATTTCATGATCGATCCCTACCAGGTACCCGAAGCCCGCGCGCTGGGCGCCGACTGCATCCTGCTGATCATGGCCTGTCTTGACGACGCGCTGGCCGCCGACCTCGCCAGCCTCGCGCACAAGTGGGGCATGGATGTGCTGGTGGAAGTCCACGACGCGCCCGAGCTCGAGCGAGCGCTGAAAATCGATGCCGACCTGATCGGCGTGAACAACCGCAACCTGAAGACGCTGGCGGTCGACCTCGCCACCACCGAGCAACTGGCGCCCCTGGTGCCGAAGGACCGCGTGCTGGTGGCCGAGAGCGGCCTGGGCTCGCCGGCCGACCTTGCGCGCATGGCCAAGGTAGGCGCGCAGGCCTTCCTGATCGGCGAGAGCTTCATGCGCCAGCCCGATGTCGAGGCAGCGGTGCGCGACATGCTGGTGCGCGAGGCCGCGTGAAGAAGAAACTCACCCACTTCGACGGCACCGGCAACGCCCGCATGGTCGATGTCGGCGCCAAGGAGATCACCGAGCGCATGGCCGTGGCGCGCGCCACCGTCACCATGCAGGCAGCGACCCTGAAGCTCATCGCGACCAAGAAGGCCAAGAAGGGCGACGTCCTGGCCGTGGCGCAGCTCGCCGGCATCATGGCGGCCAAGAAGACGCCCGACCTGATCCCGCTCTGCCATCCGCTGTCGCTGTCGTCGGTCGACGTGAAGCTGTCGCTCGATCCCAAGCGCCGCGCCGTCGACATCGAGGCGACCTGCAAGCTGAAGGGCCGCACCGGCGTCGAGATGGAAGCCCTCACCGCCGCTTCCGTCGCCGCGCTGACCGTCTACGACATGTGCAAGGCAGTCGACCGCGGCATGGTGATTTCGGGCGTGAAGCTGGTCCACAAATCCGGCGGCAAGTCGGGGACGTGGGATGCAAAGTAACACCGAAGCCCTCATGCTCATCGCTCCTCTCCGCCGCGCAGCGGGGGGAGAGGACGTTCGAGGCACCAGGCCGTGAAACCATTGCTGACCGTCTGCGAAGCCCATGCGCGCGTCATCGCGGCGTTCGAGGCGCTGCC
>RGPT01000405.1 GCA_010032545.1 Alphaproteobacteria bacterium
CACGTGGGCCGACTGGTTCAATGCTCGCGGTGTCGCCGTGGCCCAGGTGCGAAGCGCCGCCGCGCGCAACCGCCAGGACTGGAGCGGCACCAGCTGCGGCTTGCAATACACCGGCGACGCGCGCGACATCATTGATCTTGCCCGGACGGATCAACCGCGGATCGATACGACCCGGTTTGCGGTCATGGGCTTCTCCCGCGGCGGAACCGAGGTGCTGAATTCGGCCAAGAGCTTTCGTAGCGGCGCGGCCCAGCCCACCGCGGTCTTCGCCTTCTATCCCGGCTGCGAGGGCTGGTGCTCGACCGACTATGCAAAGGATGGCCCGACGTCGGTCCAGATCCTCTATGGTGACCTCGACGACTGGGGCAAGCATCGCGACAGCTACGGCCAGTGCCGCCGCCTCGCCGGCGGCAGGATCGTCTTCCACAACATCCCCGGCGCGCATCACGGCTTCGACGGCCGCTCAAGCGGTACCTTCCGTACCTCGAACCAGGTCTTCCGCTATGAACCCAATGCGCAGGCGCTCGAAACCGCCCGCGCCATCGTGTGGCAGGTTCTCGGACCGGCGTGGGCCCTGCCGAACTAGGGTCGACTCTTTTCAGTATCCTCCCGCTCACTTACATGGATGAGCGAGCGAGACGCTCGCGGTCCATATGGGCATGACCGCCCCTGCATGACCTACGCCAGCTTTCCGTCGAGCACCTTGTCCCAGACCGCATCTCCGTCGTCGCAGGCGTGGCCGCGCCACGCGACGTGCGTGTCGGGGCGGACCAGCACCAGCTTCGCACCGTAGATTGGGGCAAGGCGCGGTTCGGCAACGTTTACGATCTGCAGTGGCGCTGGCGCCGCGTCGATCAGCGGCGAGGGATCGGCGTCGCCAAAACGCAGCAGGGTGAACCACGGGCCGAGATGGTCGTAGAGCGCACTGCCGTCGGCCAGGAACACGCTGGGCAGGCGCGCGCCCGGTGCCGTCGTGGGATCGTATCGCACCGGATCGCCCTCGACGCCGTCGTAACGGTAGCCGAACTCGATGCCCCAGCTTTCGTTCTCGGCATTGCCCAGCGCGGCGATGGCGCGGCCCAGCGCGTCGGGATCTCTTTCGTTCTGGTAGAGCTCGGCGATCTTGAGGCGCACGCCGGTGTGGCGTTCCGAGGCGAGGCGGTTTCGATGGCCCACGGGCCGGCGCTCGCTCTCGTAGGACGCGAGCAGGCCCGGCGCGGCAAAGCCCTTTACGGCGGCGGCGAGTTTCCAGCCGAGGTCGACCGCATCGCCGATGCCGGTGTTCATGCCGTAGCCGCCGGTCGGGATGTATTGGTGCGCGGCGTCTCCGGCAAGGAAGACGCGGCCGGCCTGGTAGCGCTCGGCCAGCAGCAGATGCGTGAACCAGGGATTGGCGACCAGGATCTCGCGGGGAAAGCGGCGGCCGGCCCAGGCGTCGAGGATCGCATTCGGATCGATGTCGTTAGGATCGACGCCGGCCGGCGGACGCGTCTGCAGGGTCCAGGTCTCCTTGTCGTCCTGCGCGATTAGCGTGCCCTTGTCGGTCTGGTAGTGCCAGGCGACGCCGAAGGCCTGCAGCAGCTCGCGTGCTCCGGAGCGGAAATGGATCATGTAGCGGTGTGCCACGGCGGCGCGGCCTTCGAGCGCTATGCCCAGTCGCTCGCGCACGCGGCTGGTACCGCCGTCGCAGCCGGCGAGGAAATCGCATCGCACCCGCTCGGTGGCGCCGGTCTCCTCGCTGCGCAGCGTGACGGTGACGCCCGTATCGTCCTGCTCGAAATCCTCGAACGCGACGCCCCACCGTGCGTCGACCAGCGGATGATCGACGATGGCATCGCGCAACACCGGCTCGATCATCACCTGGCTCACCCGCATGGCGGGCTCGCGCGGCTGGGTGCCGTCGTTGCGGGCGAGGATTTCG
>RGPT01000406.1 GCA_010032545.1 Alphaproteobacteria bacterium
GGCCGGCCTCGACTTCGCCGTGGGCGACCGTCCGTTGGCCGCCGGCCGCACGCTCAGCACCCGTGACGTGGCCCTTGCCGCCGCCATGAACCTGCCGTGGCTCTCCGTGTACCGGAAGCCCCGCGTCGCGATCCTGTCGACCGGCGACGAGCTCGTGCTGCCGGGCGAGCCGGTCGGCCGTAACCAGATCGTCTCCTCCTCCGGCATCGCCGTGGCCGCCCTCGTGCGCGCCTGGGGCGGCGAGCCCACGCTGTTCGACATCGCGCGCGACGACGCCACGCTGATCGAGAACCGCATCGCCGCCGGCGCCCAGCACGATCTTCTGATCACCCTGGGCGGCGCCTCGGTGGGCGACCACGACCTGGTGCAAGGCGCGCTGAAAGCACAAGGCTTCGCCATGGACTTCTGGCGGATCGCCATGCGCCCCGGCAAGCCGCTGATGTTTGCTGCCAAAGACCGTGCGCGCGTGCTCGGCCTGCCCGGCAACCCGGTCTCCACCATGGTCTGCGCACTCCTGTTCCTGAAGCCTGCGATGGAGCGGATGCTGGGCCAGGCCGGTGACCTGCCGGCCACCCGACCGGTGCGGTTGGCGGTCGACGTCAAGACCAACGACCAGCGCGAGGATTACGTCCGTGCGACGCTCGCCCGCGCCACAGACGGCAGCCTCACGGTGACGCCACATCCCGTACAGGACAGTTCCATGCTCTCGGTGCTGGCCGCGTCCGACGCCTTCCTCGTCCGGCCAGCCCACGATCCCGCCCGCAAGGCCGGCGACATCGTGCAGGTGGTCGATCTCTCGGAGCCTCCGCGAGGCTACTGATCCCCAGTTTTCCCGGGAAAACTTGACCTCGGACGAGAACTAAACTAGAACATGTGTCGGGTTTCAGGATTTGTTCCTAAATCCGGTAGGCGTTCTGGGGAGAAGACGGTGCTAACCCGCAAGCAAAACGAACTGCTGATGTTCATCAACAAGCGCCTCAACGACGACGGCGTCTCGCCCTCCTTCGATGAGATGAAGGACGCGCTGCGACTGAAGTCCAAGTCGGGTATCCATCGCCTGATCACAGGCTTGGAGGAGCGCGGTTTCCTGCGCCGTCTCGCCCACCGTGCGCGTGCCCTGCAGGTTCTGAAGTTGCCCGACACGGCGGCCATGCCCGCGCCCAACGTCACGCCCATGCTCGCCCGCCCTGGCATGGCCGAAGCACGCGAGGGCTTCGTGCCTCAGGTCGTCCGCGGCGGCGAGCGACTGCCGCTGTCCGGCGCCATCCAGGTGGCCATTGAGGCCCAGGCGCTCAGCCTTCCTCTCTACGGCCGGATCGCCGCCGGTACGCCGATCGAGGCGCTGCGCGACAATTCCACGACGGTCGACGTACCCGTGGCCCTACTCGGCTCCGGCGCCCACTACTGTCTGGAAATCCAGGGCGACTCGATGGTCGACGCCGGCATCCAGAACGGCGACATCGCCATCATCAAGAGCGCCGATACCGCCGAGACCGGCGAGATCGTGGTCGCGCTGATCGACGATACCGAGGCCACGCTCAAGCGCCTGCGCAAGAAAGGCGCCTCGATCGCGCTCGAGCCCGCCAACCCTGCCTACGAGACGCGGATATTCGGGCCCGACCGGGTCAAGATCCAGGGCAAGCTGGCGGGGCTCTATCGCCGCTATCACTAGGCTGGCACCCCGATTTGCAGGTTCGGCAGGTTTTAGGGTATATTTCTGATAGGCTGGCGCTTGGCATGTGAATGCGGGTGCCGGCCTTTTTCATATCCGGCAAAGACCCGCCCGCGGCCGCCCGTGGGTTTGCGTTGAAACGCAGGGTCGCCGCCGTGGGTCCTGCCCCATGGGCAGCCACAAGAATTGACCCGGTCGGGCCCGAATATCCGCGTCTCGTAGGCAGGGTTGGCGGG
>RGPT01000407.1 GCA_010032545.1 Alphaproteobacteria bacterium
CTACGCGATCCTCGGATCGCACGCGATGGTGGAAGACCTGCAGACGGGGCGCCTCCAGGCCGCGCGCATCGTCGCGCCGAGCATCGAACGTACAATGACCCTGTGCATCTCCAGACACAGGCCGCCTACGATCGCATGCTCCGAGGTCGCAAAACTGGTGCACATGTGCGTCGATGAAATTGCCGGGAGCGTGGCCTGGAAGCGCAATCCAGTAGGGCTCAAGCGGCCTCGCTCGGCCTGACATCGATCCCGGCAGGTAAATCCGGGCTTGGGAATCCTTCCTGCGATTCCGCCAGCGCCTGTATAAGTGCGGCGAAAATCGCCCCGCGCTCAGGCAGGCTGGCGATGATGATCTTCTCCCGCCGGCTGCAGGTGTCGTAGCAAATCGGGCCGAGGCCATCGAGGGTAGGCCGGCCGAGCGCGCCCGCAAAACTGCCGTCCGACCCGCCGCTCGACACCACCCCGCGAATCGGTGCGTCGATCTCCTTGGCAAAGCCTTCGGCAAGGGCGAACAGGCTCTTGCTCGCCGTCTCCGGGAACAAGGGCCGCGACCAGCCGCCCTCGACCCTGACCGTGACCCGGGGATCCCCTGTGTCTGCGATGATCGCCCGCACATCGGCTTCGAGTTTCGGCAGGTCCTCCGCATAGGCCGCGCGCAGGTCGACGTGCATCTCTGCTTCGTGCGGCACGACCTGCCGCGCCGCGCCCGATTTGAGGATGCCGACGTTGACCACGAGCTCGCGGGGAAGCACGGTCAGCGCCTCCAAGGCGAGCACTGCACGGCACGCCGCCTTCAATGCGCTTGCGCCTTCGGCAGCATTCACCGCGGCATGCGCGGACCGTCCCGTGTAGTAGGCCTTGATCGCTCCCACCGCACGCCGGCCGATCACCACACCGCCGTTCGGCCGCGTAGGCTCCAGCACCAACACCGCGTCCGAGTCGCGCACGCAGTCCTCGATCCATTTTCGCGAACCGACCGAGCCGATCTCTTCGTCGGGCACCAGCACCATGACCAGTTCGGCTGGCAGGGCCTTTTTCGCTTTGACGAGCGCATCCACTGCGAACCAGGCCATCGCAAGACCGCCCTTCATGTCGCCCACGCCGGGCCCATAGGCAAACTCGCCGTCCGAACTGAATCCCCAGTCGGGCTGGCTGCCTGCGGGCCAGACCGTATCGGCATGGCCGAGGATGACGACCTTGCCCTTGCCGGCGCCCTTGAAGTGGAACGAGCGCTGCGGTCCACGGCCCTCGAGCGGGTGCCGCTTCTCCACGAACCCGAGCGACTTCCAACGCGCCCCGAGGGCCTCGCCGACCTTTTCCACTTCGGCCGCGTCATACGATCCGGCCTCGAGCCGGACAAGCTGCTCGACGAACGCGAGCATCTCCGCAGTGCGCGGCTTCAACGCCGCCAGCAGTTCGGTGACGGCGCTCATTGCGGCACCTTCTTCGCTTCGCCCATGTCCCAGAACACGCCGGCCATGATCCGCAGCGCGTCGCGCGCCACCGAGGCCAGGAGATGTTCGTTGGGCGCGTGCTGCGAGCAAGCCGCGTATGAATGGGGAATCCACACCGTCGGCAACCCGAGCACATCCGCGAACACGTCGTTCGGCAGCGAGCCGCCGAGGTTCGGCAGGATCGCGGGCTTGGACCCCGTCGTGCGCTCGATCGAAGCCACCGCCCAGTGAACCCACGGATGCTCGGGGTCGAGGCGCGTCGCAGGAAAATAGCCATCCCGCGAAGGCGTGACCGTCACCCTCTGGAAACCGTGCGCATCGAGGTGGCGGCGCAGCGCGGGAACGATGTCGTCCGGGTTCACACCAACCACATAGCGCAGCTGGCAATGGGCGTTTGCCCGCGGCGGGATAGCGTTGACCGGCTTGTCGGGATTC
>RGPT01000408.1 GCA_010032545.1 Alphaproteobacteria bacterium
GGCGAAGGCCAGGCCGGCAAAAGCCAAATCCGCCAGCGCCCGCAAGCCGCCGCGCCGCGCCGCGAAATCCGCGACAAAAAAGCCGCCGCTTCCCAAGTCGCTTCTGAAGTCGTCTCCAAAGTCATCGCCCAAGCCGCTCGCACGGCCCGGGTTGCGGCGCTCGGTGAAGAACCGCCCGTCGGTCGCGCGCGTACCGACGCCGCGTCCGGTCTCCCACAGGGCGGCGCTCGCCGCCCACAACATATACGAGCGCGACCTCGACAAGAACGCCGCCAACCATGCGGCGCTGACGCCGCTGCAGTTTATCGAGCGTACCGCCAGCGTCTATCCCGATCACGTGGCGCTGGTGCACGGCGCGCGGCGCCAGAGCTGGGCCGAGACCTACGCGCGCTGCCGCCGCCTCGCCTCGGCGCTGGAGAGAGTGGGCATCGGCGTCGGCGACACGGTGACGATCATGGCACCCAACATTCCCGAGATGTACGAGGCGCATTTCGGCGTGCCGATGACCGGTGCAGTGCTGAACTCGCTCAACACGAGGCTGGACGCGGCGATGCTGGCCTTCATCCTCGACCACAGCGAGACCAAGGTGCTGCTGGTCGATCGCGAATATCATCGCGTCATGACCGAGGCGCTGGCGATCGCCAAGGTGCAGCCGCTGGTCGTCGACATCGACGATCCGGCCTGCGACGACCGTGGCCAGATCGGCGACACGACCTGGGAGGAGTTCATCGCGTCAGGTGACCCGGAACATGCCTGGTCCTATCCCGCCGACGAATGGAATGCGATTTCACTCAACTATACTTCGGGTACCACCGGCAATCCCAAGGGCGTGGTCTTCAGCCACCGTGGCGCCGCGCTATCGGCCTACGGCAACGCCACGCAATGGCCGATCGGTCTCCATCCCGTCTATCTCTGGACCTTGCCGATGTTCCACTGCAACGGCTGGTGCTTTCCCTGGACGCTGGCGCTGGTGGGCGGCACAAGCGTCTGCCTGCGCCGCGCATCGGCCAAGACGATCTTCGATGCGCTGGCCGACAGCGACGTCACCCACATGTGCGGCGCGCCAGTCATCATGCAGTTCATCATCGGCGCCACGCCGGCCGAGCGCCGGAAACTCGATCGCAAGGTCGAGTTCATGACCGCCGCCGCTCCGCCGCCCGCCGCCGTGCTCGAGGCGCTGGAGAAGGAGAACTTCCGCGTCACCCATGTCTACGGCCTGACCGAGGTCTACGGTCCGGCGACGATCTGCTCCTGGCACGAGGCCTGGGACGCGCTTCCGTCGCACGAGCGGGCGCGGCTGAAGGCGCGCCAGGGTGTGCGCTACACCGCCGAAGACGGCGTGACCGTGATGGATCCGACCACGATGAAGGAAGTACCGCGCGACGGCACCACCATGGGCGAGGTGATGTTCCGCGGCAATCTCACCATGAAGGGCTACCTCAAGAACCCCAAGGCCACGAAGGAAGCCTTCGAGCACGGCTGGTTCCATTCCGGTGACCTGGGCGTGCTGCACGAGGACGGCTACATCGAGCTGCGCGACCGTTCCAAGGACATCATCATCTCTGGTGGCGAGAACATCTCCACTATCGAGGTCGAGAGCGCGATCATGGAGCATCCGGCGGTCGCCAACGTAGCCGTGGTCGCCAAGCCCGACGAGAAATGGGGCGAGACGCCCTGTGCCTTCGTCGTGCTGAAACCGGGGGCCAGCACCACGGCCGAGGAGATCGTGGCCCACTGCCGCAGCAAGCTCGCCTCCTTCAAGTGTCCGCGCCATATCGTGTTCCGCGACCTGCCCATGACGTCGACCGGCAAGGTGCAGAAGTTCGTGCTGCGCGACTGGGCAAAGGCGGTCTGACGGCC
>RGPT01000409.1 GCA_010032545.1 Alphaproteobacteria bacterium
CGTGGAGAAGTACAGCGACAGGATCACGATCACGAACATCACAGCGAGCGGCAAGATCACCTTCACCACCCAGCGCATCACGTCGAAGCCGAGCACCGCCAGCACGCCCTGGATCGCCGCCAGCACGAGCGCGACCGGCACGAGCCGCAGGTGCCAGCCGAAGACACCCGTGGTCAGCGCCTGGATGCCGAGGCTCCCCGCCAGCGCCTGCGACGCAAACCAGTAGATCGCCGCGATCGCGCGGTACACCGACGACAGCGAGCGGGCGCCCCAGTACCCGAGCACCGACCGCGTCGCGACCTGCCCCGGGATGCCGTACTGCACGCCCGGCCGCGCCGCCACCGTCAGCAGCGTGAACGACACCACCTGCGCCACGACGAGGCAGATCACCGCCCACCACAGCGGCAGCCCACCGCTCGACACCGCGAGCGCGCCGATCAGATACATCAGCGGGTTGAGGAAGAACGCGAAGTTGATCGCGAACAGGTCGCGCCAGCTCCCGGTCCGCAGCTCTGCCGGCACCGGCTCGACGCCGTAGCCCTCGACTTTCGCCATTCGTGCTCCCCCTCCGTGGAATGCAGAGGGGGCGCGCCTGCCTCCCGGGCGGCGCGCCCCCAGCCTGCACAGCTTGCGTGCTTGCTACTTGCCCTTGTGCTTCAGCATGAAGGCGAGGATCGCCGCGTTGTACTCCTCGGTGGAGTCGAACGGGTTCGAGTGGCCGCCGCCCTTGATCAGGTACTTCTCGGCGCCCTTGATGCCCTCGTAGATCCCCTGCTGGCCGACGCCGTCAGGGCCGGTCTCCCACGGGGTCATGACGTCCTCGTCGCCACCGATGACGAGCGCCGGCGACGTGATCTTCGGATGCCACGGCGTCAGATCCATGTCGTTCATCGCCTGGCACGCGGCACAGAACACCTCGGTGGTGTTCGAGTCGGTGAGGATGCGCTGGATCATGTCCACGAGCTCCTCGTGGCCGGGCTTCGACAGCAGCGTCCGGTTGAGGCCCTGCCAGGCGATCAGCTCGGCGAGGATGCGCGAGCCAGGGCCCTTCGGATCCATCTGCGCGATGTCGATCCAGTTCTTGAAGATCAGCCGGCCCATGACGCCGAGCTTGGCGGCCGAGCAGTTGATGATCACGCTGATCGTGCGCTGCGGGTACTTGCCGGCGAACGTCTGCGCGATCATGCCGCCCATCGACGTGCCGTGGATGTGCGCCCGCTCGATGCCGTACACGTCGAGAAGCCCGGCGACGTCGTCGGCCCAGACCTCCATGTCGTAGTGCTGGCTCGGCTTGTCCGACTGGCCGTAGCCGCGCAGGTCATGGTCGATCACCTTGAAGTGGTCGGCCAGCACCGGGGTGCACGGGTCGGTGTTGTAGTGGCCGAAGCCGGCACCGTGCAGCTGGACGACAGCCTCGCCCTCGCCCGTGATGCGGTGCCACAGGTTGACGCCGTTGACCTTGATGAGCGTTCCGTGCTCGCTGACCTCTGCCATGGATGTTCCTCTCGGTGGGTGTGAGCCGGGCGGCGCGGGGCGCTACCGCTCGACGGTGATGTTGATGCGCTCGGGCGCGGTGGCGAAGAAGTCGGCGCGGAACGCGTCGTTCGACGTCCACGCCTGCTTCGGGATGACGCGGCGCCAGAAGCTGAAGCTCGCGGGGCCCGCCGTGGCGAACGGGAACGGATCCATCCGCACCCGCCAGGCCGAGACGGGCTCGATGTGCAGCTCGACCTCGCTGCCGCCGGCCGCCGGGACAGGGCTGATCATCTCGGCCTCGCCGGCCTCGACGTCCTTCATCGAGAAGTAGATCGCGAGCCGGTCGTACACCTG
>RGPT01000410.1 GCA_010032545.1 Alphaproteobacteria bacterium
ACAAGACCTACGACTTTTTGCGCGAGATCAACCCGCCGGGCAATCGCGAGTCGACCGGCCTCGTCACCCGCTTTGGCCTGGGCCTCAGCGACGGCGCACCAGATTTCCCGGTGCGCGTGCGGTTGCTGACCCAGACCGATATCGTGAAGATCCTGGGCAATTCGTTCCTGCTCGACTTCGACCACCAGAAGGCCGAGTTCGAAGGCCCGGATGGCGCCGCGATCCGCAAGCGGCTGTCCGAACTGCGCGCCAAGGCACAGCCAAAGCCGGTGGGCGATCTCGAGCAAGACGACGTGCTCGACCTGATCGAGTATTTCGACACCTTCTTCGCCGGTGTCACGGCCGAGCTGCGCACCGACTACTGGCGCGAGGCGATCGATCTCGCGCCTCGCCTGTCGGGCCATGACCGTGCCCGGCTGTGGTCGGTCCTGTGGTACGACTTCGACGTCCTCACGCTCGACCGCCTGGGCGCCGATTCCGGCGACCCGCTGCTGGTGCGGCCCAAGCAGGCCGACGGCCGCTCCTCGCCGGACGCCAGGCTGCCGCGCTCGCTGGTCTGCGCGCTCACCGCCGAGCTCAACGTCGCCATCGACGAGAAGCCATGGGATTTCTTCGACCACACCGACCTGCTCGACTTCCCCGGCGCGCGCTCACGGCTGAAGCTCGCCAACCTCGACGACGTCGCCAAGACCAAGGGCGTGGCCGAGGGCGCCAACCCGCTGCGCGAGCTGCTGCTGCGCGGCAAGGTGGCCTATCTGTTCCAGCGCTATTCCGCCGAGCGCGAGCTCAGTGCGATCCTGCTCTGCATCCCTGACGGCAACCAGGAAGTTCGCGACCTCTCCGACATGATGACGGCGTGGATCGACCAGACCATCGGTGCCACACCGGCCGACCGGGCCAAGCAGAAGAACGCGTTGTTCCTGGTCCTGACCAAGATGGATCGCGAGTTCGAGCAGAAGGCGGGCGAGACCGAGGAGTCGCGCCGGCTGCGCTGGAGTGCCCGGCTCGGCAACTCGCTGATCAACAATTTCCGTGGCGAATGGCCGGTCAACTGGAACGGCAAGCCCTTCGACAACAGCTTCTGGCTGCGCAATCCGACGGTGATCGACGAACGCCTGATGGACTACGACGGCGGCCGCGAACTCGGAATCGCCGCGGGCTTCGCCCAACGCGCCGGCGAGCTGCGCCGCCACTTCGTGGAGAATGACGACGTCCGACGCCACTTCGCCGATCCCTCCCGCGCCTGGGACGAGGCTTTCCGCGCCAACGACGGCGGCGTCGCTTACCTGGTGAAGAGCCTGATCCCGGTCTGCGATCCTGCGATCAAGCGTGCCCAGGTGCGCGGACAGCTCGACGTCCAGGTCCGCCGCCTGGTCGATCGCCTGGCCGGTTTCCACAGCGCCTCCGATGGCGACGCCCGTGCCAAGAAGCGCGACCTGGTGCATACCGTGCTGCGCGGCCTCGCCACCTGCATTCAGCAGCAGCTCTTCGGCGAGCTTGTGGGCGCGCTTCAGATCACCGACACCGCGTTGCGCGACATCTATTTCCGCATCGCTACCGCGCGGCCTTCCGACGAGCAGGTCGCCACCAACGGCAAGGCCGGCAGCTCGGTGGCACAGTCGACCGGTGCCGCCGTCGACCTCGGCGCCATCTTCGCCGACGTCTTCGGCGACGACGCCGGCCGCAGCGCCCCGCCGCCGTCCGGCGTGCTGGAAGATCGCGCCGAGCGCTTCGCCCGCGAGGCTGCCGAGTACTGGCTGGAAAACATGCGCCGCGTCGGCGCCGACGAGAAGGCGCTGTC
>RGPT01000042.1 GCA_010032545.1 Alphaproteobacteria bacterium
CGCGCCCACCACGCATTTCTCCCCTATCTTCTATGTCGGGGCGGAGCTGACAAGCGGTGCCGGTCTCACCGTGTCGACCGAACATGCCGAGCGAGCTGTCTATGTTGCCGATGGTTCGGTGACGATCGGCGACCGCGCCGTGGTCGTCGGCGACCTCGCTGTCCTGGCCGCAGGTGTGGCGGCCGGGGTGGTGGCTGGCGCCGATGGTGCCAAGCTGATGCTGCTGGGCGGCGCCGCGATGGATGGCCCGCGCCACATCTGGTGGAACTTCGTATCGTCGTCGAAGGAGCGGATCGAAAAGGCGAAGGCCGACTGGAAGGAAGGCCGGTTCGCCAAGGTGCCGGGCGATCCGGAGTTCATCCCGCTGCCGGATCGCTGAGCGGCCTCAAGCCGCGGCCGGTGGCGTCCAGGTCGTCTCGTCGTCGAGCGGATAGACCGGCCGCGGCAGCTTGGTCCAGGTGAAGTTCTCCAGCACGGGCGAGGTCAAGCCGGGACAGTCGACTTCGTATATCTGTTCGGGTGTGAAGAATTCATCAAAGCCACCGCGGAAATGGCCGCGACTCTTGACGACGACGACGCGCGCCTGAGCAATGTCGAGGCCGAACATCTCGAACTGGCGCGGGTCCATGCACTGGCAGCGGTAGCTGATCACGACGATCTGGATGCCGCCCAGATCGAGCAGCGCGGAGGGGCCCATGTCGGCCGAGACATTCTTCAACACGCCGCGGCGGCCGACGTACTCGCCGTTCGAGAGTTTCACGACCTTGGCTTCACAGTCGAAGGGCAAGGAGAATTCCTGGTGCTCCTCAGTGTTGAATGAGGCGGTGAAGATCGCGCCCTCGCCGAGCTGGTGAGCCTTCGCCGCGAGTGACGCGTCGTTGAACACGCCGAAGAAGACGTTTTGCGCGCCGGCGCTCTTCAGGGCACGCAACAGGTAGGTCGTGTTGCCGCGCCCACCGCCACCGGGATTGTCGGCCACGTCGGCCAGGATGATCGGTTTGCGGCGGCGGTCACGGCCGACCGAGGCGGCAAGCTGTACCGCGTCACCCAAGGACATCATTGCGCGCTTGAAGCGCTCCTTCAAGTCCCAGGCCCGCTTGGCGATGTCGAGCGAGAGCGCGGCAGCGGCCTGGCGGTTGCCGTTGCGCGCCGTGACGACGGCGGTGAGGCCGTTCTTCGGACTGTCGCTGTAGGCGAAGCCCGCCATCACAGAGACGTTCAGGATGTCGCCGCCCACCCTGGTCTGGCCATACTTGATGAGGTCGGCATAGGGGCCCTTTGCGGTGAGCAGCGAGATCTGCGGTGCCACGATCGGCACCTTCACCATGGTGATGGCGGTTTTCGCACCCGCGAGACACTCGCGCATGTGCCTGGCCGCTTCGACGCCACGCTCATGGATATCGGTGTGCGGGTTCTCGAGGTAACCCACGAATACCGAGATGTTGTCGATCATCTTGCGCGAGACGTTGGCATGCAGGTCAAACACAACGACCACCGGGATATCGGCGCCAACGACGCGGCGCACGATCTCGAACAGGTCGCCGTCGGGATCGTCGGTGCCCTGTGCGAGTGCCGCGCCATGGCTCGAGATAAACACCGCATCGAGCGGTCCTGCCGCCTTGAGGCCGGCTTCGATCTCGCGGAGGAAATCGCGGAAGAAACTCTCCTCGACCGGGCCGCCGGGCTGGGCGAGCGACACGCGCAGCGGCACCGGAGTCCATTGCCCGGTGCGGTCCATCTCGGCGAAGAAGCCCGGCAGGTCCGGCATGGTGATCGACGCGCCGGAGCGCGCCTCGCTCACGATACGGTTGCCGCGGATATCGACGTCCTGCTCGAAGTCGGCCGCGGTGGTGACCGGCGAGAATCGATTGCACTCGATGGCAAAGCCGAGGATGGCGATGCGCGGGTTGTCCTTAGACAACGTGTCCTCCTAGCGTCGGCGCGAGAAAAGCCCCGACCGGCCCGTTGAACGTAGCGACCTGCTCGCAGCATTGCGAGGGGGCGGCGTTGCAAATCTGGGCTGCTTGACCGTGGGGTTGCGGTGCCGCTTGCCGGTATTGGGCCTTCTCAGAAGAGAATCAGCCTGGAGCCGATGACGCCGAGCGGCCAGCGGCCGGCAGCATAGAGCCGAAACTTGCTTTCGAAGGGCGAGCCGGCGCTTGCCGCGAGCCTCGCCAGCGCCAGGTGGTAGACAGCCTGCGACGCGGCACCTGCGGCGACATGGATCGAGGCCGGTGCAGCATGGCCCATGCGGGCGGCGGCGGTCGCGGCCTTGCCATGCACAAGATCGCCCGCTTCGGTCGTGAGTTCGGTGAGCGAGGACCACAAGGCCCGCTCCGGATAGCGCGCTTCGGCCTCGGCCAGCAGCTTCCGCCGCAGAGCCTCTTCGCGATCCCACCATGCCGGCGCCCACTCGGGGCTCTTCAGCAGGCGCTCGGCATCGGGCCAATCGCGCGCCTGTCCAATTTCCATGACGCCGAATCCCAGATTAGAGACGTACGCTCCGGCATCGTCGCGGTCGCCTTCGGTAAGTGGCTCGCCCAGAGCGGCAAACCACGACGCTGCCCGCGCTTCCGCGCGGAGCCCATCGAGCAGCGTTTGCGGAAGGGTGACGACGATGCTCACGCCGCCTGCCGGATCTCCGGCAGGGTCAGGCCGTACTTGGCCGAGACCTCGGTCGCGCGCTTCACGAAGTCCTCGCGCATCTCGTCGTTGGTACGCTGCTTGATCTTCCACTTGCGGAAGATCTCGTTGTTCTTTGACTTCGAGCCGCCGAAGAACTTCGGTAGGTACGGCCAGTATTCGTTCACCGCCGCCTGCAGCCGCGCCTTGCCCTCCGGTGTCTTCACGAGTTCTGCCGAAAAATCCTCGCCGAACTGGGCATGAAAACGCTCTTCCGGCATGGTCGCGCGCGCGAGATTGCGCAGCGGATGGAAGGTGCAGTGGAGCAGGTCCTCGACCTGGAGGATCTCGGCAAGGTCGGCCAGCAGCTTGATGGCGACGAACTCCTCCCAGGTCTTCAGCGGGAATTCGAAGATCGACAGCGGCTTCTTGCCCATGCCCGGCACCATGCGCTCCTCGGGGATTCCCATCTGCGTGCCGAGTTGCTTGAAGCGGACATGGTGGCCGTACTCTTCCATGGCCACGCGGCAGGTCAGCCACTTGGCGTAGGGCGTCGGCGCATAGGCGATGGCCGGTTCATCGAACACCTGCGCACCATAGAGTTCGTTGATGGCGTGGCTGATCACGAGCTTGGAGATGGCTTCGCGATATTCCTCCGGCGCGTCCTTCAGCTCTTCCACGGTCTTCACGACGAGGTCAGTCATGGCGGGTCTCCTCAGACCAGGGGTTCGGTGTTGAAGGCTTCGAGATCGGTGGTGAGGTCGGTGAACTGCGGTCCCAGCCTGGCCAGCATGTCCTGGGCCAGCGTGGCCGGTTCTCCCGCCTCCATGGTCGTGACGGGCCGCGGCTGGCCGAACAGGAAGACCTCACGGCCGCGCACGCCCACGAGCTGGCCGGTGATGGCCTTGCCTGCCGGCGAGCAGAGTGCGGTCACGACATTGGCGACATGATGCGCGCCGATCTTGAGCGCCCGCTCCTTGTAGGTCTTTTGTGCCTCGTTGGCCGGCTGGATGATGTCGGTTACGCGCGTGCGCGCAAACGGCGCCACGGCGTTGGCCGTGATCTGGGCGCGCGCGAGATCCATCGCCGTGACGCGGGTGAGCCCGAACAGGCCGGCCTTGGCGCTGGCGTAGGCCGCCTGGCCGAGGTTGCCGTAGAGTCCGGCAGAGGAGACGATGTTGACGATGCGGCCCCAGTCGTAGCCATCCTTGCCGCCCCGGCCGGCTTTGCCCTGCTCGCGCATGATCCCGGACGCCGCATTGATCAGGTAGAACGCCGACGAGAGGTTGGTGCGGATTACTGCATCCCAGTCGCGCGGATCGGCACGGAAGACGAACGCATCGCGCAGGATCGCGGCATTGTTCACGACAATGTCGATGCCGCCGAACTGCTTGATCGCCATATCAACCAGTTGTCGGGCGACACCGGGCGAGGCGACGCTTTCGCTGAAGGCCAATGCGTTCGTGCCGAGCGCTTCGGCGGTCTCACGGGCAACCGTGGGATCGCCGTCGTCGCCTGCGATCGAGGCGCCGTTGTCGGCGACGATCACCTTCGCGCCCTGAGCCACCAGCGCTTCGGCGATGGCACGACCGATGCCGCGGCCGGCGCCGGTGACGATGGCCGAACGTCCTTCCAGCGACTTGGTCTCCGACGTGCTCATTGCTCCGCTCCCGTTTTCTTGTTGGCGCCGGCCATCTCCGCCGCGGTGTAGAACGCGTCGGCATGGACATCGATGCGCCGCATGCCGCGTTGCTCGAGCAGTCGCGTCGCTGCCTCGACCATGACCGGTGGTCCGGCTAGATAGGCCTTGCAGCCGTCGACCTCGTCGAAGTCCGCAGCGACCGCTTCATGGACCAGACCGCAGCGCCGGGCGAGGCCATCGCCCTCACTCAACACCGGAATAAAGTGAAGATTCTTGTGGTTCTCGGCCAGCCTGGTGAATTCGTCGAGCAGGTAAAGATCGTGCTCGGTGCGGACACCGAAGTAGCAGTAGATGTGCTGCGGCAGGTTCTTCTGCAGGGCGCGCTCCACGATCGACTTGATCGGCGCCATGCCCGAACCACCGGCAACGGCAATGATCGGTCCGCGATGGGTTTCGCGCAGGTACGACGTGCCGAACGGTCCTTCGACCCGCACGCTGTCGCCGAGCGCGAGCTTTTCGGCGACGTGCTGGCTGGCGGCGCCACCGACGGTGCGGCGGATGTGGAATTCCACGATCGGATCGCCCGGTGCGTTGGCCATCGAATAGTCGCGCGGCGGGCAGCCATCGAAGGTGACCGAGGCGAACTGCCCGGCGGAGAAGTCGAAGGGACCGCCCGAGGTGATCGCGAGCCGCACGCGCTTGATATCGTGCGTTGCATCGTCGAGGCCGACGACCTTGCACGCCAGCAGACGGCGCGGATGGACGATCATGTCGTCTTCCTCGAGCCAGGCGACTTCGCAGGCATCCCACGGAACGGCGCGGCAGGCGAGGATCAGGCCGCGTGCCTTCTCCTCCTCGGACAGGGCGAATTCGGAATAACCCTCCATTGTCACCTCGCCTTTGATGAGGTGCGACTTGCAGGCACCGCAATTGCCGGACTGGCAGCCGAACGGGTAGGAGAGGCCGGCATCCAGCGCCGCCTCCAGGATGGTGGCGCCGGTGGGCACGTCGATGGTGCGGTCGGCCTGGGCGATGCGGACTTTGAAGCTCATCGGGTACTGCGCGCGCGAATTTGTTTGCTCCCCAAACAATCGCCGTTTACCACTGGCGTCATGGACCGTCCACTCGCCAAGAGCCTAGCCGGGACATCCACGACATCCTCCAAGGTGCTGGATCGCGGCATCCTGCCGACGCTGCTGGGCTACATGCTGCGCCGCGCCCAATCGGCAGTGTTCGCCGACTTCGCCGCCACTTTCCAGGGAGCAGGCGCCAGCCTCACGCCCGGCGAGTTCGGTCTGTTGGTTCTCGTCGCGCGCAACACAGGCCTCAGCCAGATGGCGCTGGCGCGGGCGCTGGGCATCGACCGTTCGACTCTGGTGCCGATCCTCGACCGGCTCCAGGCGCGTGACCTGCTGGTGCGGCGGCGTTCGCCGACCGATGGGCGCACCCATGCACTCGAACTGACGCCCGCCGGCGCCAAAGAATTGGCACGCTTCACAACGCTGGTGCGGGTACATGAAAAGCGCATCGCATCGCGTCTTTCGACCGCCGAAACGCAGATGCTCATTGGCCTGTTGGAAAAGGTGCGGGCTGGCGCGCGTTCGTTATAGTCCGCTCGCCATGATAGACGCCCCATGAGTTCAGCCCATCCCGATTTCGGCCACATCGATGGCCAGTCGATGACCGACGCCCAGATGCTCGCGGTGCTGCGGGCCAATCCACCGGATCCGGTGAAGGTGCTCAACGGCGAACTGCTCGACATCGATTCGACGCGCGGCACCAGCCGCTTCCGCTTCGAGATCGTACCGGCCTTCTGTCATTCGAACGGCCGCGTCTGCCAGGGCGGCTTTCTCACTGGCATGGTCGACACGGCGATGGCCAACGCCGCCATCGCCAAGGGCAAGATCGCGGTCGCGGTGCCAACGCTCGAGCTCAAGATCAGCTTCTTCGAGGCAATGGGGCCGGGCGTCGTGTTTGCCGAAGGCCGGGTGATGCGCTGGGGCGGCACCGTTGGCTTCCTCGACGGCGATATCAAGGACGAAAAGGGCCGGCTGATCGTCCATGCCACCTCAACGATCAAGATCGTCCGACCGAAGAAGGCCTAGAGCCGCGCCAGCCAGTGCTCGGCGATCTGCCGGCGCGTGGCGAACCATGCACCACCCTTCTGCTTTATGTGACCGACGATTCGGTCGAGTGCGGCGATGCGGCCGGGCCGGCCGATCATGCGAAGGTGCAGCCCGATCGACATCATCTTCGGTGAGCGCTCGCCCTCGGCCCATAGCGTGTCGAAGGCGTCGGTCGTGTAGTCGGCGAAGTCGCGAGCGGTCACGAAGCGGTGGAAGCCCTGGTGATAGTGCATGTCGTTGGTGTCGAAGCTGTAGGGAATCACCAGGTGCTTCTTGCCCGACACTTCCGTCGCGAACGGCAGGTCATCTGAGTAATCGTCGCTGTCGTAGAGGAAGCCGCCTTCCTCGACCAGCAGGCGCCGCGTGTTGGGCGAAGGCGTGGAGCGCGTGTGCCAGCCCACGGGGCGCGTGCCGGCGATCTCCGTCAGCACCTTGACGGTCCGGGCGATCGCCTCGCGCTCCGCCGCTTCCTCCATGTGGGCGTGCTTCTCCCACCGCCAGCCGTGACAGGCGATTTCATGGCCGCGCTTCACGGCATCCTCGATCAGCCATGGCGACAGTTGTGCCGCCATCCCGCAGGTGCTGACGGTGGTGGCCACGCCCAGCCGCTCGAGTGTATTGGCGATCCGCCACCACGCGGCTTTGGTCCCGTACTCGAAGTGCGATTCCATGCAACGGTCGGGAACGCCCACGACTTCGTCAGTGACCTCGTAGACCTTCTCGTTGAAGGCATCGCCCTGGGAGAGCGACATCTCGGCGCCCTCCTCGAAGTTGATCACGAAGGAGACGGCAACCCGCGCGCCGCCAGGCCACTTCGGATCGGGCGGTGTCCGGCCATAGCCCTTCAGGTCACGCATCGCGGTGCGCAATCACGTTGGCGAGTGAATCCGAGAGGCCCTTGGATTCCTTCGGCCCGGGCCGGCGGAAGGTGCCGAGGGTCGCCTTCCGCGGATTGAGGCGTACGAGGCCTTCGGCCATCGTCACAGCGGCCTGGATGCCGTCGACCAATGGCACCGGCACACGCTCTCGCAGCTTCGTGGCAAGCCCGGCGAGTGGTGCGCCGGCCAGGATCACCACGTCGGCGCCGTTGTGGGTGACGACGCGGTTCGCGAGATCGACCAGCAGCTGTTCTTTCTCCTCGGCCACGTCGTTGATGTTGGTGAAGGCGCTGTCGAGCATCTGGATGGCGGCGCATCGGCCCGACATGCCGTGCCAGTCCACGATCTCGGCGAACCACGGTTCGAGCGCCTTGGCGAAGCTCACGATGGCAAACTTGCGGCCGAGCGTGCAGGCCATCAGCATCGCGGCCTCGGCCATGCCCACGATCGGGAAATCGAACAGCTCGCGCGCGCCGCCCAGGCCGGGATCGCCGAACGCCGCGCAGATGGCGGCATCGAAAGTTCCGCGCTTCTCGGCCAGCATTTCCAGCATCACGGCACTGCCGATCGCGGCCTCGGCGCGGGTCGCGATATAGGGCACGCCACGCGGCGCAGTCATGGGCAGCAGCTCGGTGCCCGGACTGGCCACGAGCCTGCCGGCTGCGACAAGGCGGTCGGTGACGCCGGTGGAGGTGTTTGGATTGGCGACCAGGATCTTCATTGCAATCCTACTGGACTGTTCTGCGGCCTGCCCGCTGCCAAAGCGAACTGGCCACGGCTTGTGCGCGGGCTACGATGGCATCCCCATCGACCAGTGTCGGGTGGCCATTGGCAAGCACCACGCGACCGTCGATCACCACGGTGTCGACGTCGTGGCCCGACGCACTGTGTACCAACACGCCGTAGCCGTCGACCATGGGCACCAGGGACGGCGAGCGATTGTCGAGCAGGATCATATCGGCACGCTTGCCGATCTCCAGCGAGCCCACCACTTCTCCTAGCCCGAGCGCCCGGGCTCCTTCTCGCGTGCCCCAGTCCAGCACCGTGCGTGCATCGAGCACGCTGCCCTGGCGGTTGATGCGCTGCATGGCGATGGCCCATCGCATGGTCTCGATCAGATCTCCCGATGAGGTATCGGTGCAGAGCGCGATGCGGGCGCCGGCCTCGCGCAGTTCCATGATGGGGGCGATGCGACCACCCTTGGCATTGCCGATCGGCGCATGCGCGACCGTGATGCCGGCTCTGCCGCAGAGTTCGATGTCGGCCGGCTCCATATGGATGCAGTGGGCGGCGATCAGTCGCTCGTTCAACAGTCCGAGCTTGTCGAGCAACTGCGGAGGCGTCAGGCCCGAGCGGGCCGCTACCGTCTCCACCTCGAGCGGGAGCTGGCAGAGGTGCGTGTGGATGTTGCCGCCGTGGCGTTCGGCCAGCCGCGAGACCTCGCGCAGAAGGTCGTCCGAACAGGTGTCGGGTGCGTGCGGTGCCCAATCGCAGCGGATGCGACCTCCGTCATGGCCGTTCCAGCGCTCGATCAGCTCGGCATTTTCCCGCAGACTCTCCTCGCCCACGGCGCGGCTGTACTCGTAGCGCCCTGTAGTAAGCGCGGCGGGCTCCGCGTCGTGAACGCGCCCGGCAATGACGGCGCGCAGCCCAAGATCGGCGGCGGCGCGAGCGCAGGCTCCCGGATAACGATAATAGTCGACAACGGTCGTACAGCCCGCGCGCAGCAGCTCGTACATGCCAAGGCTCGACAGCGCGAAGGCATCGTCCTCGGTGAGCCAGTGACCTTGCGGGATGCTGGGCGTGTACATTGGCGCGAAGCCTATGTCCTCGATCATGCCGCGGGTGACCATAAGAGGTGTGTGATTGTGCACGTTGACCAGGCCTGGCATCACGATGCGGTCCTTGCCGTCGATCATTTCGGCCGGCGCCCAGCGTGCGTGCAGTTCGTCTGCTGGCCCGATGTCGACGATCCTGCGATCGGCAACGGCGACAGCGCCGTTGCTCATGACGCTGTCCTGGGCATCGAGCGTGAGGATGAGATCACCCATGACCAGCAGGTCGCACGGAGTGGGTTCGAGCATCATGCCTCAAAAATCCGCGAGCTTGCGCAAACCGACGAGGCGGTCGCCGATCACCAGCACCAGGATCGCAAGCAAGACGAGGCCTGTCGAGATCGCGGCGATGGTAGGGTCCGGAGTCTCCTCCACATATTGCAGCATCTGGATGGGCAGGGTCTTGGTCCAGGCGTCGGTGAAGAAGATGGAGATCGGGTAGTTGTCCATCGAGGCGAGGAACGCAAACATGCCGGAGGTCAGAAACGCAGGACCGAGCGCCGGCACCAGCACGCGCACAAGTGCCATCGGATAGGAGCAGCCCAGCGTCCGGGCGGCGTCGATAAGCGAAAAGTCGAACAGCGTCAGCGAGCCCAGCACGGTGCGCACGACGTAGGGCAGGGTGATGATGACGTGCGCGATCATCAGGCTCACGAAGGCCTCGCGCAGTCCGGCGGCCTTGAAGCCCTGCAGTACGGCTATTCCGATCACGAGCCCGGGCAGCATCAGGGGAGAGACCAGGAATGTGGCAATGGCGTCGCGCCCTGGAAAGCGGCCTCGCACCAGGGCGATGGCGCATAGCGTGCCGAGAACGAGCGCTATGGCAGTCGCGACGGCGGCGACCTGCAGCGACGTCGCCAGCGAGGACCACAGCCCGCGCGCGCTGCCGAGCTTCTCGTACCAGCGCAGCGACCAGTCCGGCGGCGGCAGCGTGAACACGCCGGAAGATCCGAAAGAGACCGCAACCGTCACGACAAGCGGCGTCATCAGGAACACGACGGTAAATCCGGCCGCCAGCCACACGCCAGCCTGTGCGATTCGCTCGGTCGCAGTCATGTGCTTCCCCCCAACCGCCGGGCGAGCCAGGTCGAGCCGACAACAATACTGACGGCGAGAACGAGCAGGATGACCGCCGTGGTCGAGCCGAGTTGCTCGTTGCGCATCATAAGGAACGAGCGGCCGGTGAGCGTCGCCAGCGTCTGGAAGCGGTCGCCGATCAGCAGCGACGGGATGACGTACATCGACACGCTCATCGAAAAGACGAAAGCCACGCCGGACACGACGCCGGGCAAGGTGAGCGGCAGGAAAATGCGCGTGAAGCGATAGAACGGCGTGGCGCCCAGCGTCGCACCAGCCTCGCCCAGGCGTGGGTCGATCAGCTTCACGACGGAATAGATCGGCAGAATCATGAACGGCAGAAATATGTTCGCGGCACCCAGCACGAGGCCGGTCTCGGTGAACAGCAGGCGCTGCGGCTCGTCCCAGATGCCCACGCCGACCAGGAACTGAGAAACGACGCCATCGCGCCGCAGCACGATCTGCCAGGCAAAAGCCTTGACCACGACTCCGATCGACAGCGGCAGGATGATCGAGACGAGCATGACGATCTGCATGAATGTGCCGGCACGTGCCAGCGCGAAGCCAGCGGGATAGCCAACGACGAGGCAGAACAGGGTGACCCAGGAGGCGGCGCCCAGCGTGTTGCCGATGACCCGCCAGTTGAACGGGTCCGACATGAAATCGACATAGGGCCGGAGTGTGAGGCCGTCGGGTCCGGCAAGGCTTTTTGCCAGCAGCCATAGCAGCGGCAATGCGTAGACGACCAAAAGATAGAGAACAGCAGGCGCTGCAAGCAGTGCCACGGGGTCGCGCCACGCCGACGGCGCCGCTGGCGACGTAGCACCTGTGCTCATGTGGACGTCGCGGGATAGATGAGCGTATCGGATACCGCCCAGCCGAGTTTCATCTCGGTACCCGGCGCCGGCACGCCATCCGGCAAGTCCGCCGTCTCGACCATGAGTTGATCGCTTCCCTGTGCCTCGAAGTGGAGCTGAACCTTCGAGCCCTGGAAAACCGCATCGCGCAGGCGGGCCGCGAGCGCATAGTCGCCCGGCGGATTGACCTTGATGCGCTCTGGACGCACCGCGAGGAGAACCGAAGCGCCGGTCACGAAACTGCCGGCGGCGCGGAGCGGTCCGAACGCCGTCTCGACGGTTACCGTACCCGACTCGCTGCCCACGACTCTGCCGGCGAGGCGCGAGGAGAGGCCCACGAACTCGAGCGCAAAGGCTGTGGCAGGCCGCCCGTAGATTTCCTCCGGCCGCGCCAGGTGCTCGATCCTGCCGCGATTCATTACCGCGATACGGTCGGACATCGTGAGCGCTTCGTCCTGATCGTGTGTGACGAACACCGACGTGGTTCCGAGTTCGCGCAACAGACGGCGCAATTCGATCTGCATGGTTTCGCGCAGCTTGCGGTCCAGGGCCGAGAAGGGTTCGTCGAGGAGGAGCAGCTTGGGTTGCACGGCGAGTGCTCGTGCCACCGCGACGCGCTGCTGCTGCCCGCCTGACAGGGCGCGGACGGAGCGGCCGGCGAATTCCGACAGATGCACCGTAAGGTGCGGAAACAGTGCGTAGTTCTGAAACACCACACCGACGTCGCGGCGGTGCGGCGGCTTAGCCGTTATGTCCTCGCCGTCCAGCTTCACCGTGCCGCGGTCGGCAGCGAGTAGCCCCGCCACGATGCGCAGCAGGGTCGTCTTGCCACAACCGGAAGGACCGAGAAGCGAGACGAATTCACCGGCTGCCACACCAAGGTCGACGCCGCCCAGAACCATGGCGGCACCGAAGGACTTTTCAGCTCCCGCGATGTCGAGAAAGGAGGAGCTGCCCACGACGAACCCCCGATCCGGGCCTTAGATCGCCATTTCGCGATCCCATCGCACAACCCAGGCGGCCCGTTCCTTGGCGACGAACTGCCAGTCGAGGCTGTGCACCTTGACGTCGGCTGCGATACCGGGTGGCGATGGCGAGTCGACGTTGGATGGGAATGCGTAGGTCTCTGGAAGCAACTTCGTCTGCATCTCGACGCCCAGAAGTTCGTTGACGAAGGCGCGCGCGAGATCAGGCGCCGGGTTGTTCTTGACCAGCGCGATGCCGGCAGGGCCGACGAAGATGCCTTCCTTCGGCACGTTCATCTTGATCGGAGCCTTGTCCTTCTCGCGCGGCACCACGACGGACGAGAAGGCGCTGGGGATTGCCCAGGCCTCACCCTGCTCGAGCAGATTGAAGGCCTGCGGAATCTGGGTGTAGATCGTGAGGATGTTCGGCTTCAGCGTCTTGATCTTCTTGAAGCCCGCCTCGATGTCGAACTGCGCTTCGGCGATCGGCTTTCCCGTCTCGAGATGAGCTGCCATCACCAGGTTCGCGAGACCTTCGGTGTTCTGCAGTGAGGGCAGTACGATGCGGCTCTTGTACTTGGGATCGTAGATGTCGCCCCACGATGCCATTCCCCCGGGCACGGCCTTCGTATTGGTGGCCACGCCCTGCCACGGCTGCAGGTAGTTGGCCCACATGCCCTCCATATGAATGGCGCTCGGCCGCGTTTTTGCCAGGTTGGGGATCGCCGTGGCAGTCAACTTCTCGAGCAAGCCTTCCTGCACCGCCATGATCATGACCGGATCGTCCATCAGGACGACCGAAAGGTAGGGCTTGTCCTTGTTTTTCTGCATCTTCTCGAGATTCACCAGCGACCGGGTGCCCTCGAAGGTGACCTTGCACTTGTACTTTTCCTCGAAGGACTTGGACATCGTGCCGTTCATCCAGGGCGCCATGCTGGCCGCGCCACCGATTACGATTTCCTTCGCCTGGGCGCGCACGATGGCAGGAAACCCTGAAATCGCGACAGACCCTGCGACCGTTCCGGCGAGTAGCTGGCGGCGTGAAATGTTCGACGATTGGATCGGCATGGCGTCCAGTTCCCCCGTTTGATTGGTCTCGCGTCACGAGGCAGATTAGCAATCGTCATGCCAACGACTGTGTCATGTGGCGAGCGCGGCTTCGATGCGGCGGGCATGGGTGAGTAGTGCAGCATCATCATTGTGGCGGCCGATGAGTTGGACGCTGAGCGGCAGGCCTCCCGGGCCACGGCCTGCCGGTAGAGACACGTCGGGAACGTGCAGCATCATCCACATGCGGATGAAGATGTTGGAGCCGCAGTTGGAGACGGGCGGCGGCTCGCCTTCGGAGCCCGGTACCATCAGCACGTCGACATCGCCTAGATCGGTATCGAAGCGCTGGCGCAAGCGGTGGCCGAGGTCCTGCGCCGCGTTGTACTGCGACTGTGTCACGGCGAGCCCGCCTTCGACGAGGTCGCGAACGCCCTTGTCGAGCCGGTCGCGCATCTCGCGCAGCTCCCAGTCGAACAGGCGTGCGGTTTCGTACTGCACGATCGCATGCTGGGCGTCGGAGAGGGCGTTGTACTCGGCGGGCAGGACGACCTCGCGCACTGTGAAGCCGGCATCGGCGAGTAGCGCCGCCGTGCGTTCAAAGTTGTCGCGTACATACGGAGGCGGCGTCCCCCAGTCGTCGGTGCGATAGATGCCGACAGTGGTCTTTGCGGGCAGGGGGCCATCGGGCGCGTAGGCGGCGCGCCCGGTGACAGCCTAGAAGGCAAGCTGAAGGTCGGCGACGTCTCGTGCCAGCCAACCCGCAACGTCGAAGCTCGGCGCGAAGTCGCGGGCGTTGCGCCAGGCAATCCAGTCGTGGCTGGGCTTTATGCCGGCAAGGCCACAGAATGCGGCAGGGCGGATGATCGAGCCGCCGGTCTGGGTGCCGACGGCGAGCGGGCACATGTGGTCCGCCACGGCGGCGGCCGAACCACTGGACGAGGACCCCGGCGTGCGGTCGAGCGCCAGCGGGTTACGCGTCTTCGACGGCCACCAGAAGCCGAAGCGCGAAACTTCGGTCTTGCCGAGGAGGACGGCACCGGCGTCACGCAGCGCGCGGACGATCGGGGCGTCGCGCTGCGGCCGCCGCCCAGCGTAGGCTTCTGAATCGCCCCACAGGGTTGGCATGTCGAAGGTGTCGAGTACGTCCTTGATGCCGACCGGAATGCCGTGCAATGGCCCGCGCGATGGCTCGCGGTCGCGTTGCCGGGCCTGCTGAAGCGCCAGTTCAGAGTCGATGTAGGTCCAGGCCTGTACGTCGTTCTCGCGCGCACCGATCCGTTCCAGGCAGGACCGCGTAAGGCTTTCCGAAGATATCGTCCCGGCCATCAGGGATCGGGACGCTTCTCTGAGCGAGAGTTCGTTCAGGATGGTCATGTCCGACCGCATGCAAGCGCCATGCCGGCCCATGTGTCATGGTATGGCGATTGCATCGTGTTGGGGCATGACGAAGATCCCGACACTGGATCTGTCGCGAGACGACCGTTCCTTGGCAGCCGTTCTGGAGGCAGCCTTTTCGGAGATCGGTTTTGTTTTGGTGACGAATCACGGCGTTCCCGCGGTGGAGATCGCGCGCCTCTACCACGAGGCCAGCAGCTTTTTCGACCAGCCGCTCGCCACCAAGCTTGCCGTTGGACGCCCGCGACCCGACCAGAACCGCGGCTACATCGGCATGGGCAGCGAGACTCTGGCGCGGCTGGCCGGTCAGGAGACACCGCCCGACTACAAGGAGGTCTTCACGATTGGCCCGATCGATGTATCCGATGAGCCCTACTACACCGCCGCTGCCGCCTATCCTGCATTTGCGCCGAACCTGTGGCCGTCGGTCCCGGAAGGTTTGAAGCCCGCAATGTCCGCCTATTGGCGTTCCATAACAGCCCTGGCGGAACGTGTTCTGGGCATCGGCGCTCTGGCTCTCGATCTGCCGCGCGACTTTTTCGTCTCGCTGACAGATCGGCACATCAGCATGCTGCGACTGATCTGCTATCCCCCCTACTTGTCGCAGCCGGCAACAGGGCAGCTCCGCGCTGGCATCCACACCGACCTCAACATGCTGACGTTCGTTCACGCCAATTCCGACGAAGGTGGATTGGAGGTGCGCGCTCGCGACGGCAGCTGGCTGGCGCCCAAGGCTTCGGGTGATGCCTATGTCGTCAACGTCGGCGACATCCTCATGCGCTGGACCAACGACCGCTGGGTGTCGACGCCGCACCGCGTTGCGAATCCGCCAAGCGGATGGGGCGAGCGCCGGCTGTCGGTGCCGTTCTTCTTCCAGGCAAATTATGACACCGTGGTCGAATGCCTGCCGTCGTGCGTTGCTGTCGGGCAGGTGCCCAAGTATCGGCCGATCACGATCGGGGCCTACCGAGCCGAGCGCTTCGCGAGGACGGCGACTTAGACTCTGTTTTTCAGGCGCGCCACTTCTTCTTCCAGTTCCTTGATCCGCTGCGTGAGCTGATTCACGGCCGGTGCAATCTCGGCCTCGGTGTAGCGCGCCACGATGTGCTGGCGGCAGTTGCTGTCCCAGGCCTCGATCCTGAAGGCGATCGCCCGCTGCGGCCTGGATTTATAGGAGGGGTCGACCAACCGCTCCATAAGCTCCGCGTCGTCCTCGATCACGCGGGCACGGCCCCAGAGCTTCAGCCGCTGTTGAGTCGCGTAATGCAGAATGAATATGTGTGCCCGGTCGTTTTCCTTGAGATGGCCCAAAGTGATGTACTGTCGGTTGCCGGCGAAATCGGCGAAGGCGAGCATGTGGCTGCCGATCGGCTTCAGGAAGCCCGGAGGCCCGCCGCGATGCTGGATATAAGGTCGGCCGTCGGCACTGGCCGTCGCGAAGAAGAAAGTGTCGATGGCGGCCAGGAATTGCCGCAGGTCGTCGGTGATCTCCGTCTGCCAGTCGCGGTCCTCAAAGGCCTCCCGCGAGCCGAGACGTACCTGCTCCGCCTTGACCGCCGGCGAGAACATCACGTCTTCGGGCTTCTCCATGGCTAGTCCAGCTTCTTGCCGAGCTGGCCTGCCACTTCCTGGATGAACTGCCAGGCAACGCGGCCCGAGCGCGACCCGCGCGTGACCGACCATTCGATCGCCTGCTTGCGCAGCGCCTCGGGAGGTACGCCGAGTTTGTAGTAGGCGGCGTAGCCCTCGATCATGGCGAAAAACGTGTCCTGGTCGGCGTTGTGGAAGCCGAGCCAGAGCCCGAAGCGATCCGACAGCGACACCTTCTCCTCGACCGCCTCCGACGGGTTGATCGCGGTCGATCGTTCGTTCTCGATCATGTCGCGCGGCATGAGGTGACGGCGGTTTGAGGTGGCGTAGAAAACCACATTCTCCGGCCGACCCTCGATTCCGCCTTCGAGCACAGCCTTCAGAGATTTGTAGGCTGCGTCCTGGCCGTCGAAGGAAAGGTCGTCGCAGAACACCAGGAAGCGGCGCGCCGACCCACGGATCTTCGACAGCAGGGCCGGCAGGGACGGGATGTCCTCGCGGTGAATCTCGACAAGGGCAAGCGGTCCCGGCGGGCCACCCAGTTCACGGTTCACATGGGCGTGGACAGCCTTCACGATCGAGCTCTTGCCGGCGCCGCGTGAGCCCCACAGCAGGGCATTGTTCGCCGGCAGACCCTTGGCGAAGCGCCGGGTGTTCTCCAGCAGGGTCGCTTTCTGGCGGTCGACCCCCATGAGAAGGTCGAGATCGACCCGGTTGACCCTGGGCACGGCCTCGAGCCGGTGGCCGGTCGCATGCCAGACATAGGCTTCGGCGGCCTCGATGTCGGCGCCGGCCACGACTGGCGGGGCGAGGCGGTCGAGCGCTTCGACGATGCGTGAAAGTGTTGCTTTAAGGTCTTGATCCATCATTGCCGGCCGCGTGAAAGGGGGCGACCATATCGTCCCCTGCTTGCATTGCAAAGCGGGCGCGGACCGCTATAGTCCGCGCGCTTTTTCGACGGCCGGAAGACCAGGAGCAGAAGATGTTCATTTCCCCAGCGTGGGCTCAGGCGACAGGTGGTGGCAGCGGGGATTTCCTCGTCCAGCTGTTCCCGCTGATTCTCATCTTCGTCGTGTTCTATTTCCTGCTGATTCGTCCCCAGCAGGCCAAGATGAAGGCCCAGCGTGAAATGCTGGCTGGCGTCAAGCGCGGCGACCGGGTCGTCACCGGTGGTGGAATCATCGCCCTGGTCACCAAGGTGATCTCCGACAACGAGCTTCAGGTAGAACTTGCCGACGGCGTGCGGGTTCGCATCGTCAAGCAGACCATCACCGACATCCTGACCCGCGGCGAATCCGTGCGTGGCGCCAAGGATGGCGAAGAGGACGACAAGCCGATGCTGCCGCCGCCGGCGCCCGCAGCCGAGAGAAAGAGTCTGCTGGGCGGCCTTTTCGGCGGCAAGAAGTAGCCGTGTCCGTGGCGAAGTAGGTCGGAATGCTCAACCTTCCGCGCTGGCAGACCGTCGTCATCATCGCGATCACGGTGCTGTCGGGACTGTTTGCGCTGCCGAACGCGCTGCCAGCCAGTGTCCTCGATGCCCTGCCGCACTGGTACTCGCAGAGCCGTATCAATCTGGGCCTCGACCTGCGGGGGGGTGCCCACTTCCTGCTGGAAGCCGACCTGCGCAGCGTGCTTACCGAACGCCTGACCAACCTGTCCGATTCGGTGCGCGGTGAGCTGCGCAAGCAGCAGGTCCCCTTCAAGGAGATAAACGTCGAGCCCGGGCGCGCGCTCGTTGTCACCCTGCGCGATGAATCGCAGCGGGCCAAGGCAATCGAGGCGATCCGCACCCTGGATCCATCGATCGTGGTGTCGGGCAACGGCGATACCATCCGGCTTGCCTACTCGGATCAGGAACTGTCCCGTCGCAAGAAGGAAGTGATCGACCAGTCGATCGAGATCCTGCGCCGCCGCGTCGACGAGACTGGCACGCTGGAGCCGACCATCGTTCGCCAGGGCGATGAGCGCATCCTGCTGCAGGTGCCCGGCATCAAGGACACCACGGACCTCAAGCGCAAGATCAACCAGACCGCGAAGCTCGCGTTCCACCTCGTGAACGAGGACGTGGCGGCGGCTGGCCAGAACATCCCCGCGACGTTGCCGCCCACGACCTCACTGGTGCCGACGCGCGAGGGCATGCAGGAGCTGCGGCGCAGCAACCCCAAGGCGTTCGAGGAGATCCAGGCGGCCAATCCCAGGCTCACGCCGGAGCAGATTTGCCGGCGCTACCAGCCGCAGTGTCTGCCGGTGTTGAAGCGCGTGGTGGTCGGCGGCGAGGATCTCGACGACGCCAAGGCGACCTTCGAGCAACAGCAGGGCGGCCGTCCGATCATCAGCTTCACTTTCAATTCGGCCGGCGGTCGCGCCTTTTGCGCCGCCACCCGCGCCAATATCGGCAAGCGGCTGGCGATCCAGCTCGACGGCGAAATCATCAGCGCGCCGGTTGTGCAGAGCGCGATCTGCGGCGGCAGCGGCATCATCACGGGTACTTTCACCACGCAGCAGACCCAGGAGCAGGCGCTGCTGCTGCGCTCGGGCGCGCTGCCGGCCACGCTCACCATCATCGAGGAGCGCACTGTGGGCGCCGACCTCGGCGCCGATGCGATCCGCGCGGGCACCGTCGCGGCGATTGTCGGCACCGTGCTGGTGGGAGTCCTGATGTTCGTGGCCTATGGCCCGGTCTTCGGTGGCTTCGCCAACCTCGCCATGATGGTCAACCTGCTGATGGTGTTCGCCGGCATGTCGATCCTCGGCGCCTCGCTTACGCTGCCCGGCATGGCCGGACTCGTGCTGACCGTCGGCATGGCCGTCGACTCCAACGTGCTGATCTACGAGCGCGTGCGCGAGGAGAAGGCGCTCGGTCGCTCGGCGTTCAGCTCGATCGCCACCGGCTACGAACGCGCCATGTCGGCGATCATCGACGCCAACCTGACGACTCTGATCGCGGCCGTCCTGCTCTTCGGCTTCGGCTCCGGGCCGATCCGCGGCTTCGCCACCACCCTCTCGCTTGGTCTGCTGACCTCGATGTTTAGCTCGACCATCTTCACCCGCATGCTGCTCGCGGTCTGGGTACGCTGGCGGCGGCCCACCGAACTCGTGATCTGAGGCCAGGCCATGTGAGCGAGCACAGTGCTGATCCGTATCCAACGCCAGGATGGCAACCCCCAGTGCGTGGCCGGTGCCCAGCGCGTCATGCAGAAGCGCGCCGGACCGGGCTGGCAGGTGAAGCCGGGCGCCGCCGGAACCGGCGATGTCGAGTTCACGTCGCCTGCCGCCCTTGACGGCGCGGGGTGGCGGGATGCGGTGAGCCGGGTCGGCCTGACCGTCGTCGAGCGGCAATTGCCGCGCGGCACGACCAATACCGCCAAGATCGACATGACGCCGGAGCAGCGCGCCGAATGGTGTCAGCAGGTGGCGATCAAGCTGGTCGAGGATGCAATCGGCGCCAACTACGAGATTCGCGGCACCGAATCGGTGGGTCCCAAGATCGGCGACGAGCTGATGCGAAGCGGCATCTGGGCGGTGTTGGCGACGATGGGCGCCATCGTGCTCTATGTGTGGTTCCGCTACGAATGGCAGTTCGGCGTCGGCGCCCTGATCGCCATGCTGCACGACGTCATCTCGACACTCGGCATTTTCGTCCTGCTGCAGCTCGATTTCAGCCTGACCGCGCTTGCCGCCGTTCTGACCATCGCCGGCTACTCGATCAACGACACGGTCGTGATCTTCGATCGCGTCCGCGAGAACATGCGGCGCTACAAGAAGCTTAGCCTGGTCGACCTGCTCAACCTCAGCATCAACGAGACGCTGTCGCGAACCCTCATGACGTCGGGCACGGTCTTCGTCGCCGTGGCGGCGCTGGTTCTGTTCGGCGGTCCCGTACTTTACAGCTTCTCCGTTGCCATGCTGTGGGGCGTTATCGTCGGCACGTATTCATCGGTCTGGATTGCCTGCGCGGCCCTCGTCTACCTGAAGCTCCGCCCCGATCAGCTTCGGCCGGCCGACGAAGAGGCGGCCAAGGCCAAGGCATGATCCCGCCGGGCCCTGCGTCAGGGGGCCGGGCGCCCGACGACAAGACCTTGCCGGCGCCGGATCCGGCCCAGGTCCAGCTCATTCGCAGTTACGGTCCGGGCCGGTTTCTCATCAGCGATCGTGAGTGGCGGACGCCCGTCCTCGTGACGCCGCGCGCGACCACGGCCTGGAGCGTGACTCGCGCCGAGGATCTCAGTCTGGAGAGCCTCGCGGCGCTCAAGGTCGATCCAGCGCCGGCCGAGATCTTGGTGCTGGGCTGCGGCGCGCGCGCGATCTTCGTGCCCGCGGGTCTGCGGGCCGCGCTCAAGGCCGCCGGCCTCGCGCTGGAAGTCGTCGACACCGGCTCGGCCTGCCGCATCTACAACGTCCTGCTGGCCGAGAGCCGGCGGGTGGCGGCGGCGCTCATCCCCCTGTAGGCATCGCCCGTGCCGCGCTCGCGCAAACAAAAACGGGGCCCCGCAGGGCCCCGTTTCCATGGTCGATGTCAGTTGGATCAGACCGGCACGTTCTGTTGCGCGACCATGCAGTAGAGCATGCCGATCGAGAACATGGTGTTGAAGCGGCTGGCGTAGAGCGCCGGCTTGGCCGCGGCGGCCTTCTGCTCGGCGGTCGCCTCGACCAGGCCCAGGATCTTCTGTTGCGCCGGCCAGATGATGAACCAGACGTTGAAGGCCATGACCAGCGCCATCCACATGCCGACACCGATCATGATGAAGCCCTTCTTCAGCATCAAGGCGTTCATCAGGTAGTCGCCCGGCTGCATCCAAGCCAGCAGCAGGCCGGTGATCACGGTCGCCAGCGCGGCATAGCGGAAGAAGAAGAGCACGTTGGGCGCGATGAACTTGCTGATGGCCGCGCGATGCTCGACCGGCTGGATGGTCGGCATGGTCGGCACCTGCACGAAGTTCAGATACCAAAGCAGGCCGATCCAGAGGATGCCGCACAGCACATGCAGCCAGCGCATGACGAAGGTTGCCCAGTTCATGTCGATCTTGGTCATCTGGCCGGTGACCAGGCCCACGACGACGACAATGGCGATGAGCAACACGACGCCGGCGGTGACGGTGCGCCCCGGCGATGTGAAGATGGCACCCATTAGGATTTCCCCTTATCTTGTTGATGGGATTAGCGAATCCCTATGAAACTCATTGTAAACTTGTCGCCGTCTGCGTTCAACGGTCGCATATGAATGTTTATCCCCCATGACCGGGCCCTACCGCGCGCCCGAAACATCCCACCGTTTCGTCCTCGACACGGTACGCGCGGCCGACCGCGATCGCTTTCTGGCCGCCCTGTTCGCGCCGGAGCCCGCCCGTCGCGGCCTGCTGGCCTTGTTGGCCTTCGATCATGAGCTTACCCGCACGCCGGTCGTCACCCGAGAGCCCATGCTTGCCCGCATCCGGCTCGAATGGTGGCGCGAGGCGGTGACCGAGGCGGTCGAGGCCGCCACACCGCGGGCGCAGCCCGTCGTCGAATCGCTGGGCGAAATCGCGCGGCGACACAAGCTCACCGCCGAGGGCCTCGTTGCGTTGGTCGATGCCCGTGAGGAGGAGATCGACGGCCCGCTCGATGTCGTGCGCGCCGGCCATGCGCTGGCCGACCTGCAACTGGACGTGCTCGCCGTTGGCGATCGCGCCACGCGGGACGCAGCGCGTGCCGTTGCGGCGGCCTGGCTGATGGGCGAGGGACCGGAGCGCGGCGCCCTGCTGGCCGAGGCCCGAGCACGACGACACGAAGTCGATCTCGCGGCCCTGCCGATCCTGCTGCCGGCCCTGTCGCTCGGCGGACCAACCAGTCCCTGGCGCACGCCGCTCGCCTATTGGTGGGCGGCGAAGCGCGGGCGATACTGAGCGGGCAGTCCCTGGGGAGGAAGCGTGGCGCGAATCAAGGCCAACGGCATCGAGATCGAATACGAGACGATCGGCAACAAGACCGACCCGACGATCCTGCTCATCATGGGGCTGGGCGCGCAGCTCACCCTTTGGTCCGACGTCTTCTGCGAGGGGCTTGCAGGCCGCGGCTTTCATGTCGTGCGTTTCGACAACCGCGACTGCGGCCTGTCGACCGGTTTCGACTCCTGGGGCCAGGCCGACCTGCCGGCCGCCTTCATGAAGCTTATGACCGGGCAGAAAGTCCCCGCACCTTATCTACTGGGCGATATGGCCGCCGACGCGGTGGGACTCCTGGAAGCGCTCGATATCGACCGCGCCCACATGATCGGCGCCTCGATGGGCGGCATGATCGCCCAGATCGCCGCTGCCAGGCACGCCGCGCGCACGCGCTCGCTGGTCTCGATCATGTCGACCAGCGGCCGGCCCGGCCTGCCGCCCGGCAAGCCCGAGGCGATCAGGGCCACGCTGGAACGGCCGGCGAGCGGCGACCGCGAGGCCATGGTCCGCCACTACATGATGCTCCGCCGCACCATCGGCAGCCCCGGCTATCCGGAAAACGAAGCCGACATGCGTCGTCTGGTCGAGCGCAACATCGACCGCCGCTACTATCCTGCCGGCGTCGGCCGGCAGTATCTCGCCATCCTGGCGTCGGGCGATCGCGTCGAGATGCTGAAGTCGGTGCGCACGCCGACCCTCGTGGTGCACGGCGCCGAAGATCCGCTGCTGCCCCAGGAGGGCGGTCGCGATGTCGCCGCCCTCGTGCCGGGCGCGCAACTCGAGATCTATCCCGGCATGGGACACGATATTCCAACCGCGTTGACGCCGAAGCTCGTCGATCGGATCGCGACGTTCTGTGGGACTGCATGAGGGTCGGGCGATGAAATTCGGCATCTTCTATGAACACCAGCTGCCCAGGCCGTGGGGACCCCGCAGCGAGTACCAGCTCCTGCAGGATTCGCTGACGCAGATCGAGTTGGCCGACCGGCTGGGCTACGACTACGCCTGGGAGGTCGAGCATCACTTCCTGGAGGAGTACTCGCACTCCTCCGCGCCCGAAGTCTTCCTGGGCGCCGCCAGCCAGCGCACCAAGCGCATCCGCCTCGGCCACGGCGTGATCCAGCTCACCACCAACAACCCGCATCGCGTCGCCGAAAAGGTGGCGACCCTCGATCTCCTGTCGGGCGGCCGGGTCGAACTCGGCATGGGCGAGGCGGCGGGGCCGGCCGAACTCCACCCCTTCAACATCCGCGTGCGCGACAAGCGCGAGCGCTGGGAGGAGGCGGTGAAGGCGATCATTCCGATGTTCACCCGGGAGAGCTGGGAGTTCCACGGCCAGTACTACGACTTCCCGGCGCGCAACGTGATACCGAAGCCGTTCCAGAAGCCTCATCCGCCGCTCTGGGTCGCCTGCTCGAACATCGCCACCATCGGCAAAGCGGGCGAATGGGGCATGGGGGCGCTCGGCTTCACCTTCGTGACACCCGAGGCGGCACGCGCCTGGGTGCACAAGTACTACAACAACCTTTTGAACAACTCGAAGAAGCTCGCCGACTATCCGAGCAATCCCAACGTGGCGATGGTGTCGGGCTTCATGTGCGCGCCCACCGACGCGGAGGCCGAGGCCAAGGCGGCCGGCTGGACCTTTTTCATCTTTGCGCTGAGCTACTACGGCCGGAAGGGCGTCGATGCGCCGGGCACGTCCAACCTGTGGGACGAATACCAGGCGTGGCGCGGCGGTCCGGAGGAGAAGAAGGCACTCGAATCGGGCCTGATCGGTTCGCCCGAGACGATCCGCCGGAAGCTCCGCCAGTTCCAGGCCAGTCGCGTCGATCAGGTCATCCTGCTCAACCAGGCCGGCAAGACCAGCCACGAGGACATCTGCTCCTCGCTCGACCTCTTCGCCCGCGAGGTCATGCCCGAGTTCCACGCCGCCGAGGCCGAGCACGCGGTCTGGAAGCAGAAGGTGCTCGCGCGCGAGATCGTGCTGGAAGATCTCGACGTCGCGAAATACGACATCTTCAGCCATCAGAACGAACACATCGTCCGCCTGACGCCCGAGCAGCTGAAGCAGAAGATGGCGGAGAAGGAAGCCGCGGCCAAACGCGCCTGACGTGAAGCACGTTCCCGTCCTGATCGCGGGAGGCGGGCCGGTCGGCATGACCGTGGCTCGCACGCTGGCATCTTTCGGCGTGCGTTCCCTGCTGGTCGAGCGTCATCCCACGACGACGCGGCACCCCAAGATGGACATCACCAACGGACGCTCGATGGAGTTGTTCCGGCGACTGGGTTTGGCGGAGAGGCTGCGTGCCATGGCCGTGCCGCAGGAGAACAACTTCGACATCTCCTGGATCACGTCGTTGACGGGACG
>RGPT01000411.1 GCA_010032545.1 Alphaproteobacteria bacterium
ACCGGCGCACCGCCGTAATCCTCCGTGTAGGCCACGCGCAGGCTGCCGAGATCGACCGGCCACGGCTCGGCATAGGCCATCGAATCGAGCGGGAAGCTCAGCGGATCGGTGTCGTGCTGGCCGATCTGGGTGGCGAAGAGCAGGCTGACGTCGGCGACGGTGCGGCCCATCGGGCCCAGCACCGAGATCGGCGTCCAGCCCATGGCGCGGCGCTCGACGGCGACCATGCCGGGCGAGGGACGGAAGCCGACAATGCCGCAGAACGAGGCCGGATTGCGCAGGCTGCCGCCGGTGTCGGAGCCGGTGCAGACCGGCAGCATGTCGGTGGCGAGCGCCACGGCCGAACCACCTGACGAGCCGCCGGGATTGAGCATCGGATTGAACGGATTGCCCGACGCGCCCCAGACCGGATTGCGGCTGTTCGAACCAGCACCGAATTCCGGCACGTTGGTCTTGCCGACGACGATGGCGCCGGCGGCGCGCACGCGACCCACCATGACGTTGTCGTAGGCCGGCACGAAGTCGCGATAGAGCGGCGAACCATAGGTCGTGAGCAGACCCTTGGTCTCCTCGAGGTCCTTGATGCCGGCCGGCAGGCCGTGAAGCAGCGGCAGCTCCTCGCCGCGTCGTACGGCGGCCTCGGCGGCCTTGGCTTCCTTGCGCGCACGGTCGACGCACATCGCGGTCACGGCGTTGACCGCCGGGTTGACCTTCTTGATGCGCTGCAGGCTCGCCTCGAGCAGTTCGACCGGCGAGATTTCCTTGGTACCGATGCGCCTGCGCATCTCCACGGACGAGAGCGCGAGCAGTTCTTCGTTGGCCATTCTATCCTCTTCTGTCGATTACGGCTTGTGCAGGTGGACGGGCTCGCGGGTCACGGTGCGCTCGTGGAACATGAGGCGCAGGAACTCATTGCAACCGCCGGCGCTCGGGTACATGCCGCGGTCACCTGGCGCCTTTCCGCGGATTGCAGACGCATGCAACTCATCGTAAGATGTAAGAGGGGATGGTGTGCCGTGCGGATCCTTGCTCTGTGCCATGGCTGTGAGGTCGATGAGAGCCTCGGCGGGAAGGCGGATGCCCGTCTCCTCCTCAAGCTCTTTGGCCGCAACGCCGGCAAAGGCGCCACTGTCGTCGGTCATGCCGGCAGGAAGCTCAAGAAGAGCTGAGCGGCCGACAGGAATGCGAGCCTGGCGCGTGCAGACGACCCACGTCTCTCCCTCACAGATGAGGCGCAGGAGGATGGAGACAGCGGCGCTACGTAGGAAGCAGATGCCAGGCACGTCCACGCCGTTGACCTTTGCCTTTGTCGTCATCTTCAGGAAGCCGATGCGCTTGCCGAAGCGGTCAAAGTCGGTCAGCTTGATCTCGCTGAACTTGATGCCCTCGTCGTTGTTCTCAGCCCAGTCCTTGAAGAGAGGAGAGGCAAGGCAGTCTGCCTCGTCTTGAGCTGTGAACATCGCCGATGACTTCACGGGAACCTCCGAGCCGTTGATGACAATAGAGTTTGTCATGATATCGGTTGAAGGGGACTTGGAATTGTTGTAGGGCGGCGGCTTCAAATTTTACGACACCAAAAAGAGGTGTTTGTCTTTTTGTGGATTTTTTGTGTTTGTATTTTATTTTTGCTTAGGGTATGTCTCTAGCGGCGCGCCTGAAGCTCCGCATCCATCTGTACCAGCGCCATGGCGGCGGGCGTCAGATGCTTCCTCAGGTGAGTCCAGCCGTAGGCGATGGCCTTGAACTCAATCTGGTTGTTGGCCGTGAGCATCAACTGCGACTTGACGAGCGCCGCGAGTG
>RGPT01000412.1 GCA_010032545.1 Alphaproteobacteria bacterium
TCTGCGGCGAGCACCGTGTGCTATGCGGCGACGCGACGGTCCGCGCCGACGTCGAGAAGCTGCTGGACGGCGAACTGGCCGACATGGCGTTCACCGATCCGCCCTACAACGTGAACTACGCCAACTCGGCCAAGGACAAGCTGCGCGGCAAGAACAGGCCGATCCTGAACGACGCCTTGGGCGAAGGATTCGAAGCCCTTCTCTACGCCGCCAGCTCCAACATGCTCGCCGTCACCAAGGGCGGCATCTACATCTGCATGTCGTCGTCGGAACTCGACACGCTGCAGAAGGCGTTCCGCGAGGCCGGCGGCAAGTGGTCGACCTTCGTGATCTGGGCCAAGAACACTTTTACGCTCGGCCGCGCCGACTACCAGCGCCAATATGAGCCGATCCTCTACGGTTGGAAGGACGGCGCCGATCACTACTGGTGCGGCGCGCGCGACCAGGGCGATGTCTGGTTGTTCGACAAGCCCCACAAGAACGACCTGCACCCGACGATGAAGCCGGTGGCTCTTGTCGAGCGAGCCATCAGGAACTCGTCAAAGAGCCGGGATATCGTGCTCGATCCGTTTGGCGGTTCTGGCACCACGATGATCGCGGCGGAGCGGACGGGCCGGCGGGCGCGGCTGCTGGAACTGGATCCGCGGTACTGCGATGTGGTCGTCCAGAGGTGGCAGGAGACGACTGGCGGTAGGGCTTCTCACGCAGCCAGCGGACAAGGATTAGAAGCAGCCTGAAGCCGGTTTGGTCGGATTTCCCACAACGTCCAATCGCTGCAATTGTAGCAACGACCGGCTGACGGGGCTTGAGTATCTCGGTGCCGATAAGCTTCGGGGCAGCGTCCGAGTAACCATCCGACCTTGGTATGCTCAGACGACCGGTGCGCCTGCAGAAATGTCAGCCTCCCCCATCTCAAATGCTCTTTCAGGCTTAGGATTCGATCAATCTGAACCGAGCTTCGCAAGTTTGATCGTTAAGCCTGCATGGCTGCAGGCTGACAGCCCGCAGCACCAGGCGCAATCGTCGCCATAAAGAGGAACACCCCGTGACCCGCTCCCACGCCGGCCGGCCCGCGCACGTGCCGACCGACGAAACCCGCAACATGGTCGAATCTCTCTCGGGATTCGGCATCCCCCAGGACGAGATCGCCCGCCTGGTCGGCATTGACCCCAAGACGCTACGCTTCCACTACGCCGACCAGATTGAACTGGGTTCCATCAAGGCCACGGCCAAGGTCGCGCAAAATCTGTTCACCATGGCGTGCAAGCCCACCCGTGAGGGCCTGTCGGCCGCGATCTTCTGGCTGAAGGTTCGGGCCGGTTGGTCCGAGTACGCGCCGCGGCCGAGATCAGAGGAGTCCCTGGGCAAGAAGGAGGCGGCCGAACGTGACGCTCTGACGGCGGGCGACGGCACCGAGTGGGGCCGCTTGGTGAACTGAGATGGAGCCGTGGTCGCTGGCCGTACCGGATTGGCGGGAACGCATCCGGACGGGGCGGTCGCTGTTGCCCGAACTGCCGCGTCTTCTCTATGAGTTTCTGCCGAAGAAGTCGAGCAAGACGAGCTACGCCGCGGCGCTGATGGTGACGACGCTGCTGATGAACGAGCGGCCGCGGGCCGAGTTCCTCCTGGTGGCACCGACGGTGTCGCTGGCCCACATCGCTTTTAGCCAGGCGCTGGGCATGGTCGACAAGGATCCGGATGGGTTTCTCCGCAAGCGCCTGCATGTGCAGGAGCACCTGCGCAAGATCACGGATCGGCGGACCAAGGCGACGCTGGAGATCAAGGCGTTTGACACTACGG
>RGPT01000413.1 GCA_010032545.1 Alphaproteobacteria bacterium
GCGATCCTCCGCAAATGGTTCAACCTGATGATGGAGAACCAGGACGACCTCGCGGTCCTCATGGTCTCGGAGCAGGGCAAGCCGCTGACCGAGGCCAAGGGCGAGGTCGCCTATGCCGCCTCCTTCGTCGAATGGTTTGCTGAGGAGGCACGGCGCGTCTACGGCGACACCATTCCGCAGCACGGGCCCGACAAGCGGCTGGTGGTGATCAAGGAGCCGATCGGCGTCGTCGCCGCGATCACGCCGTGGAATTTCCCGGCGGCGATGATCACCCGCAAAGTGGCGCCGGCGCTGGCCGCCGGCTGTCCGGTCGTGGTGAAACCGGCCGAACAGACGCCGCTGACGGCGCTGGCGCTCGCCGAACTGGCGGAGCGCGCCGGCTTTCCCAAAGGCGTGCTCAACATTGTCACCACCAACCAGGCGCCCGCCGTCGGCCTCGAACTCACCACCAACCCGATCGTCCGCAAGGTCGGGTTCACCGGCTCGACCGAGATCGGCAAGCTGCTGATGAAGCAGGCGTCGAGCACGGTGAAGAAAGTGTCGCTGGAACTCGGCGGCAATGCGCCGTTCCTGGTCTTCGACGACGCCGACATCGATGCCGCCGTTACCGGCGCGATGATCTCGAAATACCGCAACACCGGCCAGACCTGCGTCTGCGCCAACCGCATCCTGGTGCAGGAGGGCGTCTATGACGCCTTTGCAGCGAAGCTGGCGGAGGCCGCCTCCAAGCTGAAAGTCGCCGACGGATTGGAAGCGGGCGCGCAGCAGGGGCCGCTGATCGACCAGAACGCCCTGAAGAAGGTCGAGGAGCATCTGGCCGATGCTCTCGCCAAGGGCGCTCGGATCCTGACCGGTGGCAAGCGTCATGCGCTCGGCGGCACCTTTTTCCAGCCGACCGTGCTGGCCGACGTGACGCCCGCGATGAAGCTGACCCGTGAGGAGACCTTCGGGCCGGTGGCGCCGCTGTTCCGCTTCAAGACGGAAGAGGAGGCGATCCGGCTTGCCAACGACACCGAGTTCGGGCTCGCCGCCTATTTCTACAGCCGCGACATCGGTCGGGTCTGGCGCGTTGCCGAAGCGCTGGAATACGGCATGGTCGGCATCAACGACGGACTGATCTCGACCGAGGTCGCGCCCTTCGGCGGCGTGAAGGAATCCGGCATCGGCCGCGAGGGCTCGAAATACGGCATCGAGGAATTCCTCGAAATGAAATACCTCTGCATGGGCGGCATCTGAATGGCCAAGTACGACTTCGACCTCTTCACCATCGGCGCCGGGTCGGGCGGCGTCGCCGGATCTCGCCGCGCCGGCTCCTATGGCGTGAAGGTCGCCATCGCCGAATCCGTCCGCGTCGGCGGCACCTGCGTGCTGCGCGGCTGCGTGCCGAAGAAGCTTTTGGTCTACGCCTCGGAATTCGCCCGCGCTTTCGGCACCTCCGAGGCCACGGTGCGTCGCTGGCTCGAGACGCTCGAAGGCTTCTATGCGATCCGATTGCTGCGACCATGGCACGCATCGATCGCAAAGCGCCAAGTAAAGTCGCCGAAGGTGTACCTGCGCGACTCGGGCATGTTGCACGCGCTGCTTGGCATCACTAGTCCCGCCGAACTTCGCGAGCGCCCTCAGGTGGGCGCGTCATTCGAAGGGTTCGTGGTGGAGCAGGCCATACACGCCTCGGGCGCGCTGTCGCATGAGGCATATCACTGGGCCACGCCGCAGGGCGCCGAACTTGACCTACTACTCGTTCGCGGCGATCGCCGCATCGGCATCGAG
>RGPT01000414.1 GCA_010032545.1 Alphaproteobacteria bacterium
CGTGCCGCGACCGGGACTTCAAATTCTCAGGGGCCTTGCAGTTTCTCTGGGGACGATCTGCTTTTTCTCCGCGATATTCCTTATGCCGCTTGCCGAGGCAGCGACCATCACTTTCACCAGCCCGATCCTCACCGCCGTCCTTTCGCTGCTGTTTCTGCGCGAGCCTGCCGGTCGGTCGACTTGGGGGGCGATGCTGGCTGCCTTTTGCGGCGTGCTGATCGTGTTGCGTCCCAATTTTGCGGCGCTGGGGGCAGCAGCGCTGCTGCCTCTGATCACGGCAGCCGGGATGAGCGTGCTGTTCATCTGCAACCGGCTGGTTGCTGGACAAGCCAGTGCGCTTGCCATGCAAGTCTATGTCGCCGTGGCAGCGCTGCCCTTGTTGCTCGTGGCAACATTGCTGGGTCACTATTCGGGACTGCCCCGATTTCATGTCGGCTGGCCCGAGGCGAGCGTGCTCTTGCGCTGTGCCATTGTCGCAACGACAGCGACCCTCGGGCACTTTCTGATCTATCTCGGAACTGCGCGGGCCGGGGCTGCCAAGGCAGCGCCGATGACCTATGTCCAGCTGCTTGTCGCTGCACTGCTCGGCTGGTTCTGGTTCGGCGATGTGCCGGACCTGACCGCACTGGCAGGTGCGGCGATCATTGTCAGCTCGGGCATCTGGTTATGGCGCGCCGAGTGGAGGCGCGCCAGAAGCGTCGGGCTTGATGTCGGGAATTAGCCCTCGACGTGTTCGGCCAGAACCGTCAGCCCCTTGTCACCCACTTCGGCAAAGCCGCCGCGCACCTTGATCTGCTCGGGGGCTGCGCCTTCGGTCTTGTAGACCATCAGCGCGCCATCGTCACGAATGGTCGACATGACAGGGGCATGGCCGACCAGCACGCCGAAATCGCCCTCGCCGCCGGGCACGACGACCATGTAGACGTCTTCCGAGCGGACCAGCCGGGCGGGAGTGACGAGTTCGAAGTGGAGTGACATTGGATCAGGCTTCCTCTGCCAGCTTCTTGGCCTTTTCGATCGCCTCGTCGATGCCGCCGACCATGTAGAAGGCGTTCTCGGGCAGGTGATCGTATTCGCCGTCGACCACAGCCTTGAAGCTCTTCACTGTGTCTTCGACCTGCACGAACTTGCCGGGGATGCCGGTGAACACTTCGGCGACGTGGAACGGCTGCGACAGGAACTTCTGGATCTTACGCGCGCGGGCGACGGTGAGCTTATCTTCTTCCGACAGCTCGTCCATGCCCAGAATGGCGATGATGTCCTGCAGCGACTTGTACTTCTGCAGGGTTTCCTGAACGCGGCGGGCAGTGTCGTAATGCTCCTGGCCAACGACGGCCGGGGTCAGCACGCGCGAAGTGGAGTCGAGCGGATCGACCGCCGGGTAGATGCCCAGCTCCGAAATCGCGCGGTTGAGCGTGGTGGTCGCGTCAAGGTGAGCAAACGAGGTTGCCGGCGCCGGGTCGGTAAGATCGTCCGCAGGAACGTAGATCGCCTGCACCGAGGTGATAGAGCCCTTGTTGGTCGAAGTGATGCGTTCCTGCAGCGCGCCCATGTCGGTCGCGAGAGTCGGCTGATAGCCCACGGCCGAAGGGATACGGCCGAGCAGAGCCGACACTTCGGAACCGGCCTGGGTAAAGCGGAAGATGTTGTCCACGAAGAACAGCACGTCCTGACCTTCCTGGTCGCGGAAGTATTCAGCCATGGTCAGACCCGACAGCGCAACGCGGGCGCGGGCGCCCGG
>RGPT01000415.1 GCA_010032545.1 Alphaproteobacteria bacterium
CCAGAAGATCCACTTCTTCTGCATGGACCTGCCGCAGTCGGACGCCTGTTTCGTGAAGGCCTATCCGCGCGAGACGACCGAGGCCTTCCTGGACGGGCACGTGTCGGCCTTCGCCTTCTTCGGCGGCGTGCCGCTGTCGATCCTCTACGATAACCTCAAGATCGCGGTGGCCAAGATCTGCGGCGATGGCAAGCGCGAGCGCACGCGGGCGTTCACCGAGCTGGTCAGCCATTACCTGTTTCGGGATCGGTTCGGTCGGCCCGGGAAAGGCAACGACAAGGGCAAGGTCGAGGGGCTGGTCAAGTTCTCCCGCTCCAACTTCATGACCCCGATCCCGGTCGCCCCCAGCTATGAGGCGCTGGGCGCCATGCTTGCCGATCGCTGCCGCAAGCGCCTGTCCGACCGCGCCGGCCGCCACGCCGAGACCATCGGCCAGCGCCTGGCGGCAGATCTGGCGGCCTTGCGGGACTTGCCGGCCGCGGCCCTGGAGCCGTGCGAGAAGCGCATCGCGCGGGTCTCGTCCACGGCGCTGGTTCGCTACCGCGGCAACGATTACTCGGTCCCGACCGCCTACGGCTTCCAGGCGGTGCTGGTGAAGGGCTTCGTCGATCAGGTGGTGATCCTGTGCGACGGCGCCCAGGTCGCCCGCCACGTCCGCTCATACGGCCAGGGCGTGTTCGTCTATGACCCCGTGCACTATCTGGCGCTGATCGAGACCAAGCCGGGCGCCCTGGACCAGGCGGCCGCGCTGCAGGGCTGGGACCTGCCGCCGGTGTTCCAGCATCTGCGCCACCTTCTGGAAGCGCGCATGGGCAACCGCGGCAAGCGCGAGTTCATCCAGATCCTGAGGCTGATGGAGATCGCGCCCAAGGACGTGGTCGCCGCCGCGGCGACCGACGCCATCCATCTGGGCGCCATCGCCTTCGACGCGGTCAAGCAGATCGTCCTGGCGCGGATCGAGCGACGACCGCCCAAGCTCAACCTGGCCGCCTATCCATATCTGCCCATGACCGACGTGCGCACCACCCGCGCCGCCGACTACGCCATGCTGGCGCGGGAGCGGGCGGCATGAGCGCGACGGACACGACGCTCCCCGATACGATGCCTCAGGGCACGACCCAGGCGACGCCCCAGATCCTGCTGGCCCACCACCTCAAGCAGCTCAAGTTGCCCACGGTGCTGCGCGAGTATGACAAGGTCGCCCGCGAGTGCGCCCAGGGCGGCGTCGATCATCCCCGCTACCTGCTGCGCCTCATCGAGCTGGAACTGATCGACCGCGAGCGGCGTCTGGTCGAGCGGCGGATCCGCCAGGCCCGCTTCCCGGCGACAAAGAGCCTGGACACCTTCGCGTTCACGGCCATTCCCGGCCTTAACAAGATGCTGGTCCTGGAACTGGCGCGTTGCGAGTACATCCTGCGCCGCGAGAACATCATCGCGCTGGGCAACAGCGGCACCGGCAAGACCCACATCGCCCTGAGCCTCGGCCTGGCCGCCTGCCAGAAGGGCTTCAGCGTCGCCTTCACCACGGCCGCCGCCCTGGTCCACCAACTGATGGAGGCCCGCGACGAGCGGCGCCTGATCAAGCTCCAGCGGGACCTGCAGGCGGTCAAGCTGCTGATCATCGACGAGCTTGGCTATGTGCCCCTGTCGCCGACCGGGGCCGAGCTGCTGTTCGAGGTGTTCAGCCAACGCTACGAGCACGGCTCCACCATCGTCACCTCCAACCTGCC
>RGPT01000416.1 GCA_010032545.1 Alphaproteobacteria bacterium
CTCACCGTGTCCCGGCTCCTGACCAAGCGCGGGCACCATGTCTCGGAGGCGGAAGACGCGGTCACCGGCCTGCAGTTGATCGACGTCGAGGAACCCGACCTGGTGCTGATGGACCTGCAGTTGCCCGGCATGAGCGGGCTCGAGGCCTTCCACCACCTGCGCTCCCGCGACGACGATACCGGCAAGACGCCCGTCATCGCCCTCACCGCGCATGCGCTGATCGGCGACCGCGAGCGCCTCCTCAACGCCGGCATGGACGGATACGTGTCCAAGCCTTTCCATGTCGACACCCTGTTCGCCGAGATCGACCGCGTGCTCGCCCACCACCGCCCGCTGGGCGGCACGGAGGTGCCGGCGCGCTTCGAGAGGGCCGTGGCCGGCATTGACGGCGACCTCGACCTCTTTGCCGAGATCGCCACCAAGGCCGCGGCCGAATTCGCCCGGTTTGCCGACAGCCTCAGCAAGCTCGCCCACGGCAACGACCTCGATGCCCTGGAGCGCGAGGCGCACAAGATCAAGGGCAACTGGTCGCTGTATTCGCTCGAGGGCGACGAATCAGTGGCTCGCCACCGCGCTGCGCGGCGCGTCTGAATCCCTTACCCACTGGCTCGCGAACCGCGAGCCGGCCGAAGTCGAATGAATTTCCATCATCCGGGGACAGACCCCGCAGCAGGAGCCCATCGCATGGCCACTACGCCCCCCGCAACGACCCGTGTCCTCCTTGTCGAGGACGATGACCTCTTCGCCACCTCGATCCGCGTCTACATGCAGGCGCAGGGCATCGAGGTCGAAGTGGAGACCCGCGGCGACCTGGCGGTCGACAGGATCCTCTCTTCCCGCCCGGACGCAGTCGTGCTCGACTGCATGCTGCCCGGCAAGGACGGGTTCGAAGTCTGTCGCGAAGTGCGCATGCGCTACACCGGCCCGATCATGCTGCTCACCGCGCGCGACCAGGACATCGACCAGATGCTGGGCCTGGGCCTGGGCGCCGACGCCTACCTGGTGAAGCCCGCTACGCCCCACGTGGTGCTGGCCCACCTGCGCGCCTGCCTGCGCCGGGTCCAGGGGTCGACGCAGTCGGCAGAGCGCGACCCGGACGAGATCCGCTTCGGCCGGTTCTTCATCAGCCGCGCGACGCGCAGCGTGCGCCTGGGCGAAAAGGACATCGCCTTCAGCACGGCCGAATTCGACCTGCTGTGGTTGCTCGCCAGCCGTGCGGGCACGGTGCTCTCGCGTGACGACATCAACGGCGCGCTGCGCCACATCGAGCACGACGGCCTCGACCGCTCGATCGACATGCGCATCTCGCGCTTGCGCAAGCGCCTGGGCGACGACGCCGAGCAGCCCGTGCGGATCAAGACCGTGCGCGGGCAGGGCTACCTCTTCAGCCGGACCGACTGGAACTGAGGCGGCCATGCAGGCCGCCCACGCCGTCGAAGAGATCATCGAAGGGCCGCGTGACGAAGCCCTGCAGCCTGCGCCCTGCCTGATCCTGGCTCCCTCCAAGGAGGAGGCGCGCGCCCTTGCGGGCAAGCCCTGTGCGCGGCGTTCGGTGCGGCGCGGCGAGATGCTGTTCGAGGCTGGCCGCACCTTCAGCGCCATGTATGTGGTCTGGAGCGGGCGCTTCCTGGTGGAAACCACGAATCCAGACGGATCGTTCGGCAGCGTCCTCAGCTTCGTTGGCGGTGTCGTTCCGGAGTAACCGGCGGCA
>RGPT01000417.1 GCA_010032545.1 Alphaproteobacteria bacterium
CGCGCACGGTGATGGCGATCGTCGGGCCGGTGCTGGCCGTGGAGCTTGGCCTGTCGGGGGTCGAGCTGGGGACGCTGGCTGCCTGCATGTTCGCCGCCTATGCCGTGGCGCAGCTGCCGCTGGGCGTCGCGCTCGACGCCTTCGGCGCGCGCCGCGTCCAGACCGCGCTGATGGCGCTGGCGGCGAACATGCAGGCAGCCAGCGTCCCCAGCTCGACCCCCGACAGGCCAAGCTCCACGGCCAGCACCGGCCCGACGATCGCCATCACCGTGCGCGCGGCCTGGTTCACGAAGTGCGCCGCGGCGAGCGGGAACGTCACTCTCAACAACATCGGGAAACAGTATGACAGGCATTGAAGGCACGCGCCGCCCGGCGGAAGGCCGCCGGGACGCACACGTCAACGACCGTGACGAATGAGCTTGTTGGTTTCTGCGGGGACTATCTTCATCGGCATGCTCCCGCTTCCGGGCCTCGCCGAAGACGACGATGTGATCGAGGCATTCACAGCGGATCGAGCCAATCAGTCTCTCCGCGTGCCCGTTCTGCCAGGGTGACCGTGGAGCAGTCGGGTGATCACGGATGTCAGATCAGCTGCCAGGTCTTCGCAAGGCACTTCGAAGTGCCAACCCCACCCAGCTGACTGGTTTCTCGGTCGTTTCATTATTTTAACCACACGGGTTTTGGCACGGTTCTCGCCTGTACGGTTCCGAATTGCCCTTCAGACGAACAGGACCTGCCATGAAATACCAACCCAAAACCATTCTCGGCGTGCTGGCCGTGTTCGCTTCTCTGGCCGCCACCCCGGCACTGGCCCAGGGCACACTCCGCATCGGCATGACCGCCTCCGATGTCCCGCTCACCACCGGCCAGACCGACCAGGGCGGCGAGGGCATGCGGTTCATGGGCTACACGGTCTACGACGCGCTGATCAATTGGGACCTGTCCTCGGCCGACAAGGCGTCGGTTCCGGTGCCCGGCCTCGCCACCTCGTGGAAGGTCGACGACGCCGATCCGACCCGCTGGACCTTCACCCTGCGCGACGGCGTCAAGTTCCACGACGGCAGCGACTTCAAGGCCGACGCCGTGGTGTGGAACCTCGAGAAGATCCTGAACGACAAGTCCCCGCAGTTCGACCCCAAGCAGGCCGCCCAGGGCCGCTCGCGCATTCCCGCCGTCGCTTCGTACAAGGTGATCGACGACAAGACCGTCGAGATCCGGACCAAGACGCCCGACGCCTTCCTGCCCTACCAGATCTCCTGGATCATGATGTCGAGCCCGGCGCAGTGGGAGAAGGTCGGCAAGGACTGGAACAAGTTCGCCCAGACGCCGTCAGGCACCGGCCCGTGGAAGGTGACGGCCTTCCAGCCGCAGACCCGCGCCGAGCTGTCACCGAACAAGGAGTATTGGGACAAGGCGCGCGTGCCGAAGCTCGACAAGATGGTCCTGCTGCCGATCCCCGAGCCCGCGACCCGCACGGCGGCGCTGCGCTCGGGCCAGGTCGACTGGATCGAGGCGCCCTCGCCCGACGCGATCCCCAGCCTGGAGAAGGCCGGCTTCAAGCTCATCAGCAACGCCTATCCGCACAACTGGACCTGGCACCTCTCCTTCGCCGACGGCTCGCCCTGGAAGGACATCCGCGTGCGCAAGGCGGCCAACCTCGCCGTCGACCGCGAGGGGCTGAAGGTGCTGCTGAAGGGCATG
>RGPT01000418.1 GCA_010032545.1 Alphaproteobacteria bacterium
TTGCCTTCGCCGCGGTGCTGGGGATACAGGTTCTCGGGGGGCTCTGGACCATCGCCGCGCGCGCCATGCGCATCGGCGAGCAGACCATGATCGAACGGGAGAACACGATGACCGAGCAGTCCGGGACCAAGCAGGCCGAGCATGTCTGACCAGGACCTGTTCACCGGCACCCAGCCGGTCTCGCCGGGACGCGCCTTCGACATCGGCAAGCTGCAGGCGTTCATGGAACAGCATGTCGCCGGCTTCAGCGGCAATCTAGACGCGCGCGAGTTCAAGGGCGGCCAGTCCAATCCCACCTACAGCCTGACCGCGGGCGGCAAGCGCTACGTCATGCGGCGCAAGCCGCCGGGGCAGCTGCTGAAGTCGGCCCATGCGGTCGACCGGGAATACAAGGTGATGTCGGCGCTGGGCGCGACCGATGTGCCGGTGCCCAAGACCTATGCGCTGTGCACCGACGAGAGCGTCATCGGTACATGGTTCTACATCATGGACCACGTGGAAGGCCGCATCATCTGGGGCAACGACGTGCCGGACTCGAACCCCGAGGAGCGGGCGGCGATCCACGACTCCATGATCGAAACCTTCGCCCGGCTGCACGCGGTGGACTACCAGGCCGTCGGCCTTTCCGACTACGGCAAGCCCACCGACTATATCGCCCGGACGCTCAGCCGCTTTGTCGGCCAGTACCGGCTGGAGGAAACCACCAAGATCCCGGAGATGGACTGGCTGGCCGACTGGCTGCCCGAGAACATCCCGCCGGAGGAGCCGGCCACCGTCGTCCACGGCGACTACAAGCTGGCCAACCTGGTGCTGCACCCGACCGAGCCGAAGGTGATCGCCATCCTGGACTGGGAGCTGTCGACCATCGGCCAGCCGCTCGCCGACCTGGCCGTGTACGCGCTCTACTACCGCCAGGGCGAGGACGTCCCCGGTGGCCTGCGGCACCTGCCGCTGAAGGAAATGGGCATCCCCACCGAGGAAGAGATGCTGGCCATGTACTGCAAATATTCGGGCCGAAGCAGCGTGCCGCACTGGGAGTACTACCTGGCCGCCATGCTGTTCCGCCACGCACAGATCTCGCTGGGCATCCTGGCCCGCGCCCAGAAGGGCACCGCCTCGAGCGAGCACGCCATGATGATGGGCAAGCGCGCCTGGCCGCAGTCGAAAGCGGCCTATGATATTGCGAAGGCACTGGCGGGCTAAGTAGACGAGCGCAAACTGACAGATTCACCAGTATCGCGCCGACCTTCATCCGTGCCCTTTTCCCGTTAACAGCCGGTAACCGAGCGCCTATAGTGCCCGACGACCGGGCCTTAGCGCCGCCACCGTCCGACAGGGGAGACGATCATGGATTTCACGATTCCGGCCGACATCCAGGCCAAGCTCGATGCGCTCGACGCCTTCATCGAGAAGGAGATCAAGCCGCTCGAGAACCAGGACGACAACATCCGCTTCTTCGACCATCGCCGCGAGCATTCGCGCACCGACTGGGACAATGACGGCCAGCCCAAGGAAGACTGGGAAGAACTGCTGCGCGAGATGCGCCGCCGCGCCGACAAGGCCGGCCACCTGCGCTATGCGCTGCCCAAGGAAGTGGGCGGCGATGGCGGCTCGAACCTGGGCATGGCGATCATCCGCGAGCACCTGGCCAAGAAGGGCCTTGGCCTGCACAACGACCTGCAGAACGA
>RGPT01000419.1 GCA_010032545.1 Alphaproteobacteria bacterium
CGCCAAGGCATCAGTGCCCAAGACCATGACATCGCTAATTATTTGCGACGATTGGGCAAACCTTGTTTGTTAGTGGCCAACAAAGCTGAAGGCATGCAAGAGGGCCACCGATTGGTGGAGTTTTTCGAGCTTGGCTTGGGTGAGGTCATGCCCGTGTCTGCAGCCCATGGACAAGGCATCCGCAGCATGTTGGATTCATCCTTGGGAGCGTTGCACCTGCCCGACGAGGACGAAGAAGACGACGGCTCTCCCAAGCCCTTAAAGCTGGCTGTGGTGGGCCGTGGCTGTGGGACTGGTGCTGGGCTTTGTTTACGTCGCCGTTTTGTCCCTGGGGAAAAGCGTGCGCTAAACCGCGCGTGGCTCACGCGGCCGGCTTCGGCTCGTCTTTCGCCGTGCTGCCGTAATTGAACAGCTTCCGCTCCTTGATGATCTGGGCGACCGCAGGAGGCACCGTGCTTTCCCACGCCGGGTCACCGGCGCGAATCTGCCCCAGCACATCGCGCGAGAAAATGGGCAGGCAACGCTCGTCGAAGTCGCGCAGGCTCTCGATGAGCCGGTTCTCGATGAGGTAGGCGTAGAGGTGCCGCAGGTGCGGGGCGACGCGCAAATTGCCGGCCGTGATCAGCGCGCCGGTCTTGGCGTCGCGCAGGGGATAGGCGTAAAGCTTGAGGTCGTTTTTGAAGAGCCGGCCAAAGCTCTCCAGGATGCCGCCCTCCAGGTCGGCGTAATATTTCTCGTCAAAAATCTCCCGGAGCGTCGGCACGCCCATGACGATGCCGATCATCTTCTTCGTGTGGCGGAACAGGTACGCCGCCAGCCGGTGATACTCGCCGTAGTTCGAGATGAGCACCGTACGCCCGAGAGCCCCGAGCATGTCGACGCGGTCGAGGAAATCCTGCAGGTCGAGCTGCCCGCTGCGCATCAGGTGCTTCATGGTGATCTCGTGAAGGATCTCGGGCTGCTCTCCGGCGAGATCCAGGCCATGCATGTGGGCCTCTCCCCGGTGGTGCAGGCGAACGGGCAGGGGGCCGACCTGCGCTCAATCGCCGCCAGCGCCAATATTCTGCCCATGACCATCTTCACCGCCAAGAAGCTCGAGCCCGCGCTCCCCAAGGGCGCCAAGGTCGGCATCAGCACCTTCGGGTCGGAGACCGACATCGCCCTGTCGATCCTGCTCCCCAAACTCGGCATGAGCCGTCAGGATGTGGAGATCACCCAGGTCGGCGGCACCGGCCAGCGCTTCGCCGCCCTGATCGCCGGGCGGCTTGACGCGGCGCCCCTGCTGGAGCCCGCCATATCCCAGGCGAAGGCGCGCGGTTTCATTCCGATCTTCGATCTCTCGGAAGCCGGCGGCGCATGGATCTTCGACTCCGTGGTGATGACCGCCCCGTATATAAAGGCGAACCGCGATACCGCCCTGCGCTTCATGCGCGCCTATGTGGAGGGCGCCCAGTGGGGCCTCAAGAACGAGGCGAAGCTGCGCGAGGTCATCGCCGCCAGGTTCAAGACGCAGGACAAGGCCGTCATCGACGCCACCGTGACGGACTTCATCAAGCTCATGCCGCTGGATGGTCGCCCCTCCGTGGACGGCGCCAAGAATGTCATCGAGCAGCTCGACGGGCTCAAGGTCCCCATCACCAGCCGCAAGGTCGAGGACTATCTCGACCTCAGCCTCGCCGA
>RGPT01000420.1 GCA_010032545.1 Alphaproteobacteria bacterium
GATCGCCCTCGCCAACGCCGGCGACCCCGGACCAGTGGTGCTCAGGCGTCTTTCCAATGCCGAATACGCTTACGCGATCCGTGACCTGACCGGCGTCGCCACGCTCGACCCGGCCCGTGAGTTCCCGGTCGACGGCTCCGCCGGCGAAGGTTTCACGAACGTCGGCGCGGCCCTGGTCATGTCCCCGGGCCTGCTCTCCAAGTACCTCGATGCCGGCAAGGACGTCGCTCAGCACGCGGTGTTGCTTTCCGACGGACTGGCCTTCTCGGACAAGGTGACTAAGCGAGACTGGACCAATGAGAAGATCGCCGCGATCAAGGCCTTCTACGCCCGCTACAGCGTCACGGTGAAACCGGAGAGCAGGACCGTCCAGGGCATCAAGGTCGACCTTGTCGGCGGCGACGGCCGCCTGCCGCTCCAACCTTATCTGACCGCTACGATCACCCACCGCGATGCCCTGCGTGACGGTACGACCACCATTCCCCAGGTCGCTCACCTGCTTGGGCTCAACGCGAAGTATCTCGGGACGCTCTGGACTTCGCTGAATGAAGCAGCGCCTTCGACCTTCCTGGACCCGATACGCGCCGATTGGCGTAAGGCAACGCCCACCGACGTCCCGGCTTTGGTCGACGCGATCAAATCGTGGCAAGACTCCCTGTCCCGCTTCGGCGCCATCGGGCATATCGGCAAGCTTAACGGCCCCAAGGGCTGGCAGCTCCCGGTCGACCCCGTCGTCACGATGGAGGATTTCCGGATGGCCGTGCCGGAAGGCGCTTCGCCCAAGGTCTTTCTCTCATCGGTTAATCTCCATGCCGACAACGCTTCGCTTATTTGGTCCAAGGCACGGGTCGTGGTGAAAGGTAAGCCCGATATCGCCGTAGCCTTGCCTGCGGGTAAACCCAGCGGGCCTGATCAGGTCATCGAAGTCACCTTGCCGGCCGGCCTGCCCAAGGGCGCCGAATTCTTGGTCGAATGTCATCTGCCCAAGGAGGCTACGGCCGAAGCCTGCTTCCAGGCCAGGGTGACGGCTGCTCCGCCCTCGGCCTCAAGCCGCAGCCTGCGGCGGCGCCCAACGTGCAGACCGGCAAGTTCAAGATCGCCAAGGGCGACTACCAAATCAACAACGCCAACCGCGCCACGGTCCGCTGGGTGCAGTTTCACAACGACGCGCCCTACAACAGCGGCGGCGGCATCAACACCCTCGATCGCGCCACCGACTTCCTCGACGCGATGGACTCGATCGCCGCCCAGGTCGTGAGCAGCGTGAGCGCCAACAAGCTGAATGAGTTCCGCGTGCAGTACGCGCATCGTCACCAGAGCTCGGTCGCCAACACGGATTCGGGCACCGGTCCCGCGGTCCTCATCTCCGGCGTCGCGGGCTTCGGCGGCGCGGTGTCGGGCACGGGCCAGGGCAACGCGGGCTTCGACTTCCAGCAGAACATGACGCAGGTGATCGACAACTTCACCTTGATCCGCGGCAGCCACAGCTACAAGGTCGGCTTCGACTTCCAGCACATCTACGACCAGCGCACCGCGGCGCCGCAGTTCATCTACACCTTCCCGACGCAGCAGGCGTATCTCGACGCCAAGAGCGGGCTCAACCCCCTCGGCTATTCGACGATGACGCAGCTCACGGGCAACCTGAACTTCAACATGTCGACCAACCTGTTCAGCG
>RGPT01000043.1 GCA_010032545.1 Alphaproteobacteria bacterium
GTAGAGCTCTGTTGGCCGGTTTCGGCGGTTTGCCGCTCGTCTGGCCGCATGCCCCGGCGGTCGCGCAGGAAGCCTATCCATCCAAACCGGTGAAGATCCTTGTGCCCTTCGGGCCGGGCGGATCGACCGACATCATCTCGCGTCTGGTCGGCAAGCAACTCGAGACGGTGACGGGCAAGCCTTTCGTGATCGAGAACAAGCCCGGTGCGACCGGCATGATCGGAACGACCCAGGTCAAGAACGCCGCTGCCGACGGCTACACGTTGCTGCTGGGCTCAACCAGTACGCTGGCCGCCAATCCCGGCCTCTACAAGCAGATGACCTACGATCCGGCGGACTTCACCACGGTGGCGGTCAACGGCTCGGTCGGCAATTTCATGCTGGTGAACAAGGATGCGCCCTACAAGACGGTCAGGGAATTCGTGGCCTTCGCCAAGGCCAGCAGGGAAAAACTGTTCTCGGGTTACGGCAACGCCTCCTCGCGCGTGCCGTCGGCGCTGTTCGAGGTGACGACCGGCGTGAAGTTCGAGGAGGTGGCCTATCGCGACGCCGTGGCCTCGATCCAGGATCTCGCCGCAGGCCGCGTCGATGCGGTCTTTCCCGATCAGGTGGTGGGCGAGAGCTACGTTCGCTCAGGCTTCGTGCGCGCGCTTGCCGTTACTTCGGCCGAGCGCTCGGCGCTCTTCCCCGAGGTCGAGGCCATCGCCGAGACCTATCCCGGCTTCAACATCATCGCCTTTTCGTGCTTTTCCGTGCGCAAGGAAACACCGCTCGAGATCAAGCGGCGGCTCAACCGACTCATCATGGATGCGCTCTACGAACCCGCCGTTCTCGAGCGCGTGAAGCAGCTTGGCTTTCAACCACCGCCGCGCGAATGGGATATCGCCCGGTGCGATGCCTTCGTGGACCGCGAGCGCGACGACTGGCTCCGCTACATCAAGCTCGCCAAGATCGAGCCGCAATAAGCTATGCCGATGCGGGCAACGCGGATCATGGCGTGAACTTCTAGGCAACGAACGCCTGGCTTCAGCCCTCGAAGTGGCGGCCTTGCCGTCTCGGGGACCCTTGATTCAAGGAGCCGCGTGAGCTTGATTGAGACAACCCGATTATGGGATCGACCAAGAACACCAGAGGTTCCGCCATGCGACCGAACAAAATCAAGCAGATGTGGCGTGATGGCAAATGCGTGACGCTGGGCTGGCTTTCCGTGTCCCACGGCTTCACTGCAGAGGTTATGGCGCGGCAGGGTTTCGATGCCCTGTGCGTCGACCTGCAGCACGGCACTGCCGAAATGAAGGACGTGGCGCCGATGCTGCAGGCGATCTCGCAGACCGACACGGTCCCGGTCGTGCGGGTCGCCTGGAACGAGCCGGCGGCGATCATGAAGGCGCTCGACCTCGGCGCCTACGGCATCATCGTGCCGCTGGTGAACAACGCCCAGGAAGCCGCGATGGCAGTGGCGGCGTGCCGCTACCCGCCGGTCGGCATGCGCTCGAACGGGCCGGTGCGCGCCGTGCACTACGGCGGTGCCGACTACGTGGCCAAGGCCAACGACGAGATCGTCGTCATGGCCATGATCGAGACCAAGGAGGGCCTGGCCAATCTCGATGCCATCTGCGCCACGCCCGGCCTCGACGCCGTCTACATCGGGCCGGCCGACCTGTCGTTCGCCCTGGGATTGCCGCCGCGCGGCGACAATCCGGACCCGCTCCATATCGCCACCTGCGACAAGATTTTGGCAGCGGCGCATAAGGCGGGCATCAAGTGCGTCATGCACTGCGCCGGTGCCGCCTTCGCATCGGGCGCGGTGAAGCGCGGCTTCGACATGGTGATGTTGACGTCCGACCTGTCGTGCATGATCGCGGGCGCCCGGCAGCAGCTCGAGGAGCTCAAGGCCAAGACGGCCTGATCCGGGCCCGGCGGCACAACCGATCGGGAGGGGCGATTTGCCCGCTGGCTCAACGACATGAGCCGGCTTTGTGGCAATCAGCAGCACGCGGCGCGGAACACAAGCTGTGTCAGGAAATGGTCCCCTTGACCGTCCTCGACAGGGGGCTAGGGTGGCCGCGTCCAAGGGGGGTCCCGACAAGGGGCTGAGATATCGACGGCCGCCACGACGTGGCGACAGCGCGGTGACCCTTTGAACCTGATCCGGGTCATGCCGGCGAAGGGACTGGATACCTCCTTTGCACGTCACCGCCGGATCTCCGTCTGCCTTCAGCCACGGGAGATCCTCGTCATGGACACGATCGTTTCGACACCGCTACAGCCCAAAGTCACCACCGGACCGCTGCCGTCCTCGGCCAAGGTCTACGTCGCGCCCGAGGCGGCGCCAGACCTCCGCGTGCCCTTGCGCGAGATCACCATGTCCGTGCCGACCGAACCGTCGGTGCGGGTCTACGACACGACCGGGCCCTACACCGATGCCTCGGTGACGATCGACGTCCGAAAGGGCCTGGCGTCCACGCGCCGCCCCTGGGTGATCGAACGCGGTGGCGTCGAGGAATACGACGGCCGGCCGATCGCGCCGCTCGACAACGGCAACGTGAAGAGCTCGGCGCTGCAGCCGTTTCCCAATACGGCGCGGCCTCTGCGCGGGCTCGCGGGCGCGCCGATCACCCAGTACGAGTTCGCCCGCGCCGGCATCGTCACCAAGGAGATGATCTACGTTGCCGCGCGCGAGAACCTCGGCCGCCAGGAGATGCTCGAAGGGGCCGAGGAGAGGCTGGCCGACGGCGAGAGCTTTGGCGCGGCGTTGCCAGCCTTCATCACGCCCGAGTTCGTACGGAGCGAAATCGCGGCTGGCCGCGCCATCATCCCGGCCAATATTAACCATGGCGAACTCGAGCCGATGATCATCGGTCGCAACTTCCTGGTGAAGATCAACGCCAACATCGGCAATTCGGCGGTCACTTCCTCCATGGAAGAAGAAGTCGAGAAGATGGTGTGGGCGATCCGCTGGGGCGCCGACACCGTCATGGATCTCTCGACCGGCCGCAACATCCACGACACGCGCGAATGGATCGTGCGCAACGCGCCGGTGCCGATCGGCACCGTGCCGATTTACCAGGCGCTGGAGAAGGTGGGCGGCGATCCGACCAAGCTCTCGTGGGAGGTCTTCCGCGACACGCTGATCGAGCAGGCCGAGCAGGGCGTCGACTACTTCACCATCCATGCCGGTGTGCGTCTTGCGCACGTGCCGCTCACGGCCAAGCGCGTGACCGGCATCGTCAGTCGCGGCGGTTCGATGATGGCGCAGTGGTGTCTCACCGAGCATCGCGAGAGCTTCCTCTACGAACATTTCGGCGACATCTGCGACATCATGCGCAAGTACGATGTCTCGTTCTCGCTGGGCGATGGGCTTCGTCCCGGCTGCAACGCCGACGCCAACGATGCCGCGCAGTTCGCCGAACTCACGACCTTGGGCGAGCTCACCAAGGTTGCCTGGGACAAGGGCTGCCAGGTGATGATCGAGGGCCCGGGCCATGTGCCCATGCACAAGATCAAGGCCAACATGGACAAGCAGCTCAAGGAGTGCGGCGAGGCGCCGTTCTACACCCTGGGACCGCTGGTGACCGACATTGCGCCGGGCTACGACCACATCACCTCGGGCATCGGGGCGGCCATGATCGGCTGGTTCGGCACGGCGATGCTTTGCTACGTCACGCCCAAGGAGCATCTGGGCCTGCCCGATCGTGACGATGTGAAGGTGGGTGTCATCACCTACAAGATCGCCGCCCACGCCGCCGACCTCGCCAAGGGCCATCCCGCGGCGCGGCTGCGCGACGATGCGCTCTCCAAGGCGCGCTTCGACTTCCGCTGGATGGATCAGTTCAATCTCTCGCTCGATCCGGCCACGGCCGAGAAGTTCCACGACGAGACGATGCCCAAGGAGGCGCACAAGACGGCGCATTTCTGCTCGATGTGCGGGCCGAAGTTCTGCTCCATGCGGATCACCCAGGACATCCGGGAGTACGCCAAGAAGGGCATGGACGAGATGAGCGAGAAATTCCGGGCCGGTGGCCATTCGCTCTATGTGCCGGAGAAGGCGGCCGACTGATGTGGCGCTCTCGTTGCTACTGACGGCGCGGACCCTTCCAGGTCAGCTCGTAGTTGAGGGTGACGCGATACTCCGTCTGGCTGTTGATCCGTGCGCCGCCGAGATACTGGTTGACGAAGGCCACGCGTGGCCTGAGCTGGAGCCTTTCGGGTGCCGTATTTCACGCTGCCGAGTGCCATGCCGGCATTGAAGTTGGGCGCGCCAGCCTGCTCGCCCATGTTGATGAAGGTGGAATAGTCGCGCGGCTTGATGGCGGCGACCCAGCCCGCGAAATAGCTCGCCTGGCCGACCGTGCCGCGCAAAGCGTAGGCCTCGAAGGTTTGACGCAACTCCTGGTCGTCCGGTGGATTGACTTCCAGCTCGTCGAGGTGCTGGCGGAAGCCGGTGAAGGTCTGGCCCTTCCAACGGGCGGAGGCAGAGGCTTGGCCCAACGTGAAGAAGCCATAGCCGCCGGGCTTCAGGAGCGACGTTCCGTTGGAGGTGTTCTGGGGACCTTGCGGCGCCCAGACGGGCTACGTCGTGTATCCGACGGCGCCGACCTGGACCGCGTCGTAGAACCAGCCGCTCTGGAAGCCCATCCAGCCACCGGCCACCAGACCGACGTTGGAGGGGGGCACGAGGTTCTGGCGGTCGAAAAAGTAGCCGCGGAAATGTACGATCGCCGTCGCCTCGTCGTGGAGGAAGCGCCGGAGTTCGCCCCCCAGGGTCGTCGTGGCCGCCTCTTGCGGCGGCGCCGGACGCAGGGCTTGCGCCTGCGGTTCTTGCCAGGGCACCATCAGAGATGCGGCCAGAAGCCAGGCAAGCCAAGCGCCGGTCTGGCAATTCCCGGTGCGTCCCCCGCCGAGCATCACCGCCATCGCTCGCCCCTTGGTCCCTTGGCGGCGAACGATACTGCCCGAACATTAAGGAATTGGGGGAGCGGCGGTTTCCGTCGAGTTCCTTGCGCGGCCCCGACCACTGGGGGAGACTCCGTCCTGCCAGCTCGTAGTACAGACGAACTGTCTTGGTTAGGGGCACGATCGAACGATGAAACGGCTGCGGACCCTTGTGGGGATCGGCTTGGGGCTCGCGGTTGTCGTGGGTGCCGGCTGGTTTATTGCGCAGGGCGGAACATCAGCCCCCCAGGCGCCGGCGGGCCGCTCCCCGCCCGGTGCCGGCGTGCCGGTCGGCGTAGCGGCCGCGGCCAAAGGCGACATCCCGGTGGTCATCCGGGCGCTCGGCACGGTCACGCCGCTTGCCACCGTGAACGTCAAGACCCAGATCACCGGCCAGCTCGTCGAGGTCCACCTCAAGGAGGGCCAGATGGTCAAGGAGGGCGAGCTGCTGGCCGTCGTGGACCCGCGCCCCTACCAGGTCGCCCTCCAGCAGGCGCAGGGCCAATTGCAGCGCGACGAGGCGCTGCTCAAGAACGCACAGATCGACCTCGAGCGTTATAAGAAGCTGGTTGCCCAGGATTCGATTGCCCGCCAGCAGCTCGACACGCAGGCGGCGTTGGTGCGCCAGTACGAAGCCGCCCTGGTTATCAACCAGGCGCTGGTCGATGCGGCCCGGCTTAACGTCACCTATACGAAGATCGTGGCACCGCTGACTGGCCGCATCGGCCTGCGCCAGGTCGACAAGGGCAACTACGTCACCATGGGCGACGCCACCAGCATCTGCGTCATTATTCAGGTCCAGCCGATTTCCGTGGTCTTTACCATTCCGGAGGACAGCCTGCCCGCGGTACGCAAGCGCCTGCGTTCCGGTGCGGCGCTCGAAGTACGGGCGCTCGACCGCGCCCAGAAGGTCGAGCTGGGCGTTGGCCGCCTCGACACCAGCGACAACCAGATCGATGCCACGACCGGCACCGTGAAGCTCCGTGCCCTCTTCGAGAATCCGGACGAGAACCTCTTTCCCAACCAGTTCGTGAACATCCGTCTGCTGGTCGAGACGGTGAAGGACGCAACGGTCGTCCCGTCGGCCGCCATCCAGCGCGGCCAGCCCGGCACGTTCGTCTATCTCGTGAAGGCCGACGACACCGTCGAAATCCGTGTCGTCGACCTAGGTGTGACCGACGGCGAGCGGGTTGCCGTCACAAAGGGCCTTCAGGTGGGCGACGTCGTCGTCGTCGACGGCACAGACCGCCTGCGAAACGGTGCCAAGATTCGCCGGCCGTCGGCCATGCCGCGTGGTGCCGCCGGCCCGCCGGTCGCGGCGGCACCGCCCGGTGCCACCACGCCGCCGCCGCGGTTGAACCAATGACCTCGGCCGCGACATGAACCCGTCGCGGCTCTTCATCGAACGGCCGGTCGGTACCTCGCTGCTGATGGTGGCGATCATGCTTGTGGGCATGATCGCCTACAAGTTCCTGCCGCTGTCGGCCCTGCCTCAGGTCGACTATCCGACGATCCGCGTGTTGACGCTCTACCCTGGCGCCAGCCCCGAGGTCATGACGTCGTCGATCACCTCGCCGCTCGAACGCCAGTTCGGCCAGATGCCCGGGCTCAACCAGATGACCTCGACCAGCTCGGCGGGGGCCTCGGCGATCACGCTGCAGTTCGATCTGACGCTCGCCCTCGATGTCGCCGAGCAGCAGGTCCAGGCGGCCATCAACGCTGCCGGCAACCTGTTGCCGGGCGACCTGCCGGCGCCACCGGTCTACGCCAAGGTCAATCCGGCGGACGCGCCGGTTCTGACCCTCGCCGTCACCTCCAAGACCGTACCGCTGACAAAGGTCCACGATCTTGTCGACACGCGTCTCGCCCAGAAGATCTCGCAGGTCCCCGGTGTCGGCCTGGTCAGCCTCGAGGGCGGCCAGAAGCCCGGCGTGCGGATACGCGCCAATCCCACCGCATTGGCCGCCTACGGCCTCAACATCGACGACATCCGGACCACGATCACCACCGCCAACGTCAACACGCCCAAGGGCAACTTCGATGGACCGGCGCGGTCCTTCACGATCAACGCCAACGACCAGATCACCGACCCGGCGGTCTTCGGCGAGGTGATCGTCGCCTATCGCAACGGCTCGCCGGTCAGGCTGAAGGAAGTCGCCACCATCGAAGAGGCGCAGGAGAACAACCGGATCGCCGCCTGGGTGAACGCAACGCCCGCGGTGATCGTGAACGTGCAGCGCCAGCCCGGGGCCAACGTCATCGAGGTCGTCGACCGCATCAAGACGCTGCTGCCGCAGCTGCGTGGCTCCCTGCCGGTCGCGCTCGACGTGGCCATTGTCAGCGACCGCACGCTCACCATTCGGGCCTCGGTGCACGACGTGCAGATCGAGTTGGCCTTTGCCGTCGTCCTGGTCGTTGCCGTGATCTTCGCCTTCCTCGGCAATGCGCGCGCCACCCTGATCCCCAGCCTGTCGGTGCCGCTGTCGCTGGTCGGTACGCTTGCCGTGATGTATCTCGCGGGCTTCAGCCTCAACAATCTGTCGATCATGGCGCTCACCATCGCGACGGGCTTCGTGGTCGACGACGCCATCGTCATGATCGAGAACATCGCGCGCTACATCGAACGCGGCGACGATCCCAAGACGGCGGCGCTCAAGGGATCGCGGCAGATCGTCTTCACCGTCGTCTCGCTCACCGTCTCGCTGATCGCCGTGCTGATCCCGCTGCTGTTCATGGCCGACGTGGTGGGGCGCCTGTTCAGCGAGTTTGCCGTCACCCTGTCCGTCACCATCCTGATATCGGCCCTGGTGTCGCTCAGCCTGGTGCCCATGATGTGCGCCTACCTCCTGAAGCAGCACCCCGTCGCGGGACCGGCCGCGGCTGCGGCGCCGGAGACGGGCGTGCGCTGGTTCGCCGCCCTGACCGCCCTGTACGACCGCTGGCTGGTGGTGGTGCTCCGCCACCAGGCGCTGACCCTCGTCGTCGCCGTCGGGACCGTGGTGCTGACCGTCGTGCTCTATGTCGTGGTGCCCAAGGGCTTCTTTCCGGTCCAGGACACCGGCCTGATCCAGGCGGTCACCGAGGCGCCGCAGAGCATATCCTTCGACGCGATGAGCGAGCGCCAGCGCGCGCTTGCCGAGGTGCTGCTCGCCGATCCCGACGTCGAAAGCCTGACGTCGTTCGTCGGCGTCGATGGCACCAACCCGACCCTGAACTCGGGCCGGATGCTGATCAACCTCAAGGCGCTGGCGGCGCGCACCGCGACGGCGAGCGAAATCATCCGGCGCCTGCAGCGCGAAGCCGCAGCGGTCAGCGGCATCTCGCTCTACATGCAGCCGGCCCAGGACCTCACCATCGACTCCACGGTGAGCCGCACGCAATACCAATTTGTGCTGGAAAGCGCGCGTTCCGAGGATTTCGACGAATGGGTGCCGCGCCTCATGGAGCGCCTGCACAAGGTGCCCGAGATCGTCGACGTCACCAGCGACCTACAGAACAAGGGCCTGTCGATGTTCGTCCGTGTCGACCGCGATGCTGCGGCGCGCTTCGGCATTACGGCAGCGTCCGTCGACAACGTGCTCTACAACGCCTTCGGCCAGCGCATCGTGTCGACCATCTACACCCAGTCCAATCAGTACCGTGTGATCTACGAAATCGATCCCACCGTGGCCCGCTCGCTGGATGCGCTGGCCAACCTCTACCTGCCGGGCCCGGGCAGCGGCAAGCAGGTGCCGTTGTCGGCCATCGCTACCTTCGAGGAGAAGACGGCGCCGCTGCGGATCGACCGGTTCGGGCAGTTTCCGGCGACGACCATCTCCTTCAATCTGGCGCCCGGCGCCGCGCTCGGGCAGGCGGTCGATGCGATCACGGCCGCGCAGGCCGAGATCGGCCTGCCTCGGTCCATCACCAGCCACTTCCAGGGCGCGGCGCTTGCTTTCCAGAAGTCGCTCAGCAGCCAGCTCCTGCTGATCCTGGCGGCCATCGTGACGGTCTACATCGTGCTCGGCGTGCTCTACGAAAGCTACATCCACCCGATCACGATCCTGTCGACCCTGCCGTCGGCCGGCATCGGCGCGCTGCTGGCCCTGATGCTGGCGGGCACCGACCTCAGTGTCGTCGCCATCATCGGCATCGTTCTGCTGATCGGCATCGTCAAGAAGAACGCCATCATGATGATCGACTTTGCTCTCGAGGCCGAGCGCCAGCAGGGCAAGACGCCACAGGAGGCCATCCACCAGGCTTGCCTGCTGCGCTTCAGGCCGATCCTGATGACCACGGTCGCCGCGCTGGTCGGCGCCCTGCCGCTGATGCTGGGCTCGGGCACCGGCTCGGAACTGCGCCAGCCCCTGGGCCTCACCATCGTGGGTGGACTGATCGTGAGCCAGCTGCTGACGCTCTTCACGACGCCGGTGATCTATCTCGCTTTCGACCGGCTGGGCCGGCGGCTGCGCGGCCAGCCGCTCGACACGCCGCGTCATCCGCTCGCGGACGGCCCCGAAGTCGCCGAGGGCCGCCTGTGAACCTGTCGGCGCCCTTCATCGCGCGGCCTGTGGCCACCACCCTGCTGACGGTCGGCCTGGCGCTGGCGGGCGCCGTGGCGCTGCTGGGCCTGCCGGTGTCGCCGCTGCCCAAGGTCGACTTTCCGACCATTCAGGTCACCGCCAACCTGCCCGGCGCGTCGCCCGAGACCGTCGCCACCAGTGTCACCACGCCGCTCGAGCGGCGGCTGGGGGCGATCGCGGGGGTGAGCGAGATCACTTCCTCGAGCACCGTCGGCAACTCGCGCATCACCCTGCAGTTCGATCTGTCGCGCAGCATCGACGGCGCGTCGCGCGACGTGCAGGCGGCCATCAACGCGGCGCGCGCCGACATGCCGAGCGATCTGCGCAGCAACCCGCAGTACAGGAAGATCAACCCCGCCGATGCGCCCGTGCTGGTGCTGGCGCTGACCTCCGACACCCTGGGCCAGGGCCGCCTCTACGATGCCGCGTCGAACGTCCTGCAGCAGAAGCTGTCGCAGGTCGCCGGCGTCGGCCAGGTGACGCTGGGCGGCAGCTCGCTGCCAGCCGTGCGCGTCGAGATCAACCCGAGCGCCCTCACCAAGTACCGGATCGGGTTCGAGAGCGTTCGCGCCGCCCTTGCGTCGGCCAACGCAAACGCCCCCAAGGGGGCCATCGAAGTCGGCGAGCGGCGCTTCCAGATCTATTCCAACGACCAGGCGCGCGTCGCCGACGAGTACCGATCCCTGATCATCGCTTGGCGCAACGGCGCGCCGGTGCGCCTGTCGGACGTGGCCGAGGTCATCGATTCGGTCGAGAACATCCGCAACGAGGGGCAGGCCAACGGCAAGCGTTCGGTGCTGGTGCTGATCTACAAGCAGCCCAACGCCAACATCATCGAGACCGTTGACCAGGTGAAGGAGCTGCTGCCCGACCTCCAGGCCAGCCTGCCCAACGACGTCGACCTGACGGTGGTGAGCGACCGCACCACCACGATCCGTGCTTCGCTCCGCGAGGTCGAGCAGGCCCTGATCATCGGCGTCATCCTGGTCGTTCTGGTGACCTTCGCCTTCCTGCGCTCGTTCCGTGCCGGCTTCGTCGCCGCCGTGGCGGTGCCGGTGTCGTTGATCGGCACCTTCGGCGCCATGTATCTGCTGGGCTACAGCCTGAACAACCTGTCGCTGATGGCGCTCACCATCGCGGCGGGCTTCGTCGTCGACGATGCCATCATCGTGCTGGAGAACATCTCGCGCCACGTCGAGGCGGGCATGTCGCGCGTGGAAGCGGCGCTGCAGGGCGCGCGCGAGGTCGGCTTCACCGTCGTGTCCATGAGCCTGTCGCTGATCGCGGTGTTCATCCCGATCCTGCTGATGAGCGGCATCGTCGGCCGCCTGTTCCGTGAGTTCGCCGTCACCCTGTCGGTCGCCATCCTGATCTCGATGGTGGTCTCGCTGACGACCACGCCGATGATGTGCGCCTATGTGCTGCGGCAGCCCACGGACCGAAAGCCGGGGCTGTTCTTCCGGGCAAGCGAGCGCGCCTTTGGCGGCCTGCAGTGGGCTTATGGCCGCAGCCTCAACCTGGTGCTGCGCCATCCCCGACTGACCATGCTGGTGTTCCTTGCCACGGTGCTGCTCAACGTCCATCTCTACACGACGATTCCGAAGGGCTTCTTTCCCCAGCAGGATACAGGCCGTATCGTCGGCGGCATCCGCGCCGACCAGAGCATCTCGTTTCAGGCGATGCGGCGTAAGTTCCGGCAGTACATGGAGATCATCCGCGCCGATCCGGCGATCCAGAGTGTCGCGGGCTTCACCGGCGGCTTCCAGACCAACTCCGGCTTCGTCTTCGCCACGCTGAAGCCGCTGGGCGAGCGTACCGAGTCGGCCGATCAGGTGATCGCCCGCCTGCGCCCGCGTCTGGCGCAGGTCCCGGGCGCGGTGCTCTTTCTGCAGGCGGTGCAGGACATCCGGATCGGCGGCCGTCAGGCCAACGCGCAGTACCAGTTCACCCTGCAGGCCGACTCGCTGTCCGATCTCTACACCTGGGGCCCCCGCCTGACCGAGGCGCTGCGGCGGGACTCGTCGGTGATCACCGATGTCGATTCCGATCAGCAGCAGCGTGGCCTGCAGGTCGATCTGACGATCGATCGCGACGCTGCAAGTCGCCTCGGCGTGTCGACGCGCAACATCTCGGCCACGCTCTACGGCGCCTTCGGCCAGCGTCAGGTCTCGACAATCTACAATGCGCTCAACCAGTACCATGTCGTCATGGAGGTCGCGCCCGAACACTGGGCGAATCCCGAGTCCCTGAAGGACATCTATGTCAGCACGTCGGGCGGGTCGATCAGCGGCGCGCAGGCCACCGGTGCCATCGTGTCGACGGTGCCGTTGCAACCCGGCGCCATCGATCCGGCCCAGGCGGTGCGCAACCAGCGCACCAACCAGTTCGCCACGAGCGGCCGTGGCGTCGCCTCGACCGGGGCCGCCGTCAGCCTTCTGCCCGAGACGATGGTGCCGCTGTCTGCCGTTACCCGTTACGAGTTCGGAAACACGCCGCTTGCCATCAATCATCAGGGGCTCTTCGTCGCCAGCACCATCTCGTTCAATCTGGCGCCTGACAAGAAGCTGAGCGACGCCATCGCCTACGTGAACGCCACCATGATCGACATCGGTGTGCCGGCCACCATTCATGGCGCGTTCCAGGGGACGGCGCGTGCCTTCCAGCAGTCGCTCGACAACCAGCTGCTGCTCATCCTCGCAGCCCTGGTGGCCGTCTACATCGTGCTCGGCATGCTCTACGAGAGCTACATTCACCCGCTCACGATCCTGTCGACATTGCCATCGGCCGGCGTGGGCGCCCTCCTCGCGCTGCAGTACGCCAGCGTGGAGTTCAGCATCATCGCAATGATCGGCGTGCTGCTGCTGATCGGTATCGTCAAGAAGAACGCCATCATGATGATCGACGTGGCGCTGGAGCGCGAACGCAACGAGGGTCTCGATCCGCGTGCCGCCATCCACGAGGCCTGCCTGCTGCGCTTTCGTCCGATCCTTATGACGACGATGGCGGCCATTCTGGGCGCCCTGCCGCTGGCGCTCGGCTTCGGCGACGGCGCGGAGCTGCGCCGCCCGCTCGGCATCTCGATCATCGGCGGCCTGGTCGTCAGCCAGATCCTGACCCTCTATACGACCCCGGTGATCTACCTCTATCTCGACCGCTTTCGCCGCCGCGACCGCGATCGTCCCAGCCGGGTTGCCCGCGCGCTGGGCAGTGCAGGGGCGACGGCATGAGGCGGCTCGCCGTTCTGCTTTGCCTGGTATCGTTGTCGGGGTGCCTGGTCGGTCCGGATTACCAGCGCCCGCCGCCGGCCACGCCGCCCACGGCAGACTTCAAGGAGACCATGGGCTTCCGGCCGGCGATGCCCAACGACGCCGTCGACCGCGGACCCTGGTGGCAGATCTACGGCGACCCCACACTTGACCGTCTGGCGGCCCAGGTCGACATATCCAACCAGACACTCAAGGCCGCCGAAGCGGCCTACCGGCAGGCGCGCGCGCTGATTCGCCAGGACCAGTCGGGTCTCTTTCCGTTGATCACGACAAGCGCGGGCGCGCAGCAGACCGGCACGGGCTCTCTCCGCAGCGGCGGCAGCGGCAGCACCACCACCGTCGTCACCCAGAGCCGGAACGGCAACATCACCAGCAGCGCGAGCCAGTACCAGGGCGGCTTCACTCTCGCGTGGGAGATCGACGTCTGGGGCTCGATCCGGCGCACCATCGAAAGCGATTCGGCGGCGGCCCAGGCCAGCGCCGGCGATCTGGCTGCGGCACGCCTGTCGGCCCAGGCCGATGTGGTCATCAATTACGTTTCGCTGCGGATCTCCGATCAGCGGACACGACTCTATCAGGCGACGGTGGCGGCTTACGGACGATCCCTGCAGATCGCCCGCAACCAGGTCGATGCGGGCATTGCGTCCCGCGTCGACCTTGCCCAGGCGCAGACCCTCTACGAGCAGGCGCGGTCGCTGCTGGTGGCCGAGGGCATCGTGCGCGCACAGTACGAACATGCGATCGCCGTCCTGATCGGCAAGACGCCCGCCGAATTCAGCCTGGAGCCCGGGACGCCGCCGGCGGAAGTGCCGACGGTCGACGCCGGCGTGCCGTCCGCGCTGCTGGAGCGGCGGCCCGACATCGCCGCGGCCGAGCGCCAGATGGCATCGGCCAACGCCCGGATCGGCGTGGCGCAGGCGGCCTACTATCCGAACATCTCGCTGGGCGGGTCGATTTCCTTCCTGAGCGGCGGTCTCGGGACGCTGCTTCAGCTCGGCTCCTCGGTGTGGTCGCTCGGCCCGCAGCTCGCGGCAACGCTGATCGACGGTGGCGCACTAGCCGCCCAGGTCGAGGGCGCCCGCGCCGGCTACGACAATACGGTGGCGACCTACCGCCAGACCGTACTGACGGCCTTCCAGCAGGTCGAGGATGCGCTGGCCCAGCAACGCATTCTCGTGCAGCAGGAGCAGGTCCAGCGCGCCGCAGTCGCGGCCGCCCGCGAGGCCGAACGGCTGTCGCTCAACCAGTACCTGATCGGCACCGTACCCTACACCACCGTGGTACAGACCCAGACGTCGGCGTTGTCGGCCGAACAGACCCTGCTCAACATCCGGCAAAACCGCCTCATTGCCAGCGCCAACCTGGTGAAGGCGCTGGGCGGCGGCTGGCGTGAGGCGGACCTGCCGCCGCCGGTGCCGATCGGCGGGCTTACCAAGCGCTGACGGGCCAAACGCCGAAAGTCCAAACGCCGAAGGGCCAAACGCCGAGGAGCGAGGCGCAGAGAGGCTTCCCGCGCGAACTCTCCTATACTGGCGCCATGGCGGAAGCAGAGATCCGCAAGATCATCCATGTCGACATGGACGCCTTCTACGCGTCCGTGGAGCAGCGCGACGACCCGTCGCTGCGTGGCCGGCCCGTCGCGGTGGGTGGCCGGGAACGCGGTGTGGTGATGGCGGCAAGCTACGAGGCGCGCACGTTCGGCGTGCGCTCGGCCATGCCCTCGGCCACGGCGAAGCGGGCCTGCGCCGAGCTGGTGTTCGTGAAACCGCGCTTCGACGTCTACAAGGAAGTGTCGCGCCAGATCCGCGCCATTTTCCTCGACTACACGCCGCTGGTGGAGCCGCTCTCGCTCGACGAGGCCTATCTCGACGTAACCACCAACCTCAAGGGCATGCCGCTTGCCTCCGAGATCGCGCGCGAGATCCGCGCCAGGATCCTCGAGCAGACGGGCCTTACGGCGTCGGCCGGCATTTCCTACAACAAGTTCCTGGCCAAGCTGGCGTCGGATCATCGCAAGCCCAACGGCCAGTACGTCATTCCGCCGGAGCGAGGCCCGGCTTTCGTCGAGAGCCTTCCGGTCGGCCGGTTCCACGGCGTCGGTCCCGCCACGGAGGCCAAGATGAAGCGTCTCGGCATCCATACCGGCGCCGACCTCAAGGCGCAGGCGCTCGAGTTCCTTCAGGAGTACTTCGGCAAGTCGGGCCCCTACTATCACGCCATTGCGCGTGGCCAGGACCATCGTCAGGTCGTGCCCAACCGGCCGCGCAAGTCGGTCGGGTCGGAGACGACCTTCATGCAGGACCTCGATCGTCCGGCCGATGTCGAGGCCGGGATTGCCGCGGTGCTCGAGGATGTCTGGCGTTACTGCGAGAAGAACGGCATCGCCGGCCGGACGGTGACGGTGAAGATCAAGTACGCCGACTTCCAGATCGTGACGCGCAGCCGCACCCTGCTCGAACCGCCAGCCGACAAGGCCACGCTGGAGCGCGTCAGCGTCGAGCTGGTGCGATCGATCTTTCCGCTGGAGAAAAAGGTCCGCCTGCTCGGCGTGTCGCTGCACAATCTGCACCGGCGGGACGAGGCATCCGTGCCGCCGCAGCTCACGCTCGGTTTGCTCTGAGCAGGCCTAGACGGCGATCTCGGCCGCCATCCGCTTCAGCATCGCGGCATCGGGATAGACGCCGAAGCCCGCCTGCACGTTGTCCCGCATGTGCTCGGGCTTGCCGGTGCCGGGGATGACACAGGTGACGGCCGGGTTTGCCAGGATGAATTTCAGCAGGATCTGCGCCCATGTCGCACAGCCGATCTCGCCCGCCCAGTCGGGCAGCGGGCGTGGCAGCAGCCTGCGCAGCAGCCCGCCGCCGCCGAAAGGCTGGTTCACGATCACCGCGGTGCCGCGCTGGGCGGCGAGCGGCAGCAGGCGACGTTCGACGGCGCGGTCGTCGAGGGCATAGTTCAGCTGTACGAAGTCCCACTTCTCGGCGCGCAGCACCGCCTCGAGTTCGTCGTGGGCGCTTTGCGTATAGTGCGTGATGCCCAAAAGCCGGATGCGGCCCTCGGTCTTCCACGCCCGCAGCGTCGGCAGGTGGGCCCGCCAGTCGAGCAGGTTGTGGATCTGCATCAGGTCGATGCGATCGGTCTTGAGCAGCCGCATCGACTGGCGCATCTGGGCGATGCCGCTGTCGTGGCCGGACGTCCAGACCTTGGTGGCGATGAAGGCCTTGTCGCGGCTGCGGGCCGCGGCCAGCAGATCGCCCACCACGGCTTCGGCCGATCCGTACATCGGCGAGGTGTCGATCACCGATCCGCCCGCGTCGAACAGGATGCGCAGCACCTCGGCCAGTGGCGCGCGGTCCTCCGGCTTGGCGCCGACATCGAAGGTCCGCCAGGTGCCGCAACCGATGACGGGGAGCATCTCGCCGTTCGAGGGGATCGTGCGCTGCTGCATGCGGGCTCCCGAAACGGTCTGGGCAGCGCCTTGCCGCGCGGTCAACACGGCGGCACCGGTGATCCCGAGGAAGGCGGAGCGTGTCAGGGTCATGGTCACGCGAGGGAAATCCTGAAGGCCGGGCCGATCGCACGAACGTCGGCCGTCCGTCCATTCAGGGTCACCCGGGGCGCCTCCGCAAGTCCCGAGATCGTGAATGTCCGGGCAATCTCTGCACTGTCCTGGCCGGGCTTCAGCGCATGGGCGATGTCGACTTCGCGCGACCATGGCCGGATCTCGACGCGCAGCAGACCGACCTTGCCGTCGGCGTGAAGCACCACGCCGTCGCGTGTCCTGAGGGTCCATGCCTGCGGGTCGGGCAGGGGATTGTAGCCGATCGCCGCGCCGCTCAGCGGATCGGCGATCAGATAGGACTTTCGCCCCGGCTCGGTCGTCAGGACCGCGCCGTTCTTCTCGAGCCGGCCGGTCGTGCCCTGCTGCGCCCAGCCGGAGTCGCGGTCGAGGCCGGCCGGCAGGTAAGGCCACTGCCCGTTCAGCCGGCGCCACGGAATGGCATGCTGCTGGGCGCCCGGATCGATCGGGAAGTGGGCCTCCACCCGCTGCCCGAAGTCGGTGGTGAAGCCGGCCTCCATGAGATCGGTGCCTGTGCGGTAGGCGACCTCGAGCAGTTTCCTGCTCTCGTGCCATTCCGCCACGAGCCGGTTGGCCGCGATGTGGCGGGCAAAGGCCTCGAAGCTGCCGTACTGGGCGTCGTCACCCATCTCGAGCACGAAGCCGCCATGGGCGCGCGTGCCCATCGCCTTGAGATCGAGGCTGCTCACCGGCACCGGCCGGTCGCGGCTGAAATTGAAGATCGATATGGTGAGCGCGGGCGCCACCGCCGCACCGTTGGGTTCGGCCTTTCCCGCGATGCCGGGGGCGATCTCGACCTCGGTGTCGCGACCGAGATCCGTCGTCGGCAACGGCAGGATCGCGAAGTAGCTGATGCCGTCGCGGACCAGGATGGGCTGGGCTGCCGTCGAACGATGCGGGAAGGCTTCGACCTTGCGGCCGCCGACGAAGATTTCCCACGTGCGCGCGGCCGCCAGGTTCCACAAGCCGATGACGGTCGCCAGGCGGTTGGCGACGTAGCGCGCGGTAAGCTGGCCGCGCTGCTCCGGCCGAGTGGCCGTTGCAGGCGCGCGCACCCATTGGGCCATCAGGTCGACCGTGCCGAGGTAAATGTCGTGGCTCGCCAGCCCATGCCACCGGCCGAGGTAGGTGCGGCGCCACAAAGGTGGCTTGAAGTTGCCGCGGATCGTGTTGGCCGCGGTGTCCTCGAACGGCAGCGGCTTGTCGTCGATCACGCCCGACACCCAGCCGGGCGCCCAGGGTTGCTGCAGGCTCTGCATTGCCACGCGGCCCGGTGGAAAGTCGTAACCCCAGGCCGGCATGCCGTGCACCGTCTCGGTCGGCGCCGTGTCGAGATGGTTGACCACGCCGGCCCTGGAAACGGTATGCAGGGCGCCGTAGATGCCGTCCTGTTCGACCAGCAGGCCGCTCAGCCGCGCGCGACCCGACGGTGCCACGAAGCGGCGCAGCGCCGGATGGTAGACGCTCACCAGCATCTCCATGGTCCGGTCGATCAGAATTCGCCCCATCAGCCGGTCGATCGGCTCGGGCGCGTGGTCGGCAAACATCTTCTGGGCGCTGAGCGTGATCGACAGATAGTAGGGGTCGAGCATTTCCTGCGAGCTGCCATCGAGGAAGCTCCAGTAGCGCAGCAGCAGCGATTCCAGGCCATGTCGGCCGTCGGCCATCGGATTGGCGGCGTCGATGACGGCGCCGCCCAGCAGGGCGCCCATTGCCGCGGTGTGATTGAAGTTCTGGGTGCTGACGGCGAAATTGTAGCCGCCGCGAAAGAACGAGGCGCGCCCGCGCCAGTCGAGGCTGCGCTTGAAGTAGTCGATGGCGTCGCGACTCTGCGGATGGACGAAGGCGCTGGTCGGCAATTCGGGCTGCAGCCAGGCCTGCCAGTAGGCCTTCATGTGATCCTGGACCGGCGCCGGCAGCAGATCGCGGAACAGGTGCCAGACCAGCAGCTCGTCCGCGATCTCCCAGCCCTGCCAGTAGCGTGGTGGAGTCGCCATCGTCTCGCGCAGCAGCGCCTGGTAGTTCTTGTAGCCCGCCTCGCCCTCGACATTGGCCCAGCGGCTGACGCGGTCGCCGCCGATCCGCTGCAGCTCGCGGATGCGCTCGACCTGCCAGGCCTCGCGGCCTTTCAGACCTTTCTCGACCGCACGGCGCGCGTGCTCGACGACTTCGGCCGGTGCCGGCTGCACCGCCGTCGGGCGCGTGCCGTCGCCGGTGCGCAGCAGGGTGCCGCGCGTCACCCGCGGCGGCAGGGCGACCACGACCGCACTGCCGAGACGTCGACTGGTGAGAAGCAGCCGCGGCGCGGCGAAGCTCAGCCCATGGCCCCCGGTCGGCATCGCCCATTCGTAGGCGTTGCCAAGCTCGCGGTAGCGCGAGTCGTAGGTCTCGACCTTGCGCAGCAGAAAGCCGCACTGCTCCAGCGCCAGCAGGCGGGCACCGGCGTCCTTCGCCAGCACGTCGGTCGCCAGCAGCGACGTGATGTCGATGCGCGCCTCGCGCGCCTGGAAGGAAAGCTGCTGTGCCGCGAGCAGGTCGCCATGTCGATCGCGACCGGGATCGCTGGCACCGAAGCGCGCCCAGAATCGGTGGCCATTGACGCGGGCGTTGAAGGTCGGTCCGTTGTCGGGATCGGCGATCCAGGGCTCGCGCAGCACCCAGGCTCTGACATGCCAGGTCGGCGGATCGTCGGTCCACAGCTTGCGGCCGAGTCCCTCGCGGCAGAGGTAGCCGTCCGGCACGATCTCATGGCCGTCGTAGGCGAGGGACAGTTCGGCCTTCACCAGAACCCGACCCTGGCCCAGCGTCGCGGCGACGGCGTCGGCGGCGCCGGGGAAGCGCAGCAGCACCGAGCGGTGAACCGCATCGACGGTGCGCCCGCCCACGATCGGCGTGTCCCACTTGCGGCCATCGATGGTCGCGGTCTCGCTGTCGGCGATTTCGAACAGGTCGCCGTCCCGGCGGGCCTGCGCCGAGGCGCGCATCGGCGCGAGCGACGCCGCGAGCATGGCGCTCGCGGTTCGCAGGAAGCGGGCTCGTGTCGGATGTATCGCCATCGTTGTCGCACTCTCCGGTGACAATACGGTTAATTCGGGTCCCGGAAGACTCTTCCGCCACATTGATGCCGCACGCGCGATCTCTGCTGCCTGCCGAGGAAAGTTCGGCAAACGCGACCATTGCCGGATCGCTGGAGTGGAACCATCTCAGGCAAGACCAGGGAGAATACCATGTCCGAAGCCTTCGTCGTCGAGGTCTGGGGCGAGCCCGCGGGTATCGTCCTCAAGGAAGGCAATGCCTTCTGCTTCCACGCGGTCGCCGGCCCGTTCTTCGAGCTGGACGGCGTGCAGTTCACCACGCCTGGCCACGCGCGCCTCGCCGCCGCGCGCCTCAAGCCGCCGCGCGAAAGCGTCCGCCCGTCCTGACGCCTTTCGCCTTGTCGGCCCCGCCCTGCGGCGCTAGTCGACGTGTGTACCGGGAGGAGACACACGATGATCAAGCGCAAGCAGCGCATTCCCATGCGCGACCTCGCCACCATGGCCGCCGAGGACCGCGAGACGGTCGAGAAGAACGCAATGGGGGGCCAGGTCTTCAACATCTTCAAGGTGCTGGCCCATCACCCCAAGCTGGTGAAGCGCTGGACGCCGTTCGCCGGCCATGTGCTGGGCAAGCAGACGCTGGCATTCCGCGACCGCGAGCTCCTCATCCTGCGCATCGGCTGGCTGAACCAGGCCGAGTACGAATTCGCCCAGCACGAGCTGATCGCCAGGAAGGGCGGCGTGAGCGACGCCGACATCGAGAACGTCAAGAAGGGCCCCAAGGGTGCCTGGAGCGAGCACGAGGCGGCGCTGATGCAGGCGGCCGACGATCTCTACGAGAACTCCGTCGTCTCCGATGCGACCTGGGCAACGCTGGCCAAAAAATACTCGACCGAGCAGCTCATGGACGTGGTCTTCACCATCGGCCAGTACAATCTCGTCTCGTGGGCGCTCAACAGCTTCGGCGTCCCGCTCGACGATTTCCTGCCCGGCGCCAAGAAGTAGACGGCCCTAGCGCCGCGCGCCTTCGGCAAAGAGTCCCCTGTCTTACGGACAGGACGATCGCATGTGACATTCTCCGTCGTCTCGGGCGGGGGTTACCCCGCCCGAGACGACGGAGAATGTCACATGCGATGGTCTTGGTAGGTCGGGGGAGAGGAGAAGGGGCGAATCCGATTCAGTCGGAAAGACTCTAGAACTCCAGCAGGTTCTCGCGCAGGGTCTTGTGCGCATAGGCCTTGCGCGTGAGGCCGCGGCGCTGCAACTCGGGCACCAGCCCGTCGCACACTTCCATGATGTAGCGGCGGTCGAAGTAGCCGTTGAACAGCAGGAAGCCGTCGCCGCCCACTTCCTCCATGACCTCCTGCATCATGCCGGCCACGTGATCCGGCGTGCCGGTGAAGTCGATGCCGGCCTTGCTGGCGTAGCTCTGCACGATCGAACGCGGCGTCTTGCCGATCCACTTGGCGAGCGAGGACTGGTGGCCGTTGGTCGTAAGCGTGTCGGGCAGCGGCTCGTCGAGCGGAAATCGCGAGAAGTCGATGCCGGTGAGGCGCGACATGCCCGAGAGTTGCATGTCCATGTGCTCCTCCGCCGCCTGGCGCTCGAGCAGCCGCCGCGCGCGCGCCGCTTCCATCGTCGTGTCGACGATCGGGTAGGCGAGGAACAGCACCTTGATGCCGTCGGGATCGCGCCCCAGGGCCACCGCGCGGCGGCGCACGTCGCCGCGATAGGCCTTCATGGCCTCGATGCTGCCGCCGCCGTCGGTGATGATGGTGTCGGCCCAGCGCGAGGCGAACTGCTGGCCGCGCGGCGAGCCGCCGGCCTGGCAGATCGGCACGCGGCCCTGCGGCGAGCGCGGCGCATTGAGCGGCCCGCGGCACCTGAAGTACTTGCCCTCGTGGAACACCGGATGGACCTTGGCGCCGTCGGCGAACATCGGCGCCTCACGGTCGAGCACCACGGCGTCGGGCTCCCACGCCTCCCACAGCTTCGTCACCAGGTCGGCGAACTCGTCGGCCACGTCGTAGCGCTCGTCGTGCGGGCGATGCTTGTCGTGCCCGTAGTTCTGGGCGGCACCGTCGTTGCTGCCGGTGACGCAGTTCCAGCCGACCCTGCCCTCGGTCACATGGTCGAGCGTGTTGACCAGCCGTGCCAGCAGGAAGGGCGGGTATTCGCTCACCGACAGCGTCGGCACCAGGCCCAGGTGCTGCGTCGCCTGCGCGAGGTAGGGCACCAGCACCGCCGGATCGAGCTTGGGCGTGGAGGCGGCGTACTTCAGGTAGGTGTCGTGGCTGCCCTGGTAGGTGTAGGGCAGGTTCGAGGAATCCTCGATGATCATGTAGTCCATGCACGCCCGTTCCATGCCGCGCGCGAGGTCGACGAACAGGTCGGGCATCATCCAGCGGCCCGCGTCGGCGCCGGGCCAGGCCGAGCGCCAGGTCTTCGGGCCGTAGCCTTGCGACAGGAACCAGGCGAGATGGAAGGGGTGCTTTGCCATGACCCCAGCTTATCTGCAAAAACACTGCCATCCGAAGACGGAAACAGGCCGCATGATCGCCAGGAAGAAGATCGGCATTCTCTTCGTCTGCACCGGCAACACCTGCCGCTCGCCGATGGCCGCGGGCGTGCTGCGCTCCCTCGTGCGCCGCGCCGGGCTGGAGGCCGCCTTCGAGGTCGACTCGGCGGGCACCGCCGTGCGTCAGGCGGGCGCGCCGCCGAGCCCGCTCGCCCTGGAAGCCGCCGCCCGCCGCGGCCATGACATCGCCGCCCACCGCGCGCGCCCGCTCATGCCCGCCGACCTTGTGCGCTTTGCCCATCCGCTGGCGATGACGGCCGCGCACCTCGCCGCGATGCGCGTCCTCGCCGCGCCGGGCGTCGCCGATCGGCCGCGCCGGCTCCTCGAACAGGATATTGACGATCCCTGGGGCGGCACCGCCCGCGACTACGACCGGGCGCTCGACCTCATCGAGGCGGGTTGCGTCCCTCTGCTGAAAAGCCTTATGATACAATATGTTGCCTCATCCGGCCTTCGTCCCGGCGGGGCTCCGGCCGGCTAGGCCGTCGGGCGGCCGAAGAAATCTCGAAGAAAAACTTGCAGGTTCAGCAGGAATAGGTTAAGAAAAAAGCGATCTTGGCCGACCCTGTCCGCCGATCCTCCGCCCGCCCCGGCCCCGAAGCCCGGCGGGCTTTTTCGTGCCCGGACTCTGCTTCGCCACAAGCGGTCCGTCGCATTCATGCCCAGTGTTCATGCTCCTCCCCCGTCTCGAGGGAGGTGCCCCGCAGGGGCGGAGGGGGTCGAGAGCCACCGACCATTTTCGAAACCATTCGCCGGCGGGGGAAGCCCCGCCGGTTTTCTTTTGCCTGAAAGGAAACACACAACATGGCAGCAACGATCTACCCGACCGTGCCTGTGGCACCGCCGGAGGCCGAACCCTGGCCAACCGACGAGCACTCCATGGGGCGAGGTTTTCGCGTCGGCCAGTTCAAGCACTATCGCGATGGCAAGTTGATCCCGTGGCCCGAGCAGGCTCCCGATGCCGTCGTCGCGCGCATCGACAAGGCGTGGGACCCGGCGAAAGGCGATCCCGACATCAACGACATCTGCTGGCTCGAGTGAGGCCGTTGGTCAAGCAATCGAACCTCGGTTCACCACGGTGATCCACCCGCTTCGCCGGCGCGCAGAAGGCGATCGCCGCGGGCGCGAGCAGGATGGCGTGCGGGTTTTTCCGACACGCAGGTGTCGGAAAACAGCAGGCGAAAAGCCTTGCCGATCAGAGGTTTGAATTTTCCGACAGGTGTTTTCCGACACCGAGGTGTCGGGAAAAACGCCGGGCGCCGGCCCAAAAGCTCAGGCCGGCGGGGTGAGGCGCGTCGCCTGGCTCACGGCGAGCTGCCAGCCTTCGGCCGCGGTGACGTACACTGCGTGTGGCTGAAACTATCGGCATAGGAGGCGCGGAGCGTGGCGAAATCTTTTGTCTCGACCGCCTTGGCGAGTTTTGCGCGGAAGGCCGTCACCTCGTCGATCATGCGCTGGGCTTCGGCGCCCGTCGGTGCCTGGTTGGGATGGGCGAGCGCTGCGGTGGCGGGCAGCAAAGCGAAGAGCGGCAGTGCCGCCAAAAGGGCGCGTCTATGCATCCCTGGAAGATACGCCGGCTTCGGCGAAGGTCGCCATGCCGTTGTGACAGGCCGCCGCGGCTTTCAGGATCGGCACGGCGAGCGCCGCGCCAGAAGCCTCGCCCAGGCGCATGTCCAGGTCGAGCAGCGGGCGCTGGTTGATCGCCTTCAGGAGCCGCGTGTGGCCGGGCTCGGCCGAGCGGTGGGCGACCAGGCAGTGGTCGAGCGCGCGGCGGTCGGCGGCATGGAGCACCGCGGCGGCGGCGGTGCAGGCATAGCCGTCGAGCAGCACCGGGATGCGGCCCATGCGGGCGGCCACGATGGCGCCGGCGATGGCGGCCAGCTCCTCGCCGCCCACCGTTGCCAGCAGCGTCAGCGGATCGTGGGCGGCGATGGTGTCCTTGTGGCGGGCGAGCGCCTCGTCGACCACGGCAATCTTGTGGGTGAGTGCCTGGCCTTTGACGCCGGTGCCGGGA
>RGPT01000421.1 GCA_010032545.1 Alphaproteobacteria bacterium
TCCTGATCCTCGACGAGGCGACTGAGGGGCTGGCGCCGCTGATCCGCCACGAGATCTGGAGCTGCCTCGGCCGGCTGAAGCGCGAAGGCCAGGCGATCCTGGTGATCGACAAGAACGTCGGCGCCCTGATCGACCTCGCTGACCGCCACCACATCATCGAGAAGGGGCGCGTCGTCTGGACCGGCACCTCCGGGGCGCTGGCCCGGGACAAGGAACTGCAGCACAGGTATCTTGGCGTGTGATTCCGCGGAGCTTCCGATGCGTTCGTTCGTTCTTGCCTCGTTGATCGCCCTCGCAGCAGCGCCAGCCTTCGGCCAGGGCTCGGTCAATGTCTACAATTGGTCCGACTACATCGCCGAAGACCAGCTTAAAGCCTTCGAGAAGGATACGGGGATCAAGGTCAACTACACGACCTACGATTCCAACGAGATCCTCGATGCCAAGCTCAAGACCGGCAAATCGGGCTACGACGTCGTGGTGCCAACCGCCTCGCCCTTCTTCGTCCGCCAGCTCGCCGCCGGCATCTATCGGCCTCTCGACAAATCGAAGCTCAGGAACTGGAGCAATCTCGATCCCGAGATCCTGGCGGCGCTCGCGAGGTACGACCCCGGCAACAGCCACGGCGTTCCCTGGATGTGGGGCACCACGGGCATCGGCTACAATGTGGCCGAGATCAGAAAGCGGATGCCCGACGCACCGGTCGATTCGTTGCGCATGATCTTCGATCCCGCCGTCGTCTCGAAGTTCAAGGATTGCGGCGTGATGATGCTCGACAGCGCCACCGACGTGCTGCCGGCGGCGCTGCGGTACCTCGGCCTCGACCCCGACTCCAAGAAGACCGAAGACCTCGCCAGGGCTGCCGACGTCGTGAAGGCGGTGCGGCCGTTCATCCGCAAGTTCCACTCTTCGGAGTACATCAACGCGCTGGCGGGCGGGAACATCTGCCTCGCCTTCGGCTTCTCCGGCGACGTCTTCCAGGCACGCGACCGCGCCGCCAAGGCGAGGGACAGGCAGGAGATTGCCTACGCCGTTCCCAAGGAAGGCTCGCTGCTCTGGATCGACGTGGCGGCGATCCCCAAGGATGCGCCGAACCCGGCCAATGCGCTGCGCTTCCTCGACTTCCTGATGGAGCCCAGGGTGGCGGCGGCGTCGAGCGAGCTGACCGGTTATGCCAACGGCAACAAGGCCGCGTTCACGCTCCTGCCCAAGGACATCTCCGGCAATCCGTTGATCTACCCGCCGGCCGATGTGCGCGCCAAATTCTATACCATCACCGCCGGGTCGCCCGACCAGACGCGTGAGCGCACGCGGCTGTGGACCACCGTGAAGACGGGCCGGTGAGCGAGCCCCTGTGAGCAAGTCACCGTGAGCAAGTCCCCGTGAGCGGACCAATCGTTCGCATCGAAGGACTGGCCAAGCGCTTCGGCGCGATTACCGCCGTCGACGGCGTCAATCTCGACATCGCGCGCGGCGAACTGTTTGCCCTGCTAGGCGGTTCTGGCTGCGGCAAGACCACACTGCTGCGGATGCTGGCGGGCTTCGAGACACCCGATGCCGGCCGCATCCTGATCGACGGCCGGGACATGACCGGCGTGCCGCCGCATCTGCGGCCCGTCAACATGATGTTCCAGTCCTATGCCCTGTTCCCGCACATGA
>RGPT01000422.1 GCA_010032545.1 Alphaproteobacteria bacterium
GCAAGGCTTGGACTGACCTGCTCGCCACCCCGCAAAGGATCGCATCCATCACAAGCCGGCGATGGGCTGAACTGTCATGAGTTCTGTCGGTTGGTATCATACACCAATGGCGGCGCCTGGCCTGGCAGTACATGCGCACCACCTATGTCTCCCACGGCAACACGCTGCTGGCGCCTCTGGTTGGACTGATCCTCTGCGTCCCCCACTATGTGCAGGGCACGATGCTGCTGGGCGACGTGACGCAGGCGGCCGCGGCGTTCGTCGCCGTCCAGGGCGCCTTCAACTGGCTGATCGACAACTTCCCGCGCCTCGCCGAATGCCTGTCGTCGGCCAATCGGGTCGGCAACCTGCTCCTGGCATTCGACGCACTCGAGCCGGCGGAGGAGCCGGTCGCGTCGGCCAACACGGAGAAGGAACAGGCTGTCTAGCAGCCGGGCGCAGGAAGCGGGGGCGCATGCCCGCCGATCGGGCGTCTATCGATTGGCCCGCGCCACCGCGGCATTCAGCAGGAGATTGGCGCCGGGCAGGGAGCGCGTGAGCTCGATCGCCTCGTTGACGTTGTGGCTGATACCCTCGAAGCACGGCGTAAAAATCATCGCCGTCGGGGCCATCGTCGCCACGGCATAGGCGTCGTGTCCGGCCTGGCTCCGCATCTCGCGATAGGGCAGGCCCAGTTCCGTCGCCGTCGACTTCAGAAGTTCGATGCATTCGGGCGCAAAGAGTTCGCTGCCCCAGCTCCAGCCTTCGGCGACCTCGATCTCGACATTGGCCTTCCGTGCCGCCGCCGCGATGGCGGCGTCCACGTCGGCGCGCATGGCCTGGAAGCGGGCGACATCGATGTGGCGGAAATCGATGGTGAGCTTCACCTGCTCGGCATAGGTGCCGGCAAGGTTGGGGAAGCTCTCGATCCGCGTCGTCGTGGTGCGGCCCTCGTCCGACGCATAGGCGAGGCCGATGTCGTTGACGGCGGCGATGACGTAACCGGCGCCGACCAGGGCGTTGCGCCGCATCGCCATCGGCGTGCCGCCGGCATGGCCGGTGTCGCCGTTGATCGTGAGCCGCAGCGCCTGGGTCTTGTAGCCGCCAACCACGATGCCGATGTCGCAGCCCTCGCGGTCGAGCACTGGCGCCTGCTCGATGTGCAATTCCAGATAGGCGTCGAACTTGCGCCCGACGGGGGCCGGGCCGGCATAGCCGATGGCGTCGAGTGCCTCGGCGACCGTGATGCCGGCGTCATCGGTGGTGGCCAGCACGCTGTCGAGCGGCAGGACGCCGGCGAAGGCCATCGAGCCCATCATCGGCGGGTTGAAGCGCGCGCCTTCCTCGTTGGTCCAGCAGATGACTTCGATGCCGCGCTTGGTCTGCAACCCCTTGTCGTTCAGCGTGCGCACCACCTCGAGGCCGCACAGCACGCCAAGGATGCCGTCGTAGCGGCCGCCGCAGATCTGGGTGTCGAGATGGCTGCCGATCGCGACCGGCTGCAGCGACGGATCGGTGCCGGCGCGGCGGGCGAAGATGTTGCCCAAGCGGTCGATCTCGACGCTGCAGCCTGCGCTCCGCGCCCACCCGACGAACAGGTCGCGCATCTGCTTGTCCTCGGCCGACAGCGCCAGGCGGCGCAGGCCGACGTCGCGAAAGCGGCCGATCGCCGCCGA
>RGPT01000423.1 GCA_010032545.1 Alphaproteobacteria bacterium
CGAGCTGGTGTTCGAGGACTGCGAAGTGGGCGAGGACGCCCTGCTTGGCGGCAAGGAGGGTGCCTTCGGCGCCCTGATGGAGGCCCTCATCACGGGTCGCGTCTCGCACGGCGTGAAGAGCGCCGCCATCGCCGAGGCCGCCCTGGAGCAGGCCATCGCCTACGCCACCGACCGTGAGGCCTTCGGCCGCTCGCTCACCAAGTTCCAGTCGATCCGCTTCAAGCTGGCGACGATGGCCACCAAGGTCGCCGCCGCCAAGGCCCTCGCATACAAGGCCGCCTGGCTCTACGAGACCGGCCAGCCGTGTGTGAAGGAGGCCTCGATGGCCAAGTACTTCTCGGCCGAGGTCGCCGACGAGGTCACCCGAGAGGCAGTGCAGATCCACGGTGGCTACGGCTACATCACCGAGTACCCGGTGGAGCGCATGTACCGCGACGCCAAGCTGGCCTCGATCACCGAGGGCACCTCGGAGATCCAGCAGCTGATCATCAGCAAGGAGCTCGGACTGTGAACCCGCCGCCCCCGGCCGGCTCGGGAACCTTCCCGGCCGCCGTGGGCACGCAGGCGCCCGGCCTCACGGATGCGCTCACGTATCCGTACTTCGAGGCCCTCTTCGACCGGAAGAGCCGTCGAGTCGCCCTGGGGATGGAGATTCCCCAGGGCGTACTCGCATACGAGAGCCCCTACGAGCCCGTTCCCCTGACCGAGCTGGAGGAGGCCCTCCTGCTCATGGCCGGGACCGGCCTCGCCGGCCTCAACCTGGCCGATATCGACCCCAGCATGGGTGCCGACGCCCTGGTGCAGTGGACCGCGCGCACCTGGCGCTGGTGGAGATGACCCGCCGCGGCAAGCGCACGCTGCAGGATGGCCGTGCCGATCTGCCGTCGCAGTTGCCGGGACTGTTCGCGTTCAACCTGTGGAACGCGAACAAGCCGGGCACCTCGCTGTTCCTGCCGATCTCGAACATGACCTTCGAGTACATGAACCTGCTGTTCATCTACTTCTCGGAGGGCTACCGGTTCACGCTGGTGGACGAGCGCAACGGCTACCAGCCGGCCGGCCTGCAGAAGTGGATCGACAAGGGCCGCCTCGACCCCACCCGCCGCATGGGCCTGGTGGAGATTGAGCAGCGCGTGCTGAGCATGCAGGTGGTGGAGCAGGCGTTCATGTGCCAGAACATGAACATCGCCATGCAGGCCATGGGCCTCGGCGGCTGGACCTACACCGGCTTCATCTCGTCGTACGTCCTCGGCGCCATGGACGTGGAGGGCCTCGGGTTCCGCCACATCCAGCCCAAGGAGGGTCCGCTGGTGCCCGTGGGTCGCGACGGTGCCTTCGAGGCCCTGTGCCCGCCGTACCACGCGTCGATGTCCGACGCGGTGGACGCGTTCCTCGAGCAGAAGTGGGGCCAGTACGAGGACGACATCCCCAAGGCCATCAACGGTGCCGAGGCGATCGCGGCCAGCATTCCGCGGCCCACCGAGGAGACCATCGAGATCGCCAAGGACTTCTGCGAGTACGTGTACGAGGCCTACGGCCGCTTCCCGGCCAACCTCGACCCGATGTACCAGCGCCTCGCCTGCCAGGTGCAGCACATCGACACGGACTTCTACGACGCCCACTACCCGCCCGGGGCCTACACCGACCAGCCCATG
>RGPT01000424.1 GCA_010032545.1 Alphaproteobacteria bacterium
CGCCCAGATATGTTGGCCCCACGAGGTATCGCCATGCCACAACGCATTCCACACCGAGAGCGGGGCCGGCAGCAGGTACTCGCGGATGCCGCCAAAGCTCACGGCGGCTTGCCAACTCGCCAGAAGGAACGCGAACAGTACGAGCGTCGGCCAGTACTGGCGGCTGATGTGGGAGAATTTCGTCATGCGCGCGGAGCGATGAACCTGTTCATCGCTTTCGTCCCGCTGATATCATGTGCGTGCATTCGTTCAGACTGGCGAACGGGCATTTGCCCGTCAAGTTTGGCGGTTGGGCGAGGATCATCGGTGAAGCTGTCCCTGTGCAATGAAGTGATCCGCGAGCTCTCGTTCGAGCGGCAGTGCGAGCTGGCGGCGGGCCTGGGCTATCGAGGCCTGGAAGTCGCGCCGTTCACCCTGGGCGACGATGCATGGCGCATGCCGGCGTCGCGCCGGGCAGAAATCCGCGGCGCCTGCGCCGCCGAGGGCATCACGGTGAGCGGGCTGCATTGGCTGCTGGCCGCACCAGCGGGCCTCTCCATCACCACCTCCGACCGCGCGGTCTGGCAGAGGAGCGTCGAGGTCTTGCGCTCGCTGGTCGAACTCTGCGCCGAACTTGGCGGTGACTATCTTGTGCATGGTTCGCCGGCGCAGCGTCGCGTCACCGAGGCAGACGATGGCCGACGGGCGGAAGAGGCATTGCGCATCGCGGCATCGGAGGCGGGCCAGGCCGGTGTCACCTATTGCCTGGAACCGCTTGCCCGGCCCGACTGCAATTTCGTCAATACGCTGGCCGAGGCTGCCGACGTGGTGAAGCGCAACGGCAATCCGGCGCTCGCCATCATGATCGACACCCTGGCCGCGGGTCAGGAGGAGAAGGAGCCGGTCGCCGACGCCGTAAGGCGCTGGATGCCAACCGGCCTGATGGCACATGTGCAGTTCAACGACCGCAGCAAGCGTGGGCCGGGGCAGGGCGACGACAGGTTCGCGCCCGTCGTGCGGGCGCTCAACGAAACGGGCTATACCGGCTGGGTGGCGATGGAGCCTTTCGTCTACGAGCCCGACGGTCCGACTTGCGCCGCGCGGATGATCGGCTACGTCGCGGGACTTCTGGAGCAAGGCGCATGAAGGTGAAACTGGACCAGGTCGACCGCTTCGAGCGCGACGTCCGCCTGAGGCTGCCTTTCCGCTTCGGCGTGATCACCGTCACCGAAAGCATCCACGCCATCGTGCGGGTGCGGATTTCCCTGGGGGACGGGCGGACCAGCGAAGGCGTGGCGGCCGAGGCGCTGGGCGCCAAATGGTTCGAGAAAAGCCCAGCCTTCACCGACACGCAGAACCTCGACCAACTCCGCCAGTCACTCGATATCGCCATCGGGCATTATAAGGCGCGTGGCTCCGACACGCCCTTCGGCCTGTTCGCCGGCACCTACCGTCAGCAGCACGCGCGCGGCGCCGAACTTGGCCTCAATCCGCTGGTTGCTTCCTACGGACCGGCACTGCTCGACCGCGCCATCCTCGATGCCCTGGGCAAGGCGACGGGGCAATCCTTTGCGCAGATGATCACGACCAACGTGCCGGGCATCGTGGCGACGGACCTCACGCCGGACGTCAAGGACTCCCAACTTCAACCCTTTCTCGCGAGCCTGAAGC
>RGPT01000425.1 GCA_010032545.1 Alphaproteobacteria bacterium
CATGCCCCGACTTAAGAAGACTTACTCCAGCTTTCCGAACATAATCCGATCCGTGCTGCCGCCTTTGCCCTGCGTCACGGCGAACCAGATTGAGCCATCGTGCTGACGGAAGGTCGGGTATTGGAAACTGACGGGGGATTCGAACCGATATTTACGCTCCCAAGTCACGCCGTCACGGGAGACCTCTATGTTGAAGATGTATCGGCCGACGCCGTGACCATCGACGATTCTGGAGGCCTCCTGCCAGCCGAGGTAGTAGACCCCATCGAACTTATCGAAAGTGGGCTTCGAGTTACTGCCCTTGCTGACGAAGGGGCGCTCTTCCCCCCGACTCCATGTCTTACCGTCCTTGCTGGTGACGAACCGATAGTTACGATTGCCGCTCTCGCTCCGGCAGATGGCGAGCCAGGTGCCGTCGGGCAGCCGGTTGACGGAGGACTCGGTGAGCCGGGCTTCGGCGGGCTCGTTGTAATGTCCGATGATCTCGATCGTGTCGCGGGCCTCGTTCAGGGTCGCGAGGGCATTTTGGGCCCCGGGGAAATTGTTGATCGCGAGGATGGTGCGCCCGTTGATCTGCTTGAAGGAGTCCAGCAGGTAGAGACCGAAGGCCTTGGCGGGCTGCTTGAAGCCATGCTTGGCCGCGTCGGCATGGAAGTGGTTGGGCTGAAGGTCGAAGATTCCGTCGGCGGTCTTCAGTCTGACGCGATGGATGTTCGGCGAGAACGTCTGCGTGCGGAGGTCGAAGTCCCGATACCAGGTCTGGGACTGACGGCGTCCGCTCTGGTCCTCGCACGCGAAGAAGCAGCGGAGCGTGTGATCATCGAGGCGGATGATACGAGGGACGAAGCAGGCGCCGGCCGGCAGTGTCTCATTGGCGAAGGCCTCGGCAGACTTGGCCATCGGAATGGTGCGCTCCACCTGCATGGACTTCAGGTTCACGATCGTGAGCACGCAGTATTGGGCGTTGCCGGCGCCGTGGCCGGGTTTGATGTCGTTGTCGTGCTCGACCACGTAGGCGCGGTCGCCCACGAGGGCCAGGTCGGCGTCGTGCGCGCCTTTGACCTGATCAGCGCTGACCTTGATCATCCCGGCCATCACCTTGTCGCCGGCTTGTTTGGCGTCCCAGCCCTCCTTCAGCAAGGGGCCGCCCAGAGCGATGGAGGCGGATATGGGCAGGCAGGCCATCAACGTTAAGCGGAGGAAGGCGTTCATGGGGCGATGTTTTCTATTCTTAGCGCGACCGGAAGACGTCGCTGGTGAGGCACTCGACGATGATGGTGCGCAGGCCGAGGCCTTGCTGCTTCGCTTTGGCGTAGATGCGGTCGACGGCGAACTCGTCGGCGGGTTCCATCAGGCGGCCGGTGCCGTAGGCCGCCACGTAGAGGTAGGTGTTGCTTCCGCGCTGCACGATCGTGGCGCCTCGCAACTGCGCCGTCGGCGCGCCCGCAGGCCCGGTCGGTGCTGTGCTTGGCGAGGCGCTGGCGGATGGTGGTGGTGCCGCTGACATCGGGTTCGATGGCCGGGACGACGTCCGGAGGGGGCGGCGGCTTCACGCCGAGGATATTCTCGCTGACCCAGGCGCCGCGGATCACGGGCGAGGTCTCGACGCCGTTGGCGCTGACCGTCAGCACGGCCGCCATGCCGAGCAGG
>RGPT01000426.1 GCA_010032545.1 Alphaproteobacteria bacterium
CCCGCGCCAATCCTCGCTCTGCGGGGAGGCACGAACCGTCACTTTCTGCACTGAAATCAAATGGACCCCTGGTAGCGGAACCCCGGCCCGATCAACTTCGGCGCCGCCGGCGCCGGCCGGGTGATCCGCTCGAGCTCGCTGACCAGCGCGTCACGGCGCAGCTGCAGCGCGGTGACGCAGGCCTGGGCGGCCGTGATCGCGCGTTCGATCTGGGCGAGTTCATGCAGCGGAAAGGCCTGCAGGGGAGCATGGGGAACGGTTTGCATCACTTCCTCCAGATGCGGCGCGTGCGGTGGCCGATGGTGATGGTCTGGCCGTCGCTGGTGCGCACCTTGTACACATCCAGCCACTCGGCCAGGCGCGCGACGGGGCGCCGGCCCAGGTCGCGCTCCATCGAGCGAATCGACTGCTTGTCCAGAAAGAGGATCACGGCGCCGTGGCCGTCGTGCTGCTCGTGCCCGTAGCGATCGAGCAGTTCGTCCATCAACGGCGGGATGCCACGCTGCTGCGCCCGGATCTCGGCATGCTGGGTGTTCATCGCAGCGACTCCAGCAGTTCGTCCAGCGCCTTGGTGTGCAGGCGCTCGGCCTCGTGCCCAGGGATACGCCAGTCAGGCACGTAGCAGTTCAAGCCCAGCAGGTCGTGCTCGCCCGCTTTCTGGTCGAACAAGATGTTGTGCAGGCCCGGCAGCGGCTCCGGCTCGCCGCCGAGGCCACGCAGCACTCTAATGGCCGCGCCCGTGCCCGGAACTTGATGGTCCTCGGCGCCGGCGCCTTCGTTGAACAGTTCCAGGCCGGCGCGGATCGCCCAGAACGGGTCGACTGGCGCCTCCAGCGGGTAAAAGCCGCTTTCGAAGAAAGGGCCGTCGTGCTTGAACTCGCTCCACACCGCCGTGCGCCACTTCGGCTCGTCCGGGAAGAACAATGTGTCGATGGTCTTGGGCGAAGCGGCGAGTAGCAGAAAGAGCCGATTGAAGAACGCATCGCGCACGATGCGCTTGCGCGTGCAGATCGCGGCCAGCCGCCCTGCGAGGTCGGGGGCGAGCGCGATGCTCACTAGCTTGCGATCGAACGCGTCCAGCCGCTCGAGCGTGAAGTCGTGGGCCGCGGGCGAGTTCGGCAGGCTCACCTCGGCGTCCAGGTGGTCCAGCTCTGTGGCCAGCAGCTTGGCCAGGTGCGCATCACGTCGCAGGCACGCGGCATCGAGCTTGGCGTCCAGCTTCTCGATGATCGGACGCCAAATCTTCACGGAGATCTTCGGCGGGGTCTTCAGCGGCTTGGGGGTCGTGGCAGCATCCATGGGCGTGCTCCTGCGGCGATGGAGCCACTTTAGCGAATTATCTGCGCCATTTGGAGAAAGAGTTTTCTTTATCAATTCCGCTTAAGGCTGCTCATCCTCAAGCAGGCGCGCGGCGGGCTCGCTTGCCAGTTCGCCCGCGCGCATGTAGCCCATGGCGGTAGTCACCGAGCTGTGGCCGGACATGTCCATGGCCACCTTTAGGGGCACTCCGCGGCGGCCGGCCTCGGTGAGGAATCCCGAGCGCAGGGAGTGGGCCGAGAAGTCCTCTATCTGCAGCCCCGCGAGCGCGCAGCGGCGCTTGACGACCTGGCGCACGGCCTCGGGCGACAGCGCCTGGCCGATCGCGCCGCC
>RGPT01000427.1 GCA_010032545.1 Alphaproteobacteria bacterium
CGGGCGCTATCCCCAGCGACCGCAGACAGGCCAGCGCCAGCGCCGCGTTGCCGATCTGGTGTGCGCCGACGAGTGCGGGCATTGGCAGACGCAGCGATCCGGTGGCATCGGAGAACGTCCAGCCACCGCCAGCCGCGGAGGCCGTCCAGTCCCGGCCCGCCGCCTTAAGCGGTGCTCCCTGCATCGCCGCCTCCGCGTCGATCACCGCCAGCGCTTCCGGAACCTGTTCGGCCGAGAATACCGGCGTGCCCGAGCGAATGATGCCCGCCTTCTCGCCCGCGATCTGGCCGACGGTATCGCCGAGGAAGCTCTGGTGGTCCAGGCCAATGGGCGTGATCAGGCTCGCCAGCTTGCCCTCCAACACGTTGGTCGAGTCGTAGCGGCCGCCCAGTCCGACCTCGACGATGCAGTAGTCGGCCTCGTCCTCGCTGAAGGCGAGGAAGGCGGCCACCATGGTGATCTCGAAGAACGTGATCGGCCTGCCGCCGTTCACCGCTTCGCAGCGCGTGAGGACATCCACCAGCTTCGCCTCGGAAATCAGCCCGTCGGATAGCCGGATACGTTCATGGAAGCGCACCAGGTGCGGCGAGATGTAGGTCTGCACCCGCTTGCCGTCCGCTTCCAGCATGGCGCGCAGATGCGCCACCGTGGAGCCCTTGCCGTTGGTGCCGGCCACGTGCAGCACCGGCGGCAGCTTCAGGTGCGGGCTACCGAGCGCGGCCAGCAGCCGCTCGGCGCGCCCCAGCGACAGGTCGATGAGCTTGGGATGGAGGGTATGCAGCCGGGCAAGGAGTGTATCGCTGCTCATCGGGCTGCTCAATTGGCGGTGGCCCGCTTGCCCTTGGCCGGTGAAGGCAACGCCAGCTGCGCCGGCCTGTCATCGCGCCGGCCACCCATCAGCAGCTTCAGCAGCCCGCCCAGCTTCGCGGCCAGGTCATGCCGATGCACGATCATGTCGATCATGCCGTGCTCCAGCAGATACTCGGCGCGCTGGAAACCCTTGGGCAGCTGCTCGCGCACCGTGCTTTCGATGACCCTGGGCCCGGCGAAGCCGATCAGCGCGCCCGGCTCGGAAATCTGCACGTCGCCAAGCATGGCATAGGATGCGGTCACGCCGCCGGTCGTCGGATCGGTCAGCACCACGATATAGGGCAGACGCGCCTCGCGCAGCATCTGCACCGCCACGGTCGTGCGCGGCATCTGCATCAGCGACAGGATGCCTTCCTGCATGCGCGCGCCGCCGGAGGACGTGACCATCACGAAAGCCGACTTCTCGTTCACCGCCCGCAGCGCGCCGGCGACGAACGCATCGCCCGCCGCGATGCCCAGCGAACCGCCCATGAAGGCGAAGCTCTGGATGGCGACGACCGCCGGGATGCCGCCGATCTTGCCTTCGGCGACCGTCACCGCGTCCTGCTCGCCGGTTTCGCGATCGTCCTGGCGGGCGTCCGCGGTCCGTCTGCCATCGAACCGGCGCGCGTGCCCGTCATCGCGGCCAGCACCGGCAGCGACGGCAGCCACGAGGACGACTCCGGCAAGCCTAGCGAGCAGTGCGAGGAGCAGGAGGAGAACGAGCGAGAGAATCTCCACCTGCCCACCACGATCTGCCTGAACTGCCTGTTCTCCGGACACTCGGCGTTTCTCGCCCC
>RGPT01000428.1 GCA_010032545.1 Alphaproteobacteria bacterium
GACGGCATCATGTCGATCGCGCCGGGGAGCCTGAGCTCGTCCTGGTGGTCCTTCCCGTCCGGCCACTCGACGACGGTCGGTGCGGTCGCGATGACGCTGAGCCTCGTTTTCCCGCGGCTTGCCTGGGTGTGGATCACGCTCGCCCTCGCCGTCGCGCTCGGCCGCGTCGGCGCCGCAGCGCATTTCGTCAGCGACACCGTCGCCGGGCTCTGGCTCGGCGCGATCGGCACCCTGCTCGTCAGCTGGGCGCTCGCGCGCCGGGCGGACGCGATCGAGCGCCGCTGGGGGCTGCCGCGATGCGTTGGATGACGCGCTACCCGCTGCGCCAGATGACGACGGCGCTGCTGTTCGCGCTGGGCGCGGTGACGCTCGCGATCTGGCTGACCCAGGCGCTCCGCTTCGTCGACCTGATCGTCAACCGCGGCCTGCCGATCGAGACCTTCCTGCACCTGGCGGTGCTGCTGCTGCCGCAGTTCTTCCAGCTGGTGCTGCCGATCGCCACGTTCTCGGCGGTGGTGTTCTCGTACAACAAGATGCAGGCCGACTCCGAGCTCGTGGTCATGCGGGCGACCGGCCTCTCCTCCGTCGGCCTTTCGAAGCCGGCTCTCCTCATGGCCCTGGGTGCGACCGCCTGCGCCTACGCGCTCAGCCTCTACTTCTCGCCGGTCGCGCACAGCGCCTTCAAGGACCTGCAGTTCCAGATCCGCAACCAGTTCACCAACGTGCTGCTGCGCGAAGGCGTGTTCACCAACATCGGCGAGAAGATGACGGTCTACATCCGCCAGCGCGAAAGCTCGGGCGAGCTCCTCGGCGTGCTGGTCCAGGACGAGACCGATGCCAAGAAGCAGGTGACGATGGTCGCCGAGCGCGGCGCGCTGGTGCGCGGCGAGGACGGCCCGAAGGTGCTGATGGTCAACGGCAACCGCCAGGAGCGCGACGTCGTCTCCGGGCGGCTCTCCATCCTCTACTTCGAGAGCTACGCGCACGATCTCGGCCGGCTGCAGCAGGGCGCGATGCTGCGCTGGCGCGAGCCGCGCGAGCGCTTCATCCACGAGCTGTTCTGGCACGAGGGCAGCCAGATCGATATGGAGCATCACACCGAGCTGATAGCCGAAGGCCACCAGCGGATCGTGACGCCGCTGTTCTGCATCTCCTTCACGCTGATCGCGCTCGCCGCGATCCTGAGCGGCGAGTTCTCGAGGCGTGGACACCTCGGCCGTATCCTGGTCGCCATCCTCGCGGTGATCCTCTGCCAGGCGGCCAACCTCGGCGCGACCTACGCATCGGTCCGAACGCTCGCCGTCGTGCCGCTGATGTACGCGGTGGCGATCCTGCCGGGCCTCGCTGCGTTGTGGATGATCGTCCATCCGCGGCGCCGCGCGATCCCTCGCCTGGCACCGGCCGAGTAGCATGCGTCTCTCGCGCACCCTCTCCATCTACATCGGCCGCCAGTTCCTCTACTGGTTCGCCTGCGTGTTCCTGGCTTTGCTGGCGCTGACCTTCGTCTTCGACCTGGTCGAGCTCCTGCGCCGCATCGCCGGCCGCCAGCAGGCCGGGCTCGGCATCGTGATCCAGCTCGCCCTGTTCAAGCTGCCGACGATGGCGCAGATGCTGCTGCCCT
>RGPT01000429.1 GCA_010032545.1 Alphaproteobacteria bacterium
CGCGCCCTGGACGATGGCGGCCGTCGAAGCGCCTCGAAGCTGACTTGATCCAGCAGCGTCCAAGCCGGCACGATCCCGCCAAGCCAGTTCCTGACGGAAGGGTTCTGCAGCATGCCGGGCGCTACCACGGTGTCGTCCTCATGGCGCCATGGCCCGAGACCTGGATGACGATGGGGCGAGCCATTCGTTCAACTTGGACCAGCGCCGGCGCCCCGAAACGTTCTTCACCGCGATGGCGACGGCCTTCTTCTGTCCGACCAACACGACCAGCCGCTTGCCGCGGGTGACACCGGTATAGAGCAGGTTCCGCTGCAACATGGCGTAATGCTGGGTGAGGACGGGGATCACAACTGCAGGGTATTCGGAGCCCTGACTCTTGTGAATGGTCGCCGCATAGGCCGGCACCAGGGTATCGAGTTCGCCAAAGCCGTAGGTGACGGCGCGGCCGTCGAAGCTGGCAATCAGCTCGCCGGCATCCGGGTCGACATCATCGACGTAACCGATGTCGCCGTTATAAACCTCCTTGTCGTAGTCGTTCTCGATCTGCATGACCTTGTCGCCGGGCGCAAAGGTCCAGCCGAAGCGCTCGACCTTGCGTTCGCCCGCGGGATTCAGGGCTTTCTGCAGTTCGATGTTAAGCGAGCGAGCGCCGACACCACCACGGTTCATTGGGCATAGCACCTGGATATCGCGGATGGGATCGAGGCCGAAGCGCGCCGGAATTCGCGTTTTGACCAGTTCAATGATCCGCGGCACGGCGGTTTCGGGATCGTCGGCCTGGACAAAGTAGAAGTCGCTGTCTCCTTCAGGCTTGGTAAGATCCGGCATCGAGCCTTGATTGATCCTGTGCGCGCAGGAGATGATCCGGCTCTGGGCAGCCTGCCGGAACACCTCGGTCAATCGCACGACCGGCACTGCCCCAGAGGAGATCACGTCGGCCAGAACCTGGCCCGGCCCGACGGACGGCAGCTGGTCGATGTCGCCCACGATCAGCAACGCGGCATCGTCCGGAACGGCTTTCATCAGCGCCTGCATCAGCATGATGTCGACCATCGAGGTCTCGTCGATGACCAGCAGATCGCATTCGAGCGGGTTGTCAGCATTGCGCTTGAAGCCGCCGCCCTTGGGATCGACTTCGAGCAGCCGGTGAATTGTCTTGGCCTCGAACCCCGTTGCCTCGGTCATGCGCTTGGCGGCGCGGCCGGTCGGCGCGCAGAGCAGCAGGTTGACGCCCTTTGCCGCCAGAATGCGCAGGATCGAGTTGACGATCGTCGTCTTGCCGACGCCCGGACCGCCGGTGATGACGAGAACCTTGGACAAAAAGGAGAGCCGGATTGCGGCAATCTGGCTCTCGGCCATGGAGAGCCCGGTCTTCTGCTCGATCCAGGGCAATGCCTTGTCGGCATCGATGAACGGCCAGGGGAGGGTGCCGTTGACCAGGCGTGTTATTCGCTCGGCGATAACTTTCTCGGCTCGATACAGGCCGGCCAGAAACACGCATGCCGTCTCGCCAACGGTGGCTGCGATCACCGTTCCCTCGGCCAATTCCAGATCGAGCGCGGTCTGGACGAGTTCCTTTGCGACCTCCAGCAGCTCCACCGCGAGGGGCCCGAGCTCCTCG
>RGPT01000430.1 GCA_010032545.1 Alphaproteobacteria bacterium
CGAACTCGAACTGCTGGCCCGCCCGGTCCGTGCGCTGACCTTGCGCGCTTCGCTTGGCTATCTCGACACCAAGTACAAGAACAACCAGCTGCTCAGCGGCGTCGATGTCGGCGGCAACCGGATCCCCTTCGCTTCGAAGTGGACGGCTAGCTTCGGCGGCGATCTGACCGTGGCGGAAATCGGCACCGGCAAACTCGTCGCCAGCGCCGAAGTCGCCTACAAGAGCAGCATCTGGTACGATGCCTTCAACGACAACCAGCGCCCGGATCCGACCGCGCTCTATGGCCCGAATGATCGGACCGACCTCGTCGGATCGCACGGTTATGCCCTCGTCAATGGCCGTCTGAGCTACTCGACCGATAAGTTCACGGTCGCGGTCTGGGGCAAGAACATCCTCGACAAGAAGTACTATCCGTTCGGCTATGACACGGCCGGCGCCTTCGGTACTGTCCTGCTGACGCCGGGCACGCCGCGTACTTACGGCGTCGAAGCCACCGTCAAGTTCTGATCTGAAAAAAAGCCGGTCGCCCGAAAGGGCGGCCGGTCTGATCAAGTCACTGCAGGGCCCCGGATCATCTCCGGGGCCTTGTTTTGTTTGGGCTCAAGCCCCGCTCATGCTGAGCTTGTCGAAGCATGCTGGCGTAGTTCTTCAGGCCGCACCCTGTGAAAGGCTCAGGGCGAGCGGAATTGGAACAGCGCAGCCTGCCGTCAAACCTTCAGGATCACCGATCCGCCATTGGAACTGAGGCCGAGCACGGCGGTCATCCCGATGCGGGCATCGGGCACCTGATGGCCCTCGGCCGTCCCGCGCAACTGCCAGCTGACCTCGCAGATCTGCAGCACCGCCTGCGCGGTGGTCGCTTCGCCGAACGAGAGGAAGCCCCCGCTAGGATTGAGCGCGACCGCATTGCCGCCGATATCGAACGCACCGCTCGCCAGCAATCCATCGGCCTCGCCGGGGGCGCAGAAGCCCAGCAGTTCGGGCCAGGCAAGGATATGCCACGCAGTGTTGTCGGCCAGTTCCAGCACGTCCACGTCCTCGGGGCCGATCCCGGCCATCGCGCAGGCGCGTTCGGCTGCGGTAACGACTTCGCTGGTGCTGGAAATGCCGGGCCGCACGTTGCCGGATACGGTCGGGATGCGGCGGCCGGGATCACCGAAGCTGCCGGTCGCCGTGGCACAGCCTGCGACTTGCACCAGCTTCGCTCCCGAACGGCGGGCAAATTCTTCGGTACCGAGGATGACCGCGGCGGCACCGTCGCTGACCGGGCAGATTTCGAGCAAGTGCAGCGGATCGGCGACCATCGGCGAAGCCAGCACCTCCGCGGCGCTGGTCGGCTTGCGGAATCGGGCCAGCGGGTTGCCCTGCGCGTTGCGCCGCATCAGCACGGCGGCGTTCGCATAAGTCTCGTCGCTGGTGCCGAAATCGTGTTTGCGGCGCTGCGCCTCCATCGCCCAGAAGGCGGGATTGGTCGCTCCCATGGTGACCCAGCGCAGATAATCGTGGTCGGTCGGATCATCCTGACTGCCGGGTGGGCGCGGGATGAACCCACGCGGCATCTGCTCCGCGCCGAGTGCGGCGACGACATCGTATTGCCCGCTGGCGATCATCGCATAGGCA
>RGPT01000044.1 GCA_010032545.1 Alphaproteobacteria bacterium
ATTTCCCGTCCTTCACCGCCACGGCGACGGCATTCGAGTCACTGGCGTCGAGGGTTGTGATCCGCCCGTTCACGAAGATTGCATCGGCGGTGACGGTTTGCGCCGGCACAGGCAATGGGAGCGCGCCCACCAACCCGCCGATCAGGAGTTTCGCAATTTTCCAAGCTTGCATTCGCAAGGTCATGGGAATGTTCCTGGTAAGATCAAGCATGTGCTGCATTGATGTCATTGGGGACGTGCCGCGACATTGACCTCGGTCAACCGTACTCTCCCGGAGTGCGACGAATTTCCGTGGCGATGAACCATGTCGTGGCGCCCTGGCGATTTGTGAAGGCGGCGGTTGGACGACGCCCTCGGCGGCTCGCGTTCACATTGCGCGTAGAACGCGGATTGCGTCATATAATGGTTTAAACTGGCGGTTTTTAGCGAAACCAAAACCACCTGAACGGGGGAAACGTCCGATGAGCACCAGTCAGGCCGACAAGGCGGCGATCGCCGAGGCGGTGGACCTGCCGGTGATCGGCGACCTCGAGAAGGGCTTTGGCGATTCGCCCGATGCCGCTGCGGAGACCATCCGCCAGGCGGCGGGCGTCGGCCTGGTCGGCGGCTCGATCGAGGACGCGACCGGCAACAAGGACAAGCCGCTGTTCGACATCGCCACGGCGGCCGAACGCGTGGCCGCGGCCGCGAAGGCTGCCCGTGCGCTGCCGTTCGCCTTCGTGCTGACCGCCCGTGCCGAGGGCTGCCTGCGCGGTTCGCCCGATATCGACGACATCATCAAGCGCCTGAAGGCCTTCGAGGCGGCCGGCGCCGACGTGCTGATGGCGCCGGGCCTCCCCGATCTTGCCGCGGTCAAGAAGGTCTGCAGCGCGCTCGGGAAGCCGTTCAACTTCATGGCGGGCATCAAGGGTAAATCGTTCAGCGTGGCCGAGCTGGAGGCCGCCGGTGTCAAGCGCATCAGCCTCGCCACCTCGCTTTATCGCGCGGCCATGACCGGGCTCCTCGACGCCGCCAAGGAGGTCAAGGAGAAGGGCACTTTCGGCTATCTCGACCGCACCATGCCGACGCCCGATCTGAACGCCTTCATGAAGGAATAGGGCGGGCGTCATCCGATCTTGCGTCGCGGCAACCGCCCGGACTAAGGGTAGGAATGCACCAAGCGAGCGATGTCGAAGCCCAACTCGCCGGCCATGGCGAGCGACTGCTGCGCTGGCTGCGGGACGATGCCCTGCCGCTGTGGTGGGCCGTCGGCGCCGATCATGCGGGCGGTGGCTTCCATGAAGCCATCGACCTTGCAGGCCAGCCGGTCCGGGCCGAGCGCCGGGCGCGGGTGCAGGCCCGCCAGATCTTTACCTACGCGGTCGCCGGCGAACTCGGCTGGACGGGTCCATGGCGCGAGGCCGTGGCCCATGGCCTCGACTATTTCATCGGCCGCTATCGCCGGCCCGATGGCTTCTTCTGGAATGCCCTGCGCGTCACGGGTGAGCCCGCCCAATCGGCGCCCTATCTCTACGAGCAGACCTTCGCCTTGCTGGCCCTGGCCACTGCGTCTGCCATCGCCGCGGCACCCCCGGCGGCGGAGGTCATGGCCGAAGCCATCGTCGCGCGGCTGTACGCCGAGCGACGCGGCGCTGCCGGGGGCTTTACCGGCTTCCCCGACGAGCAGGTCTACCAATCGGACCCGCACATGCATCTGCTGGAGGCGGCGCTCGCGTGGGAGCGGATCGCGCCCGGCGGACCCTGGCGGCGGCTGGCCGACGAGGTGGTCGAGCTCTGCCTCGCGCGATTCATCTCGCCGCGGAATGGCGCCCTGCTCGAGTATTTCGATCCAACCTGGGCGCCGGCCAAAGGCGCGAAGGGTGACGCCATCTGGCCCGGCCATCAATTCGAATGGGCCGGCCTGCTCGAGCGATGGGCGCTGGCGCGGGAGGGCCGCGACGATGTCCGTGCCGTCGCGCGGCGCCTGTACGACATCGGCATGCGCCATGGCATCGATGCTGCGCGCGGGGTCGCCGTGTTCGAACTTGCGGCCGACTTCTCGGTGCGCGAACCCACGACACGCCTGTGGGTCCAGACCGAATGGCTGAAGGCCGCGATGATCCTGGCTCGCTCGGAAAGCGAACCGGAACGGCGTCGCCGCTTTCTTGGCGATGCGGTCGCAGCGGCCAAGGCGCTCGAACTTTTCCTCGGCCTGCCGGTGCGTGGCCTCTGGCGGGACAAGCTGCAGGGCGACGGCACCTGGATCGACGAGCCGGCGCCGGCGAGTTCGTTCTATCACATCATTGACGCGCTGCGGGTGCTGCTGCAAAGCCCTGCGATGCGCGGCCATCGGTAGATTCCAGAAGGAGCAGGAGACGCTCGATGTTGACGGAAGAAGAGGCGAAGCGGATCTCGGCTGAAGAGCGTTACCGTCATGAGATTCGCAAGTCGCTTGCCGAGGCCGACGCGCCGGCCGTGGCGGCAGCAACACCAGCGGCAACGGTGGCAGCGGCTCCCGCGAAGCACGGCTTCAGCTCGAGGCTGATGGAGTTTCTCAACAGTTCGGTCGGCATGTGGCTGTTGTCGTCCGTGGTGCTGACCGGTGGCGCGGCATTGATTCAACAGATCCAGCACGATCACGAGATCAGGCTCAAGAACCGGCAGGATCTGACGAGTCACCGCTTCGAGATCGAGCATCGGCTCGACAACATGGTCTTCCTGCTGCGGCGCGCCAAGACGGTCGGCGACGCCAAGGCGGCGCTTAATGGCATCTTCAAGAGCCCGATTCAGCTTACGCCGGAACTGCAGAACCGCAGCCTGAGCTCGCTCTACCTGTCGATCTATCCGCTGCTCGAAGGGACCGAGCAGCAGAAGACGACCCAGGCATTCAATCTCGTGAAGCGTCTCGAGGACGCGGAACTCCTTTTGCAGTCCGTGCCCGACGACAAGGCGCTCGATAACGAGCAGCGTACCCAGCTCACCAAGCTTGTCACCGCCATCCAGCACCTGCACTTTCAGCCCGGGAAATAGCGCCGCCAGCCATCGACGATCGGGAGGTTTTCATGCCGCTGCTGTCTCGCCGCCATCTGATGATGGCCTCAGGCGCCTCGATGCTCGCGGCGCCGGGATTGGCGCGCGCACAGGCTGCTGGGCAAACCTGGCCGGCGCGGCAGATCAAGGTGATCGCCCCTTATCCACCCGGTGGTGGCGTTGACACGGTGACGCGGGCCTTCTCGGAAAAGATCGGGCCCAAGGTCGGCCAGGCGCTGGTCGTCGACAACCAGCCCGGCGCCGGCGGGGTGATCGGCGGCGCCGCACTCGCCCGCAGTGCTCCCGACGGCTACACGCTCATGGTGGGCAGTCTCGTCGACTATTCTATCGCGCCGTTCTTTCATCAGGGCCTCACCTTCGACATGGCCAGGGACTTCGTTCCGGTGGTCGAGATCGCCAACGGCACCGTCGGCGTCCTGGTGACGCCCAGCCTGCCGGTGACGAACGTCCAGGAACTGATTGCGCTCGCGAAGAAGGAGCCCGGCAAGCTCTCCTATGCGTCGTCCGGCTTCGGTGGCCTGATCCACCTCAACTACGAGATGCTGAAGCAGATGACCGGCGCGGAGATGACCCACGTTCCCTACAAGGGCACGTCGTTCTTCCAGGCCGACCTCTACGAAGGTCGCGTACAAGTCTCGATCGACAACGTGCTGGCGCATCTGCCGCACATCGCCTCGGGCAAGGTGCGCTGCCTTGCCGTGGCTTCGAAGGCACGCTCGCCGCTCCTGCCCGGGGTGCCGACCATGGCGGAGGCAGGCGTGCCGGGTTTCGAATCGGCCACCAACTATACGCTGTTCGTTCCCAAGGGCACGCCGGCGGAGGTCGTCGCCAGGCTGAACGCGGCCGGCAACGAGGCCGTGAAGGACCCTGACTTCCACGAGCGCATGCTGAAACTCGGCATCGTGCCGGTCGGCAGCACGCAGGCCGAGGTCCAGGCAAAGATGGTCTCGGAGATGAAGCGCTGGGGCGACGTGATCCAGAAGGGCAACATCAAGCCCCAGTGATTTTCGCCGTCGTTGCCGCAAGAGCATGCGCCGGGAAGCTGCTCGCATGAAGGTGTTCCAGGGATGGCGGGTAGTCGCTGCCTGCTTCGTCATTGCGGCCTTCAGCTGGGGGCTCGGCCTGTTCGGAGCGAGTGTCTACCTCCAGGCAGTCACAGCCGCCCATGGCTGGGCGATCGGCGAGGTCGCCTCGGCCATCACGCTGTTCTTCGTCGTGAGTGCGCTCGTGCAGCGCACGGTGGGACGCAGCATCGATCGTTGGGGGCCGCGACCGGTGCTGACGCTCGGTGCCATGTCGATGTCCCTGGGGGTCGGGTTGGTCGGCCAGGTTTCGGCACCCTGGCAGCTCTATCCCTGCTTCGTCCTGATTGGCATCGGCTGGTCGACGATGTCGACGACCGGCATCGCGGCCACCGTGGCGCCCTGGTTCGAACGTCATCAAGGCCGGTCCATGACGCTTGCGATGATGGGCGCCAGTGTCGGCGCCATCATCGGCGTGCCACTGCTCCTGTCGACCGTAGGCCGGCTGGGACTGGGGCCTGGCCTGGTCGTGGCCGGGGTGGTCGCGGCGACCGTGTTGTTGCCGCTGGTGGGACGTGCCCTGCGCTTTCGCGGGCCGTCGGATATTGGCGAGAGGCGTGACGGCGATCTGCCGGCGGACGCCGGGGCACCGGCAACAGCCCTTGCGCCGCAGCGGTCGGCCGGCACGCGCCGGGCCTTGCTGTGGAGTGCCACGGCAGGCTTCGCTCTCGGCCTCACGGTCCAGATCGGCTTCATTACCCACCATGTCGTGCTGGCCGCGCCCCTGCTGGGTGCGACAGGGGCAGGGCTTCTGGTGAGCGCCACCGGTGGGGCTGCTCTGGTCGGGCGCCTGGTTCTGGCACGCATCGTTGATCGGGTGGATGTTCGCCGCCTTGCCGGCCTGATCATGGTCTTGCAGACCGTATCGCTGCTCGCTCTGGCGGCAGCGCCCACGGTGCCTGTGCTCGTCGGCGCCAGTCTGGTCTATGGCTATGGCATCGGCCATGTCACGACCCTTGGGCCGGTGGTCGTGCGGCGCGAGTTCGGCGCCGCCGCGTTCGGCGCCACGTACGGCAGCGCCGCCACGGTGATCCAGCTCACATCGGCGTTCGGCCCGGCGCACTGGTCTGCCGCTGAGGGTCCAGCCCGCCGGCTGAACCCTCAGCGGCAGACCAGTGTGTCGGGCGGCGCCTTGCGGCCGCGGTTCATGCTGTAGGTACCCGGGGCGTATTTGTTTTTCATCAGGTGGCCGGTCACCTGGATTTGCCCGCCCTTGCGGCAGGCCTTGTCGATGTCACGTTCGACCAGACCGACCTCGCAACCCGACTTGCTGTCGACGAAAATGATGACGCCCACATCCGAGATGTTCCGGATCGATCCGGTCAGCGTTTCGGTGGTGTCGTCGAGTTGGTCGCACATGGCGTTTGCCTGGCCTGCGCCCAGGCAAAAGAGGGCCGCAAGCGTCAACGCGCCGATGGCCGATATTCTTGACATGTCGGTCTACGCTCCCCCACCGATCCCACAGGAGGGAAGATATCAACGGACTCCTTGGGCTGGCAATTGGCTGGGATGCGCCAAGTTGCATCGGGAGTAACTATCAGCCATCAATCAGCGATGGATGTGCCCATCATTTCTGCGCGCACAGAGAATCTCCCCGGACAATTCCCGTGGCATTTCGATGTGCTGATCGTGGGCGCCGGCCTGTCGGGCATCGGCGCCGCCTGGCACCTGCAAAAGAACTGCCCGGGCAAGAGCTTCGCCATCGTCGAGGCGCGCGGGGCAAGTGGCGGGACGTGGGACCTGTTCCGCTATCCCGGCGTCAGGTCCGACTCCGACATGTACACGCTGGGCTATCGGTTCCGGCCGTGGAAGGACGCCAAGGCGATCGCCGATGGGCCGTCGATCCTGTCCTACATCCGCGAGGTCGCAAGGGACCACGACATCGACCGGCATATCCGCTACCAGCATCGCGTCGTCGGCGCGTCGTGGTCGACGCCAGACGCCAGGTGGACCGTCGAACTCGAGCGCGGCCCGGACAAGGAGCGGGTCTTCTTCACCTGCGGCTTCCTGTGGATGTGCAGCGGCTACTATCGCTACGAGAAGGGCTACGTGCCGGAGTTCGCCGGCATCGATGGCTACAAGGGCCAGGTGGTGCATCCACAGCACTGGCCCGAGGGTCTCGACTACGCGGGCAAGAAAGTGGTCGTGATCGGCAGCGGTGCCACTGCGGTCACCGTGGTGCCGTCGATGGCGGAGACCGCGGCGCATGTCACCATGCTGCAGCGCTCGCCGACCTACGTGGTGGCCCGCCCGGCGCAGGATCCGATCGCCAACAAGCTCAAGCGCCGCCTGCCGCTCAAGCTCGCCTACATGCTGACGCGCTGGAAGAACGTTCTGCTCGGCATGTATTTCTACCAGCTGTGCAAGCGCAAGCCGGACAAGGTGAAGGCGCTGATCCTGGGCGGCGTGCGCCAGATGCTGGGGCCGGACTACGACGTCGGCACGCATTTCACACCGCGCTACAATCCGTGGGACCAGCGGCTCTGCCTGGTGCCCGACGCCGATTTGTTCCGCGTCATCCGCAAGAACAAGGCATCGGTAGTCACCGACCGGATCGAGACATTTACCGAGACCGGGATCAAGCTGAAGTCAGGAGCGGAAATCGAGGCCGACATTGTCGTCATGGCAACCGGCCTGGTGCTGCAGCCGCTGGGCGGGGCAAAGCTGGTCGTCGATGGCAAGCCGGTCGAGCCGCCCAGGACGCTGATCTACAAGGGCATGATGTATTCGGACGTGCCCAACCTCGCCTCGGTGTTCGGCTATACCAACGCCTCATGGACACTGAAGGCCGATCTCGTCTGCGAATATGTTTGCCGGCTCCTCAACTACATGGACCGCAAGGGCTTCAGGCAGGCCACGCCGCGCAACGACGACCCGACGCTGACCGAGGAGCCTTGGGTCAGTTTCTCCTCTGGCTACATCCAGCGCGCGCTCGAGCATCAGCCCAAGCAGGGCAGCAAGCGGCCGTGGAAGCTTTACCAGAACTATGTGCTCGACCTGCTGACGCTGCGCCACGGCTCGGTGAAGGACAGGGCGATGGTGTTCACGAAGTAGATGAGCGCCCCGGTCAATTCGCCAGCTCGCGTCCTGATGGCGAGCCTCGTGGGCACGACCATCGAGTTTTTTGACTTCTACATCTTCGCCACGGCGGCGGTGCTGGTCTTCCCGCACCTGTTCTTCCCGGCCAGCGATCCGACCTCGGCTGTCCTGCAGTCCTTCGCGACCTTCTCGATTGCCTTCTTCGCCCGGCCGCTGGGCGCGGCTCTGTTCGGTCATTTCGGCGATCGCATCGGCCGTAAGGCGACGCTCGTCGCGGCGCTGATGACCATGGGCCTGTCGACGGTGCTGATCGGCTTCCTGCCGGGCTACGAGCGGATCGGCGTGGCGGCGCCGCTGCTGCTGGCGATCTGCCGGTTCGGCCAGGGCCTGGGGCTCGGTGGCGAGTGGGGCGGCGCCGTCCTGCTGGCGGCCGAGAACGCGCCGCCCAGCAAACGCAGTTGGTACGCGATGTTCCCGCAGCTCGGCGCGCCGCTGGGCTTCGTGTTGTCGGCGGGCTCGTTCCTGGCCTTGACGGAGACGCTCAGCAACGCGGAGTTCCTGGCATGGGGATGGCGCATTCCCTTCCTCGCCAGCATCCTGCTCGTGCTGCTGGGGCTCTATGTCCGCCTCAGGATCACCGAAACGCCTGAGTTCCAGAAGGTCGTGGCGGCGCGCGAGCGAGTCTCCGTGCCCATCGTCGTGCTGTTCCGCAGCTACAAGCGCGCGCTTCTGCTCGGGACCCTGGTCGCGCTGGCGACCTTCGTCCTGTTCTACCTCATGACGGTGTTCACTTTGAGCTGGGCCACGACCAGGCTCGGCTATTCCCGCGAGGAGTATCTCGTCATCCAGCTGATCGGCGTGGTCTTCTTCGCCGCCACCATCCCGCTGTCGGCCTGGCTGTCGGATCGCCTCGGCCGCCGCGGCGTGCTGATCGCGGCCACCGCCTGCACCGGCGTGTTCGGCCTGTTCCTGCAACCGCTGCTCGGCGGTGGCCTGGCCGGTGCACTCGCCTTCAATATCGTTGGCCTCGCCCTGATGGGCTTCAATTACGGCCCGATCGGCGCGGCACTCGCCTCGCCGTTTCCGGCGTCGGTCCGCTATACCGGCGCGTCCATGACCTTCAACCTGGCGGGCATCTTCGGCGCCTCGCTGGCGCCCTATATCGCGACCTGGCTGGCCACGCGCTTCTCGCTGGCCTGGGTCGGCTACTACCTGTTCGCCGCCTGCCTTCTCACCCTGGCGGCGATGCTGATCAGCCGCGACGAGGAACTGTCGTCCTGACGCATCAGGTGAAGGAAACCGCCACCGAGCCGAATGGCCCGAAATTGGCGACGTAGGTTTCGTCCGGCCTGGGCGCCAGCATGCCGGTCAGCGTGCCGGTGCTCACCATCTGCCCCGACTTCATCCCGACGCCGGTGCGCGAGAGTTCGTTGGCGAGCCAGGTGAGGGGCGCCATCGGATGATCGAGGGCGGCGCCCGCCGTACCCTTGCGGCGCAGGCGGCCGTTGGACGAGAGCGTCGCCTCCTGGCCCGCGATGTCGCGGGTCTTCCAGTCGGTGATGGCGGGGCCGTAGACGATCGTGCCCGAGCCCGCGCCGTCGGCCAGGATGGCCGGCAGCGGCGGGAAAGCCGCGTCATGGATGAAGCGGCATTCCGCAAGTTCGAGGCCGGGATGCAGGGAGGCCACGGCTTCCGTGACCTCTTCGACCGAGTAGGGCTTCGCACGGGGCGGCAGGTCGGCGCCGAGCTTCGCCTGGTACTCGACCTCGGGAATGGGGCTCGCGAGCTTGGCATGCACGACCGTGACGGGTGTTTCCTTCACGAAGAAGGTGCGGCCGTAGATCGGCTGGTCGGTGCGCAATGCCTGCTGCATCTCCTCCTTGAAGGCCGCGATCTTCCAGCCGAGCACCGGCCAGCCCAGTTCCTCGGCGACAAGGTCGGCGACGCGATAGGCCGTGGCCGCGTCCGGCGGTACGAGCCGCGGCTCGAGGCCGCTCTGCTGGCGGCCGTCGCGGCGGAGGGAAGCGAGGAGCCGGGCGAGTTTCCGTTGCGTCGTGATGTCCATAGGTGTTCCTTAGCAGAAGCCGGAGGGAAAACGATGCGCACGCCAGCCGAGAAGGGCCGACTGTTCCAGGAATTGCATCGGAGGCCGGGCCTGCTGCTGCTGCCCAATCCGTGGGATGCCGGTACGGCCAAGCTGCTGGCGTCGCTGGGCTTTGAGGCGCTGGCCACCACCAGCCTCGGCATGGCGAACATGCTCGGGCGGCCGGATGGCGAGAACGCGGTGAGTCGCGCCGAATTGATCGAGAATTGCCGTGTCATCGCCGAGGCCACCGACCTTCCGGTGAATGCCGATCTCGAGAACGGCTACGCCGATGATCCCCGGGAGGCAGCGACCATCCTGCGCGATGTGGCGGCCGTCGGTATCGTCGGCGGCTCGATCGAGGACTGGAGCGGCGAGCGGATCTACGATTTCGACCATGCGGTGGAGCGCGTGGCGGCAGGGGTCGAGATGGCGCGTTCGCTTTCGGTGCCGTTCACCTTCGTGGCCCGCGCCGAGGGCTTCGGCAAAGGCCTCAAGGATCTCGACGACACGATCCGGCGCCTTCAGGCCTTCGAGAAGGTGGGGGCCGACGTGCTCTACGCGCCGCACCTCAAGGATCTTGCGACCATGAAGCTGGTCGCGTCGAGCGTGAGCAAGCCCCTGAACGTGGTGATGAGTGCCGCCGATCCCGACCTGACCGCGGCTCAGATAGAGTCGGTGGGCGTGAAGCGCATCAGCGTCGGCGGCGCGCTGTCGCGGCTCGCACTGGCGGCCTTCATGAGTGGCGGGCGGGCGATGAAGGAAGGCTCCTTCACCTGGATGCGCGAGACGATGTCGAGCGGGGATCTGAAAGCGGTGTTCCGGGCTTGAGGCAGCTCAGGCGGCCGGCCGGTTGGCGCGATGCCCAGGAGGGGGCCGACATGGTGGCCGCGCCAGGTCGCCTCGCCGAGGTAGCCATCGCCCCCGGTCCAGGCGGCGATCTGCCCCGGGTCACGCTTTACCGTGACATCGAAGGTGGTCCACCATTGCCGGTAGTGGGCCGCGGCGCCGTCGCGGCCATGCCAGACCTGGCCGGTCGCGTGGTCCTCGAAGCGGCGCTGCGGGTGCAGCGTCGCCAGCGTCGCCTCCAGGTTCTGGGCGTTCTCGGCGTCGACGTGGCGACGTACGAGTGCCGTGAGCTCTGGGCTCATGGGTCCTGTTCCGCTATAGTCGATATCTGATAATATATAAGAAGGCTGATATGAATCGCAAGGTCGTCATTCCCAAGGCGGGCGAGGGCAAGCGCGGGACGGAGGGGCATCTCGGCTATCTGGTGCGCCAGGCCAACGTCGCGGTGCGGGCAGCGATGGAAAAAGCGCTGGCCGACATCGACGCCACGCCGGCTCAGTTCGCGGTGCTGACCATGATCGTGGCCTATCCCGGCATTTCCGGCGCCGAGCTGGCGCGGCTCACGTTCCTCACGCCACAGACCATCAATGTGATCGTGCGCAACCTGGTGCGCGGAGGGGCGATCGAGAAGACGGCCCACGCCGTCCATGGCCGGGTGCTGCGGCTCACCGCGACGACCAGGGGCCAGGCGCTGCTGAAGCGCTGCCGCGTCCGCGTGCAAGAGGTTGAAGCCCGGATCTCCGGCCTTGCCGGCAAGGACGAGGCGAAGGCCGTGCGACGCTGGCTCGCCGCCGTTGCCGAGGAACTGGGCGGCCGTTAGGCCCGGATCCTAAGCCAGGATCTTCCTGCGCTCGGGGTCGACGGCAGCGCCCGCGATGCGGGTCGCGGCGTGGTTCCGCGTAAAGGATTCGATCTCGTAGTCGGCGTGGCCCGCTTCTTCCGCAGGCACGTAGCCGAAGGCTACCGCCTTGCCGACCGTGTGGCCCCATCCGGCGCTCGACGTCACGCCCAGCACCTTTCCGGCACGGCGGATCGCCTCGCCGCCGTAGAGCTGGACCGGGGCGTCGACCAGGAGCGTGATCAGCTTGCGCTTCGGACCGGTGGCCTTGGCCTTTTCCAGCGCGGCACGGCCGATGAAGTCGCTCTTCTTCTTGAGCGACACGGCGAAGCCCAGGCCCGCCTCGTAGGGCGTGTAATCGGGGGTGATGTCGGAACCCCAGTAGAGGTAGCGCTTTTCCAGCCGCAGCGAGTCGATCGCGCGATAGCCTGCGTCGGCCACGCCGAACTCCTGGCCGGCGGCCGATAGAAGTTCGTAGGCATGGGCGGCATACTCGGTCGGCAGGTGCAGCTCCCAACCCAGCTCGCCAAGATAGGTGACCCTGAGCGCCAGGACGGGCGCGTAGCCGATGCGGAGATGGCGCGCGGTCATGTAGGGGAAGGCCTCGTTGCCGACGTCGCCGTCGGCAACTTTCTCCAGGATGCGGCGTGCGAGCGGGCCGGCGAGGTTGATCGTGGCGCGGGCCGAGGTCAGCTCCTGCAGCGTGACCGAGCCGTCGGCCGGCAGGTGCTTGCGGATCCAGCCGGTGTCGCGCACGCCGAAGGCCGAGCCGGTCACCATGTAGAAGCGGTTCTCGTCGAGGCGGACGAAGGTGAGGTCGGCTTCTATTCCGCCGCGCTCGTTGCAGAGCTGGGTGTAGACCAGCGAATCCGCCGGTCTGTCGAGGTCGTTGGCGGCGAGGCGCTGCAGCGCCGTGAAGGCGCCGGGGCCTGCGATCTCGTACTTCGAGAACGAACTCTGGTCGATCAGCACGGCGCGCTCGCGCGCCGCCTTGCATTCGGCCGCGACCGGACCGAACCAGTTGGGCCGGTTCTCGAAGGAAGGCCTGTCGACCGGCTCGGTGCCGGCGGGCGCGAACCAGTTGGGCCGTTCCCAGCCGAAGCGCGAGCCGAACACGGCGTTCCTGGCTTTCAGCAGCGAGTAGAGCGGCGAGCGCCGGCCGCCGCGCGCGCTGGCGAGTTCCTCGATCGGGTAGTGGATCTGGTAGTAGCGCCAGTAGCTGTCGACGCTGCGTTCGGCCAGGTACTTGGCGCTCATGTGATGGTTGCCGAAGCGGCGGACGTCGAAGGCCCACAGGTCGAGGCCGGGCTCGCCCTCGACGATCCATTCGGCCATCGCCTTGCCGGCGCCGCCGGAGGCCGCGATGCCCGAGGTGAAGCCGCAGGCGAGATAGAAATTGTCGCGCTCCGGGGCGAGACCCATGATCGGCTCACCGTCGGGCGAGATCGGAATGGGGCCGTTGATCACGGTGCGGATGCCGAGCTCGTTCAGGATCGGCAGGCGCTCCGCTGCCGGCAACAGGAAGGCTTCGAGCCGCTCCTGGTTGTGCTGGAAGAGTTCACGGCCGAAGCTGAACGGCACGCCTTTGCTGCCGAAGGTGGGCGTGCCCTGTTCCCAGCCGCCGACCGCCAGCGCACCGGGTTCGGGCTTGAGATAGAATATCCTGTCGGGATCGCGCAGCGTCGGCAGCCCCTTGGGGATGTCGTCGCTCTTCTCCGTGATCATATTGACCACGATCTCGCAGTCGATGGCGCCCTGGTCGGTGAGCACGCGCGTGATGCGGCGGCGATCGAACTCGAAGCCGGTCACCAGCACGCCCTCGACGATGCGCGCGCCCCCCGCCCGTGCGCCCTTCGCGTACGCCATCGTGAGGCTGGAGGGCTCGACCGAGCCGTCGTTGGGCACGAACACCGCTCCCACGATGCCGTCGAGCGTGATCAGCGGGAATTTCTCCTGCGCCTCCTTCGGCGACAAAGTGTGCAATTCGAAGTCGAAGCTGCGCGCCGTCGTCGCCATGCGCTTGAGCTCGCTCCAGCGCTCATCGGAAGACGCGAGGCGGAGGCTGCCGACCGGCTTCCACTCCGTCGCCTGGCCGGTTTCGGCTTCCAGCCGGCCGTAGAGCTGGGCGCTGTACTGCATGAGGCGCGTGAGGTTGCGCTTGCTGCGGAGTTGGCCCACCAGGCCGGCGGCGTGCCACGTCGAGCCGTGCGTGAGCCCGCTTTTCTCCAGCACGACGACGTCGCGCTGGCCTGACTTGGCGAGATGGTAGGCGATGGAGCAGCCAATGGCGCCACCGCCGATGATCACGATACGGGCATGAGAGGGGATGCCGGCCTGAGCGGGAAGGGCCACTAGCGCAGTTCTCCGAGATACCAGTCGAGGAAGTGCGCCACGTTGCGTTCACGCACGAGAGAGAAGGGGCCGGGCGTATAGGCGTGCGAGCTGACGCCGGCCTGCTGATCCTCGCAGATCTTCCAGTCCTGCCGATTGGTGAGGTCCCAGATCGGCAGCAGGCGCTCGAGCGTATAGTCCTTGCCCTCGACCGCCTTTTCGTCGACCAGCCAGTAGCCGCGCACGTGGGTCTCATCGGGCCCGATCGGCGTCAGCCGGGCGGCCGCAGCATAGTCGCAATTAGTGTGCTGCCAGAAATTGGGAAACACGGTGGTGCGCAGCGTGCCGGAATCCCACGCCTTGATGTCGCCCATCAGGCACGACAGCGGCTTGCCGTCCATGCTCTGGGTCACGAAGCCTTCCATCACCGGCGTGCGATGACAGCGGAACGCGACACCCGTCATGGTCGACATGGCATCGCCCTCGTCGAGGCCGAGCGCGCGGAAGCGGGCGTTGGCGCGGGCCACGATGGCGTCCATGCCAGGCTGCAGCGAGGGATCGAGCATCGCCATGTCGCGCTGCACGTCGTAGGCGGCGGTATTGTATTCCTTGTGGTTGGGCGGGCAGTGATAGCACTCGCGGTTGTTCTCGAAGACGATCTTCCAATTGGCCTTCACGACATAGTCGATCTGGTGGGCGATCTTGGCGCGCTCGATGGCGTGCGGCTTCATCTTCTGCCGGATGGTGGCGAGTGCCGCGGAAAAATCCGGCGGCTGGTCGGCCAGCGACACGAACAGGAGGCCGGCCGCGTTTTCGATCGCGACAGGCTTTAGCGACAGCTCGGCCCTGTCGACGCCGAACTCGCGGCGCGTGTCGAGGACCAGCGCGCCGTCGAGCTCGTAGGTCCAGCGATGGTAAGGGCACACCAGCCGGTGGGCGTGCCCGGCTTCGGTGTTGCAGATCCGCGAGCCGCGATGGCGGCAGACATTGTGGAAGGCGCGAATCTCGCCCTCCCGGCCGCGAACGACGATGACCGATTCCGTCCCCACCTTGTAGGTGAAATAGTCGCCCGGCTTGGGTACCTGAAAAGCGTAGCCCGCGAACAGCCAATGGCGGTACTGGATGCGCGCCAGATCGGCGGCGAAGACCTCCGGGGCCGTGTAAAACGCACGTTCCAGAGGGCCGCCGGGCTTGTGCCGGGCGACCAGCTGGGCAGTTTCCGGCGACAGTGAGTGACGCGCCGACAGCGCCGTGCCGTCCATTCTGGCTCTCCTCTTGCTTGGGCAAGCGTAGCATGCCGGCCTTGCCCATCCCCACCTCCATGTTAAGGTTTTGTGAAGGGCGGCGCGCTGGGGATAGGCGCTGTCACGGATGTGTCACAAGGCGCGTGTAGCGAGGCGATCGGTGTATCGCCGGACGGGGAGAACAAAGATGGGCAAGACGACGATTCTACGGCGTGTGCTGCTGGCGGGAGCCACCGCCCTTGCGGCGACCGGTTTCGCCACCAGCGCCTGGGCGCAAAAGACCAAGCTTACGGTCTATACGGCGATCGAGAACGAGCAGCTCGAGCCGTTCAAGAAGGCGTTCGAGGCCGACAACCCCACCATCGAAATCGCCTGGGTGCGCGATTCGACTGGCGTCATGACGGCCAAGCTGGTCGCCGAGAAGGACAACCCCCGGGCCGACGTGATCTGGGGCCTTGCCGCCTCGAGCATCGGTCTGATGGCCGGCATGGGCATGATCGAGCCCTATACGCCGGCCTTCGCCTCGCAGCTGAAGCCGATGTTCAGGAGTGGCAAGACGCCGGACACCTGGGTTGGCATGGACGCCTTTCTGGCCGTCGTCTGTTTCAACACGGCCGAGGCGGCGAAGGGCAACAAGCCCAAGCCCACGAGCTGGGCCGACCTCACCAAGCCCGACTACAAGGACTCGATCGTGATGCCGAACCCGGCCTCGTCGGGTACCGGCTACCTCACGGTCGCGGGCTGGCTCACCATCATGGGCGAGGATGCGGGCTGGAAGTTCATGGATGCCCTGCACCAGAATGTGGCGCAGTACCTCCATTCGGGATCGGCGCCCTGCGTCCAGGCCGCCAAGGGCGAGCGCCTGATCGGCATCGGCTTCGACATGCGCGGCGCCTCGGAGAAGACCAAGGGTGCGCCGCTCGACCTGATCGTGCCCAAGGAGGGCCTCGGCTGGGAGATGGAAGCGACCGCCATCGTCAAGGGCACGAAGAACCTCGAGGCGGCCAAGAAGCTCGCCGACTGGGCGTCTTCGCTCAAGGCGAACGAACTCTACGGCAAGTACTACGCCATCGTGGCCAACCCCAACGTCAAGGCGGCGCCGCCCAACTATCCGGTGGATGGCGAGCGCCTGATGGCCAAGGTCGACGTCGACTGGATGGCCAAGAATCGCGAACGCATTCTGGCGGAGTGGACCAAGCGCTACGACGGCAAGTCGGCGCCCAAGGCGAAGTGACGAACTACCTCGAAGTCCGCGACCTATCCAAGCGGTTCGGCGACTTCACGGCCCTCGGCAACGTCTCGCTCGACGTTGCCGAGGGCGAGTTCGTCTGCTTCCTCGGGCCCTCGGGCTGCGGCAAGACCACTCTCTTGCGGGCCATCGCCGGCCTCGATCCGCAGACCTCGGGCACGATCCGGCAGAAGGGTCGCGACGTGTCGGGACTGCCGCCGGCCCAGCGCGATTTCGGCATCGTCTTCCAGTCCTATGCGCTGTTTCCCAACCTGACGGTGGCCGACAATGTCGGCTACGGGCTGGTGAGCCGGCGACAGGCGCGCGGCGCCATCGCCAAGCGCGTCGAGGAACTTCTGGCGATGGTGGGCCTCCCCGATTCGGGGCCGAAGTACCCGGCCCAGCTCTCAGGTGGACAGCAGCAGCGCGTGGCGCTGGCGCGGGCGCTTGCGACCTCGCCTGGCCTTCTGCTGCTCGACGAGCCTTTGTCGGCGCTTGATGCCCGCGTGCGGCTCAGGCTGCGCCATGAGATCAAGGCCCTGCAGCGTCGCCTCGGCGTCACCACCATCATGGTGACGCACGACCAGGAAGAGGCGCTCACCATGGCCGACCGCATCGTGGTCATGAACCACGGCGCCATCGAACAGGTGGGTTCGCCCCAGGAAATCTATCGCCGGCCCGCGACTGCCTTCGTGGCCGATTTCGTGGGGTCGATGAATTTCCTCGGCGGCACGCTCGAGACGCCGGAACGCGTGAAGATCGGCGGACTCACCTTCGCCTGTCCGGCACAGGACGGTCTCGCGGTCGGAACCAAGGTGCGTCTCAGCATCCGGCCCGAGGACGTCCGCGTGCGCGACCTGCCGGCCGACGTCGCCAACCGCGTGCCCGTCGAAGTGGCCGAGCTCGATTTCGTCGGTGCCTTCTGCCGCGCCGGGCTGAAAGTGCGGACCGACGGCGATGTGGCACTGGTGGCGGATTTTTCGAGCAACCTGATCCGCGATCTCGGCGTGGAGATCGGCAGTCGCCTGGACGTGGCGCTGCCGCCGGACCGGGTCAGGGTCTACGCGGCGTGAAGGGGCTCCGGTGAGCCTCGCCACGCCCACAACGAAGATCGCCCTGCGCTTGAATCTGTCGCGCGACGACCTGCTGATGCGCGGCGGGCTGGTCGTGCTGGCGGGCGTGTTGCTGCTGATCGTCGGCCTGCCGCTGTGGGCGTTGCTCGCCAAGGGCTTTCAGGATCGCGACGGCCAGTTCGTCGGACTGGCCAACTACATCTCGTACTTTTCCACGCCGGCGCTGTTCAACTCGGCGCTGAACAGTTTCCACGTCGCGGCGGTCTGCACCGCGATTGTGGTGCCGCTCTCCTTCCTCTACGCCTATGCACTCACCCGCACCTGCCTGCCGGCGAAATGGCTGTTCCAGGGCATCTCGCTGATCCCGATCTTTGCCCCCTCGCTGCTGCCCGGCCTCGCGCTGATCTATCTGTTCGGCAACCAGGGCTTCTTCAAGGGCCTGATCGGCGGTTCTATCTACGGCTTCGACGGCATCGTGATCGCCCAGGTCTTCTACTGCTTCCCGCATGCCACCATGATCATGGTAACGGCACTGGCGACGGCCGATGCGCGACTCTATGAGGCGGCAGACGCGCTGGGCGCTTCCAAGATCCGGGTCTTCTTCACCGTCACGCTGCCCGGCGCCAAGTACGGCCTGATCAGCGCCGCGCTGGTGGTCTTCACCCTGGTGATCACCGATTTCGGCATCGCCAAGGTCATCGGCGGAAATTTCAACGTGCTGGCGACCGACGTCTACAAGCAGGTGATCGGCCAGCAGAACTTCTCGATGGGCGCTGTCGTCGGCATGGTGTTGCTGGTGCCTGCCGCACTCGCCTTCGTCGTCGACCGTCTGGTCCAGCGCAAGCAGGTGGCGTTGCTCACCGCCCGCGCCGTGCCCTTGATCCCCAAGCCCAAGTTCGGGCGCGACCTCTTCTTCACGGCGTTCTGCGCCCTGGTGTCGGCCGGCATCCTCGTCATCCTAGGCATGGCGGCGTGGGGTTCGCTGATCAAGTACTGGCCGTACAATCTCAGCCTGACGCTGGCCAACTACGCATTCGCCAACTTCGACGCCAACGGCTGGGAGTCCTACTTCAATTCGCTGCGCATGGCGGCAGGGACCGCGATCGTGGGCACGGCGCTGATGTTCGTCGGCGCCTGGCTGAACGAAAAGACCCGGGGTTTCGGCGCGGTGCGCGCGGTGGTCCAGTTGCTCGCCTTCCTGCCGATGGCTGTCCCCGGCATCGTGCTGGGCCTGGGCTACATCTTCTTCTTCAACGCTCTCAACAACCCGCTCAACTTCCTCTACGCCACCATGGCGATCCTGGTGATCAACACCGTGGCGCATTTCTATACGGTGGGACATCTCACGGCGACCACGGCGCTGAAGCAGATCGACCCGGAGTTCGAATCGGTCTCGGCGTCTCTGAAGGTGCCGATCTGGAAGACTTTCGGTCGGGTGACGACGCCAATCTGCCTGCCGTCTATCCTCGACATCGCGATCTATCTGTTCGTCAATGCCATGACGACGGTGTCGTCGGTGATCTTCCTGTACGCGCCCGATACCAAGCTCGCCTCGGTGGCGGCAGTCAACATCGAGGAGGCCGGCACGACCGCGGCGGCCGCCGCACTCTGTCTCGTGATCGTGGTGACCTCGGCCGCTGTGAAGGCGCTGCACCTCCTGGCCGATCGCTTTCTGCTGGGCCGCCTGCAAGCCTGGCGGAGGCGCTGACGTGGTCTAGGGGCACTCCTCGAGTGAATACATGGGTGGGCACACAGCGATCTTTTCTGCTTTGGTAGAAGGGTGCTTCGACACAGTTTGAAGCAGCAAGTCGCCGGCCACGCCAGAGAGGAGATTACGATATCCGCAGGGCAGCCTATCCGGGGGCCGAACGGGGTGTGATACTCTCGCTAGAACACGAGGAGAGTGACGTGCCCGATCAAGCCTTGGTCAATTCGGATCTGCAGTCCGCGCTCGTCGAGGCGCGCCAGGCCTACGCCGATGCCAACCCCAAAAGCTTCGTCCGCCAGCAGGAGGCCTGCGAGGCGATGCCGGGCGGCAACACCCGCACCACGCTGCATCATTCGCCGTTTCCGCTCACCGTCGTGCGCGGCGAAGGCTGCCGCCTGTGGGACGCCGACGGCCACGAGTACATAGACGTGCTGGGCGAATACACCGCCGGCATCTACGGCCACTCGCACCCGGTGATCCGGGCCGCCATCGACAAGGCGCTGGACCACGGCTGGAACTACGGCGGACGCAATGCCAACGAAGCCAAGCTCGCCAAGCTGGTGGCCGATCGCATGCCGTCGATCGACCTGGTGCGCTTCACCAATTCCGGCACCGAGGGCAACGTCATGGCGCTGGCTGCCGCTCGGGTCTACGCCCAGCGCAAGGGCCGCGCCAAGGCGACCAAGGTCATGGTGTTCCACGGCGGCTACCACGGCGGCGTGCTCTATTTCGTGAGCGGCGGCAGCCCGGTGAACATGCCTTACGAGTATGTGGTGGCGCCCTACAACGACATCGAGGGCACGCGGGCGCTGCTCGCCAAGCACGGCGAGGAGCTGTTCGCCGTTCTGCTCGAACCGATGCAGGGCAGCCACGGCTGCTTGCCCGGCGATGTCGGTTTTCTCAGCATGGTACGCGAGGAGACCCGCGCGCGGGCCATTACGATGATCTTCGACGAGGTCATGACCTCGCGGCTGTCGCCGGGCGGCCTGCAGGAGAAGCACGGCGTCATCCCCGACATGACGACGCTGGGCAAGTACATCGGCGGCGGCATGTCCTTCGGCGCCTTCGGCGGCCGCCGCGACATCATGGAGCTGTTCGATCCGACCAAGCCGGATGCGCTGCCGCACGCCGGCACCTTCAACAACAACGCGCTCACCATGGCGGCCGGCGCGGCCGGCTATGGCGAGGTCTATACGCCCGCGGCGGCGGCCGAGCTGAATGCGCGGGGCGAGAATATCCGCGAGCGGCTGAACGCGATCTGCAAGAAGAACGGCGTGGCCTTCCAGTTCTCGGGTATCGGCTCGATGATGACGGCGCACGCGACCGCGCGGCCGATCAAGACGGCGGCCGACATTGCGACCAGCAACCAGGACGCCAAGGAGCTGTTCTTCTTCGACATGATGGCCGCAGGGATCTGGATCGCCCGTCGCGGATTCATCGCGCTCAACATCATGATCGGCGACCGGGAGGGCGATCGCTTCGTGGCCGCGGTCGAGGAATTCGTGACGGCGCGCAAGGCTCTGCTGAAGGCATGACCGACTTCCCCCAGCCGGTTTCCGGCACGGTCGTTCCGCGCTTCGGCGATGTCGCCACCTTCATGCGGCTGCCGCTGTTCCGCGACCCGGCCGAAGTCGAGATCGGCATCGTGGGCGTACCGTGGGACGGCGGCACCACCAACGGGCGGCGATCACCTGGTGACGCTGCCGATCATGCGCGCCATCGCCGGGGCGGGAAGCAGGAACCGGCCGCTCGGCATGGTGCATTTCGACGCCCACAGCGACACCTGGGACACCTATTTTGGCGGCTACAAATACACCCACGGCACGCCGTTCCGCCGCGCCGTGGAGGAGGGGTCGCTCGACCCCAAGCGCGTGGTTCAGATCGGCATCCGCGGCTCGCTCTACAAGCGCGACGACAACCAGTGGGCCCTCGACCAGGGCATGCGGGTGATCACCATCGAGGAGTATTTCGACCTCGGCGTCGAGAAGGTGATCGCCGAGGCCCGGCGCGTGGTCGGCACCGGCCCGGCCTATGTCAGCTTCGACGTCGACGGTCTCGATCCCGCCTTCGCGCCTGGCACCGGCACGCCCGAGATCGGCGGATATACGCCGCACGAGGCGCAGCGCATGCTGCGTGGGCTCCGCGGACTAGATCTCGTCGGCGGCGACGTGGTCGAGGTCTCGCCACCCTTCGACATGAGCGGCAACACCGCGCTCGTCGGCGTTACCATGATGTGGGAGATCCTCTGCCTGCTGGCCGAATCGGTGGCCAGGCGGAAGGGACGGCTGTAGAGCACTGTCTTACTGACGTGGCCCTGCCGCATTGTGGCGGATGAGTACAAAGACGGGGCGGTTGATACAGTTTCGTCGTCCTGAGCGAAGCGCCGAAGGCGCGCAGTCGAAGGACCTGTCTTTCGCGCACGAAAAGAGATCCTTCGACTGCGTTCGCTGCGCTCACTCCGCTCAGGATGACGGCTGCGGCGATCTAAGCAGCGAGTTCCAATATCTCCTTCACCTCGGCCGGCGTCGGAATGGGGCGCGGGTTGCGCGGGATCCAGGGCGTGCCCATCGCCTGGTTGGCGATGCGGTCGAAATGCTCCTTGCCGATCTTCACGTCGGAAAGGCTGCGCGGCATGCCGAGTCCCCGGATGAAGGCGTCGAGCACATCGCCGGCATCCTTGCCGGGATGGCCCATGGCGTTGGCGATCAGCGCCTGGGCCGGGGCGTTGGCCGACTTGTTCCAGCGCATGACCGACGGCAGCATGATGCAGCTCGTGTGCCCGTGCGGCACGTCGAAGACCGCGCCCAGCACGTAGCCGATGCCGTGGCTGGCGCCCATCGGCACGCCGGCCGAGAGGCCGCCCATCGAGAGCCACGAACCGATCTGGCAGTCGAGCCGCGCTTTCATGTCGGTCGGGTCGGCCTTCACGCGCGGCAGGCCGCGGGCCAGCAGCGACAGGCCATGCAGGCCCGAGGCATTGGTGAATTCCGTCGATTCGTTGGAGCACACGCCTTCGACGCAATGGTCGACGGCGCGGATGCCGGTCGACAGAAACAGCCACATCGGCGTGTGCCGCGTTACCTCGGGGTCGAGGACCACGCCTTGCGGGATGGTGAGGGGATGGCGGTACATCTCCTTGACCCTGGTCGCCTCGTTGGTGACGCCGGCCAGGCCGGAGAACTCGCCCGCCGAGAGCGTCGTCGGGATGGAAATCTGGCGCACCGTCGGTGGCTTCAGCTCCGCGGTGCCGCGAATCCTGTCCATGTCCTCGACGGTCCGGACGTCGTTGGCGAGGCAGAGCTGGACGGCCTTGGCGCCGTCGGTGATCGAGCCGCCGCCCAGCGTGACGATCAGGTCGGCGCGCGCCTCGCGGGCCTGGGTGGTCGCGGCGATGATGGCCGAGCGCGGCGAATGGGCCGGCATCTTGTCGAAGATGCCGACGCATTTATTGCCCAACGCCAGGCGCACCTTCTCGACCTCGTCGGTCTCCCGGTTGAGCGTGCCGCTCGCCATCAGGAACACGCGCGCTGCTCCATGCGCCTTCACCAGCTCGGCAACCGACTGTGCCGCCGGCTTGCCGTAGTGGACTTCCTCCATGTCGGTGAAAACGACGCGGCCCGATGTCAGCATTATGTCCTCCCCTAAGGCTGTATTTTGCTATCGTGGCGGCCCGATCACCAAGGAAAAGACATGACCGGCACCCGGAATGGCGCAATCACCCGCGCCGAGCAATATTTCGACGGCGGCGGGTTCCTGGAGGAGCTGCAGCGTCGGGTGGCGATCCCGACGACCAGCCAGGAAGCCGGCTCCATGCCCGCCCTGCAGGAATATGTCTCGGGCGAGATGACCGAGTCGCTGGCCAAGCTTGGCTACGAGTGTGCGGTGCAGCCCAATCCGCGTCCCGAGTATGGCCCGTTCCTGATCGCCCGCCGGATCGAGGATCCCGCCAAGCCGACCGTGCTCACCTACGGCCATGGCGATGTGATCCGCGGCCAGGAGGAACAGTGGCGTGCCGGGCTCTCGCCCTGGAAGATCGTGGTCGAGGGCGATCGCATGTACGGTCGCGGCACTGCCGACAACAAGGGCCAGCACACGATCAATATCGCGGCTCTGGCCTGCGTGCTGCAGGAGCGTGGCACCCTGGGCTTCAATTCGACCATCCTGATCGAGACGGGCGAGGAAACCGGCTCGCCCGGCCTCGCCGATTTCTGCAAGGCCAACAAGGCGGCCCTGAAGGCCGATGTGCTGATCGGTTCGGACGGACCGCGGCTCGATCATCGCCGACCAACCATCTTCGGCGGCACGCGCGGCACATTGAATTTCAATCTCAAGCTCACGATGCGCGAGGGTGGCCACCATTCTGGCAATTGGGGCGGGCTTTTGGCCAACCCGGGCATCATCATGGCGCATGCGCTTGCCACCATCACCGACTCCCGCGGGCAGATCAAAGTGCCGGAGTGGCGTCCAACCACACTTACCAACTCGGTACGGGCGGCCCTTGCCGACGCCGTCGTTGATGCGGGCGATGGTGCGCCCGAGATCAACGAGGATTGGGGCGAGAAGTCGCTGACGCCGGTCGAGCGGGTGTTCGGCTGGAACTCCTTCGAGGTGCTGGCGTTCAAGACGGGCAACCCCGACCGCCCGGTGAACGCCATTCCGCCCAGCGCTATCGCCTACTGCCAGCTGCGCTTCGTGGTCGGCACCGATCCGAACGACATCGTGCCGGCGTTGCGCCGGCACCTCGAGAAGCACGGTTTTGGCCAGATCGAGGTCGAGCCGGCGCGCGACGTGATCATGAACGCAACGCGGCTCGACCCGGAAAACCCGTGGGCGAAGTTTGCGTCGGCGTCGATCGAGACGACGGGCGGCCAGAAGCCCAACATGCTGCCCAATCTCGGGGGCTCGCTGCCCAACGAGGTTTTCACGGATATCCTCGGCTTGCCGACGGTCTGGGTGCCCCATTCCTACGCCGCTTGTTCCCAGCATGCCCCGAACGAGCACCTGCTCGGGCCCGTCGCGCGCGACGGG
>RGPT01000431.1 GCA_010032545.1 Alphaproteobacteria bacterium
GGCTTGCAGCGCGCGAACAGGCTCTCGGCGGCGGCAAAGTCGCCGGCTGCCGCGCGCTGCAAGCCATCGCGGCCCAGCGATTCGATCTGTTGGTCGGAGAGTGCCACGCGCGGGCTCTAGCAGAGGCCGTCGCGTGGGCAAAGAAAAAGCCGGCGGTCGACAGGGAGGCTGAGGGTCGACCGCCGGCCAGTATCCGGAGAGGACAGGGCCCGCGCAGGGCAGGGAACGGGCGCGCTCCGGAATGGAAGATCAGTCGCGCCAGAACGGCTTGTTGGCCTCGAACCGTATGTCGCCCGGGCTGAGGCCGAGGTCGCGGATCATGCGGTAGTCGAGCGTGGCGAGCTCTTGGCGTTCGCGGGCGCGCTGGCGCCAGGTCGCGAAGAGCTGGCCGACGGCCGAGACGGTGGCCGTCAGCGGAACTTCGGAGCGGTAGTGGAGCGAAATGTCGGTCATCGGATTTCTCCTGAAGAGTTGCTTCTTGTGTGACCTCCATGTGCCCCCGGGGAGGGGCCTTTACAAATGACCGTTTGTCCTGTTTTGATAAGATTAACTCATGTGAGGATCTGGTCATGAAGCGAACCTTGCCGCCGCTCAACGGGTTGCGCGCCTTCGAGGCCGCCGCGCGACATATGAGTTTTACCGATGCAGCCGAAGAGTTGAGCGTCACTCAGGCCGCGATCAGCCATCAGGTCCGCGGCCTGGAACAACGTCTCGGATTAAAATTGTTCGTGCGTCGGAACCGCTCGCTGCTGCTCTCCGAAGCAGGCCAGGCCTATCTCCCGGCGGTGCGCGGGGCGTTCGATCAGTTGAACGAGGCGACCGAAAAGCTGCTGCAAAAGGACCGGGGCGGCCATCTCACCGTCACGACCACGGCCTCGTTCGCGATGAAATGGCTGGTGCCGCGCCTGGGGGGCTTCCAACGGGCCAATCCGGAGATCGATGTGCGCATCAGCACCGGGACCGGATTGATCGACTTCGGGCGCGAGGACGTCGATATCGGCATCCGCTATGGCCGTGGCCACTGGCCTGGCCTGACGGCCGAAAGGTTGGTCATGGAGGACATCATGCCGGTCTGTGCGCCGTCCCTCCTCAAGGGCGCGAGCCCCCTCAAGAAGCCGGCCGATCTAAAGCGATTCACCCTGCTCCACATCGGCAATTTTCCTGACGACTGGCAGGTCTGGCTGACGGCGGCCGGCGTCAAAGGTGTCGATTCCTCACGCGGCGTGTCGTTCGACTTTCCCGTGGCGGCCTACCAGGCGGCGATGGATGGACTGGGCGTGGCGCTCGGCCGCCATCCGCTGGTCGCGCCCGACCTGAAAGCCGGCCGGCTCGTCGTGCCCTTCGACTTCAAGATGTCGAGCGAGTTCGCCTACTACCTCGTCTATCCGCAGGAGGCGATCCGGCGGCGCAAGATCAAGGCGTTCCGCGACTGGCTGATGCCGCTGGCCGAGCTGGGGCCGCGCAACGCCTAAAGCGCCCTGAGGAACGCCACGAGGTCGCGCTTGTCGGCGTCGCTCAGCGTGTCCGTGCTGTCGCTCTTCTTCTTGTAGAAATCCCACATGAAGGTGACGGTCTCGTCGAGAGTCTTGAAGCGGCCGTCATGGAAGTAGGGTCCGGTCT
>RGPT01000432.1 GCA_010032545.1 Alphaproteobacteria bacterium
CCACAGCGATTCGAAGCCGCGCGCCTCCGCCTCGATGGCGAGCTCGTGCGGCGGGATCGCGTAGTCCGTCGAAAACATCGTGATGCCGATCTTCATGTCTTTTTCCTCTCCTTGCGTTTCTTCGTCAGCCTGCATGTTCCCGCACCGGCATGCCCTGGACGACGGCATTGCGGTCGTAGGGCGCCTCGGCCAGCGTCTCGGCGTTCCACATGCTGCGCTCGATTTCGAGAAAGTTGCCGTCGTAGACGTGGATCGCGGCGCTGATCCTGTTCAGCGGATTGATCACGGAATGGACGATGTCGGGGCCGAGCAGCGCCACGTCGCCGGCGCCCAGCGCATGGCCGCCGGCGGCCTCGATCTGGAATCCGGTCGCGCCGGGGACGCGGCGCCAGAACATGTTGTCCTCGCGGCCCTCATACATGCCGATCACGGCCGACATGCGATGGTCGTGCGGCAGGGTGATCTGCCGCGGCGCCCACATGAGGTTGATGACCGTCAGCTCCGGCGATTTGTGGAGCACCTGGACGCCTGGCTTGTCCGGCACGCCCATCCGGCCGACGAGCGCGGCGGGATCGGAGACGGCGCGGGCCACGACCTCCTTCATGGGCTGGCGCGAGCGCTCGGAGAGATCGAATCGGAGCCGCCGGGGCTGGTGGCGAGATAGGCGGTGAGCGGATCGACGCCCGCCACGACCACGAACAGGGCGGCGATGCCGCCGCACAGCGCGATCAGCAGCAGCGTGCAGACCAGGATTTGCGGCAGGGCGCGCACCGCATGGGCCAGCAGCGGCCGGGTGAAGCGCAGCCCGATGTTCCAGCCGACCAGCGCGTAGCTGGCGGCCAGCAGCCAGGTCGGCAGCTCGATCGTCATCCAGCCCATGTGCGTGAGGCCGATGCCCGCGACGATGGGCACCAGGAAGGCGCCGCCGGGAAGGCGGAGCGTGCGCGCCAGCAGCGGGCCCAGGATCGCGAGCGCCAGCGTCTCGGCGAGCGGCAGGACGTGGACCTCGGGGAACCAAACGATCGCCGCCGCGGCCTGTGCCACGCCCTGCGACGGGAGCGCGCCAAACAGCCGCGCCACGCCCGCTGCAATTCCCGCCACCAGGAACAGGCGAAGATACTGCATCAATGCCACCAGCCTGACGTCGGCGCCGTAGGACTCGGCCATGAAGGTCATGACCGAGGCAGCGCCCGGGCTGATGCCCCACAGCGCCGTGGTGCCGGGCAGCACCTGCAGGCGGGTCATCAGCCAGCCGAGCCCGCAGCTCGCCGCCAGCACGCCAACGACGCCGGTCGTGAACAGCAGCCAATGCCCCAGGATGTCGCCCACGATCGAGAGCGGCACCATGCGCGCGATCATGCAGCCGACGATGCCCTGGGCCACGGCGAAGACGGGGACGGGAAGCCGCACCCTGCCGCCGCCCGCGGCGAAGACGATACCGGCCAGCAGCGGCCCCAGCATCAGGGCGGCCGGCGCGTGCAGCCACAAGAGCAGCGCCGTCGCCGGCACCGTGAGCGCGATCAGGAGCGGCCAGGCCACCATCGTCGTCTTGAGCGCAGCGAAAGACCTCATCGCCGCTTGCAACTGGCGTGAGATCCTTCGCTTCGCTCAGGATGAC
>RGPT01000433.1 GCA_010032545.1 Alphaproteobacteria bacterium
CCGGCCAACGGTGAGCGCAGCATTCACTACCGCGGCCACATCAAGATGATGGGCGCAGTACAGCCGTTCATCTCGGGCGCCATCTCCAAGACGGTCAACATGCCCAACGACGCCACGCCCGAGGACATCGCGGCCGCGTACGTGTTCGCATGGAAGGAGGGCGTCAAGGCGCTCGCCATCTACCGCGACGGATCAAAGCGCACGCAGCCCCTGTCAACCGGCAAGGAGTCGCCGGCCGACATGAAGGCCGCCACCGATGCCGCTGCCGCACCGGCCAAGCCGCTTCGCCGCCGCCTGCCGGACGAGCGTCAGGCCATCACGCACCACTTCCGCATCCTCGACCACGATGGCTACATCACCGTGGGTATGTACGAGGACGGCAGCCCGGGCGAGGTGTTCATGAAGATGGCAAAGCAGGGCTCCACGGTCTCCGGACTCATGGACTCCCTCGCCATCTGCATGTCGCTCTCCCTGCAGTACGGGGTGCCGCTCAGCACGCTGGCCAACAAGCTCAGCCACATGCGCTTCGACCCGTCGGGCTTCACCGGCAACCCGGAGATCCCGAGCGCCAAGTCGATCGTCGACTACCTGGTGCGCTGGCTCTCGGCCAAGTTCCTCACCGAGGACGAGAAGCGCTCGGTGGGCATCATCACCGAGCAGATGCGCGCCGAGCTCGAGGGCCAGGTGCCCGAGGGCCAGGAGGCCATCGAGATCGAGGGCAACGCAGAGGGTGCCGCGGTGGTGGAGACCGCCCCGGCCGCTCCGGTTGAGCAGAGCAAGCCCAAGGACCAGACCAGCATGGATGTCGGCCTCGCCAAGAGCGCCGGCCTCTCGGTGCAGCTCGACCAGGACGGCGCCATCTGCGGCTCCTGTGGCTGGACCATGGTGCGGTCGGGCTCTTGCTACAAGTGCATGAACTGCGGGAGCACCTCGGGCTGCAGCTGATGTGACGCGTCACAGCGAGAAGTGAGAAACACGCTTAGGAAGGGGCCCCTCAGGGCCCCTTCCGGCGTTCAGGGCGCGGTTGGCCTGTCGGGCAGAGGCATGCGTCGCAGCAGGCGCCGTATGGCGACGGTCGCGAGCACGGCGATGGTCGCCAGCACCCCGACGGTACCGACGTGCCCCTCGACCGGGCGGCTCACGCTCACCATGAGTCCGCCGTAGAGAAAGGCGGCGAGGAAGAGCCAACCGGCATTCGGAAGCCGCTTTGACGACACCGCCGCCAGGGCCCCGCCGCCGAGCCACGTGGCGGCGAGCGCTGGGCCTGCAACCCCAAGGCCTGCAAGGCCGATGCCGCCGCACACGGCGAGCGCCGGCACCCCGACCGCTGTTGCATAGGGCCACCCGGCGCGGCGGTACAGCATCCACGGCACCAGCACACCCGCGATGCCAACCGGCACGACGGCCCACGTTGCGACGGTGCCGGTCGGGGGCAGGAGCACGGCGTTGCCGCGGTCCCCGAAAAGGTCGGCGACTCCGTACGCAAGCGCCGATCCCATGAAGGCCACCATGCCGATGCGCCCGCCGGCTCCCTGCAGCACCGTCCTGCACGCCATGCTCCACAGCACGCCGGCGATGACCCCCGAGAGG
>RGPT01000434.1 GCA_010032545.1 Alphaproteobacteria bacterium
TGCCGGGAACTTGTGTTCGGGCGCCAGGCGGTAGTCGACGGCGACGACAGCGCAGCCCGAGCGGGCGCAGAAGTATCGGCAGCCTGGAGGGCTACGACCTCGCCTGCCGATACTTCTGCGCCCGCTCGGGCTGCGCTGTCGTCGCCGTCGACTACCGCCTGGCGCCCGAACACAAGTTCCCGGCAGCCATCGACGATGCGCTGGCGGCTTTCCGCTGGCTGGCGGACGAGGCAACCGGCCTCGGCCTCGATCCAGATCGCATCGTCGTGGCGGGCGATTCGGCCGGCGGCAACATTGCCGCCGTTGTGGCCCAGGAGCTGCGCAAGGCGCCCCGGCCACCTTGCCTGCAGTGGCTGATCTACCCGGCGACGGACATGGCCGGGGATGCCGCCTCGCACCGCAGCTGCGGCGAGGGTTTCCTGCTCACGCAAGCCGACATGGAATGGTGTCGCGGCCACTATCTCAACACCCTCGACGAGGTAACCGACGCGCGCGCGTCGCCGCTGCGCGCCTCGGACCTGGCCGGGCTCGCCCCGGCGTTGATCTACACAGCAGGGTTCGATCCGCTGCGCGACGAGGGCAAGGCCTATGCCGACCGGTTGGTGGCAGCGGGCGTGAAGACCATCCATCGCGAGTTCGACTCGCTGATCCATGGCTTTGTCGGCATGCGCGGTGCCCTGCAGGCGGGCGCACGGGCGATGGACGAGATGGTGGCCGGGCTGCGTCACGAGCTGGCGCAACTGGGTCGATGAGACGGGAATGCCTGAAATGAATGACGACGCGCGCGTTGTCCCCGATCTGCGCGGCGAGCGTTCAGGACGGCGCGAACAGAACAAGGCGGAGAACCGCACCGCGCTTCTCAAGGCCGCACGCGCGGTGTTTGCCGAAATGGGAGCGGGTGCCGCCAGCGTGCGCGACATCGTGCGCCGCACCGACCTGGCCTCCGGCACCTTCTACAACTACTTCAAGGACAAGGACGAGATCTTCGAGGCTGTTGTCGGCGAGCTGACGGGCGAGCTGCTGAAGCGTCATCGCCTGGGCCGCGGCCAGGCGCGGACCGCCGAGGAGTTCTTCCGCCAGCACTATGCCGTGTACTTCGACTTTATCGTCGAGGACCCCGAGCTGCTGGCCATGGCGCGAAAGAACTTCACCGCCATCCGCACGCTGCTCGACAAGCCCGACGTGCGGGCGCTTGCGCTGGCTCTGAACGACGACATCCGCGCCGCCATCGCCCGGGGCGTGCTGCCCAACGTCGATGTCTCCTATCTGGCGGCGTCGCTGGCCGGTGTCGCCTTCGAAGTCTCCATCGTCATGGTAGCGCGCGATCCAGTCGATCCCGCGGGCGCCACCGAATTCGCGACGCGGCTGATGCTGGGCGGCCTGCCCCGCCTCCCGGTCAGGGACGGCGAAAGATCGGCTTGAAGGTCGCGGCGTCTTCCCAGGTGATTGCAGGGCGCTCGCCCGAATCCCACTGCTTCCACGCCATGTTCTCCGCCAGCCGGAAGGGCGCGCGCATCGCGTCGAGGCTGGCGTCGAGGGCGGCAAGGTCGGCGGCCTCGTAGATCGCGTGATGCCGCTCGGGCTGGCGCC
>RGPT01000435.1 GCA_010032545.1 Alphaproteobacteria bacterium
GGTCTAGGCCCAGCGCCTGCTCGAGGGTTTCGGCGTACTGGCCTTCCAGCACCAGCCTGCTGGTGGCGCGGGAGCTGAACCAGCCGCGCTCGAAGCTGACCAGCTCGATGCGGTAGGCGCCCTGCTGGGAGATGGTCTTGAGCGTGGAACGCAGCGATTCCTCGGCCGAGTATCCGATGAGTCCGGGCAGCGTGAGCAGGATCGCCGCGGCGATGCCGACCGCGGCAATGGCGCCCAGGACGCCACGCTTCATCGAAGTCCTCCAGCAGGCTTGTTTTGCTCATTGTTACCCGCCGGCCGGGTGTTTGTCAGCGATATCCGGGGGTTGAATGCGGGCCGCGCATCATTCGTCGCCGGGTGTGACAACTTTGCCCGGATTGAGGGTGTTCTGCGGGTCCAGAGTCCGCTTCAGCCGGTGCATCAGCTCGATCTCGACAGGGCTCTTGTAGCGGACGATCTCGTCAACCTTGAGCTGGCCGACTCCGTGCTCGGCACTGATGCTGCCGCCCAGCATGGCGGCGATGTCGTGGACCTTTTCGCTCATGGCGGCCCAACCGTTGAGAAAGACCTGTTTGTCCATGCCGACGGGCTGGCTGACGTTGAAGTGAATGTTGCCGTCGCCCATGTGGCCGAAAGGCACCGGGCGGCAGCCGGGAACCAGCGCCGTGACCGAAGCCGAGGCGGCGGCGATGAACTCGGGAATGCGGCCGATCGGCACCGAAATGTCGTGCTTGATGCTGCCGCCTTCGTATTTCTGCGACTCGGACAGGTCCTCGCGCAGCTTCCACAGATCGTCGCGCTGGGCCTTCGACCGGGCGACGGTCGCATCGGTGACGAGGCCGGCCTCCAGCGCGCGCTCCAGCAGCGTCTCCATGGCGTCGTGGAGATCGCTGCCGGCGGCGGCCGTCGTCAGGTCAATCAGCACGTACCACGGCGACGGCGCCGCCAGCGGATCCCGGTTCCCCGTCATGTGACCCACCACGAAGTCGAGGCCGATGCGCGGGATCAGCTCGAAGCTGCTAACCCGGTCGCCGGATGCTTCCCGGGCCAGCGACAGCAGCGCGACCGCCTCGGCGACGCCAGGCACCGCGGCCAGCGCGGTTTCCTGCTGTCGGGGTGCTGGAAACAGTTTGAGCACGGCGGCGGTGATGATGCCCAGCGTGCCCTCGGAGCCTATAAACAGCTGCTTGAGGTCGTAGCCGGTGTTGTCCTTGCGCAGCGCCTTCAGGCCGTTCCAGATGCGCCCGTCGGCCAGCACCACCTCGAGCCCCAGTACCAGGTCGCGGGCGTTACCGTAGCGCAGCACCGCGTTGCCGCCCGCATTGGTCGACAGCACGCCGCCGATCTGCGCCGAGCCTTCCGACGCGAGGCTCAGGGGAAACAGCCGGTCCGCATCGGCGGCGGCCTGCTGCGCCGCCGCCAAGGTGCAGCCGGCCTCGAGGGTCATGATGAAGCCCTGCGGGTCGACGCCCCGGACCCGGTTCAGTCGCCCGAGTGACAGCACGATCTCGCCGGCGCCTTGATGCGGTATGGCGCCGCCGCACAGACCGGTATGTCCTCCCTGTGGTACCAGCTTCAGGCCATGCTTGG
>RGPT01000436.1 GCA_010032545.1 Alphaproteobacteria bacterium
AAGTCCGTCTGGCCGGCGCTCAAGCCGTTCTTGCCCACAGAGGCTGAAAAGCAGCGCGCCAATATCGACCGTGACGATGCGGTCGTGAAGGGCAAGCCGAAGGTCGACTTGAAGACGCTCGACACGGTCGAGAAGGCCCGCAAGGCATACGCTGACGGCGATATCGATCGCGACACGGCGAAGCGGTTGTGGGATCAGCACGGCTGGGGCGCCAAGGGTCCGCAGGTGCCGGCGGGCGGCGCTCGTCCGGCGGGCATGGTCGAGGAAGGCAACATTGACCTGCATGCGCGTCCGATTGTGAAGAATCCCGACGGCGGCTATTCGACCGTTAACACCATGACGTTCGGCATCGACGGCGGCAAATTCATCAACATTCCCGGCGTCGATGATAAGCGGCAGCTGTCGAAGGACGAGGCGCTCGAGCAGTACAAAAAAACCGGCAAGCATCTCGGGGTTTTTAGCAGCCAGAAGGCAGCCGAGGATGCGGCAAACGCGCTACATCTCGACCAAGAGCGCGAATATGGCGACAAGGCCAAGCAGCGCAAGGTTGGCGGCGCCTATAGAGAGTTTGATCAGAAGTGGGTCGACCACCTGAATGCCGAGGGCGTCACCGGCACGCGCAAGCCGCGCAGCCTGGCGTACGCGGCAGACTATTTCGCTAAAAACGGCGCCGACCAAGGCCAGCGGGATCTCGCTGCCAGGATTGCCGGCAAGATTCGCGAGGCTGGTGACGAGCATTTCAAGTTCGTGCCGATGGCTGGGAACATCGTAGATGGCGTGGCCGGCGTGACGCAGCGCGAGGGTGACAAGATCGTGGTCGGCTTGCATGCACGGGATGGCGTCAACGGCGAGACCTTCCTGCATGAGAGCCTGCACGGCCTGGTGAAGCATTACGCCAAGAACCTAGAGGCTCTTGGAAACCCGGAATTCGACGGCGCCGAGCGGGAGAAGCTGATGGAGGGCATGTCGCCCGATCAGGTCGCGGCCACCAATAAGTTCGTCGACGTCTATCACCGGGTGCGCGACGTCGCCGGCGATCGGCGCGACGCTCCGGTCTGGCTGTCGGAAGCGCGCAACGATGCGGACGAGTTCCTGTCGCGCGCCATGACCGACGTCGACTTTCAGGACTGGCTCCGCCAGCAGCCTGCCTCCTCGCGCGGTGACAAGACGCTTTGGGACAAGGTGGTCGACGGCGTCAAATCGATGGTGTTTGGTGGCGAGAAGGTCACCGAGAAACAACGCACTCTTTTGGAGGACGCGCTCGAGGCTGGTAACGGCCTCGTTGACGCGATGCACTAATGGCCGAGCCTGACGCCATCGTTGCGCCGAATGCGGCTCCGGTTGCGGCCGCGCCTCCTGCCGATGCGCCGGCGGACGGTTTCGATGCCATGTTCCCGGCTGGCGACTCCTTCGACAGCGCGTTCCCTGAGAAGGCTGGCAAGGCCGAGACCCGGGGCGTTCAGGGCCTCTTTGGCGGCATGTCTGCCGAGCCGGTCACGGACTGGCACGATTACCTCGAAAACACGCCCACCGGCCGCATCGTCGGTGCGTTTGGGCATGC
>RGPT01000437.1 GCA_010032545.1 Alphaproteobacteria bacterium
GCCGAGAAGAAGGCGACGATCGACGACTCCTACAAGCAGAAGCAGGCAACCGTCGAAGCGGAGAGCAACCGCTGGATCACGGTGAAGGCCGACATCTTCAATGCCAAGGCCGCCGTCGATTCCAGCAAGGATTCGATGAACGCGATTTCCAACCTGCTGCTGGAAATGCGTACGCCGGTGAGTTTGGCCGGGACCGCGGGCGAAGACCGCAAGGCGCAGGTCGAGATCTTCAATAACAAGCTGCTGTCGATCAACGGCGAGGCCGACCGCATGGGCCGCGCCTTCAATCTCATCGGCAGCATCAATCGCGTCGACTACACGCCGAACAAGATCGAGTACCGCAACGACCTGGGCGTCGGAAAGACCACGCTGACAGGCGGTTATGCCGGCAGCGACTATCGCATCGAGGCGACCGACGGTTCTGTGTGGATCCCCGATCTCGGCAGCAATACGCTCACCCAGTACTCCGAACTGCAGGGCCAGAAGCAGAAAGTCACCCTGACCGGTGACGACGGCAAGCCCATCACCATCGACAAGACCGCCTCCTATACCAACGGCCTGTCGGTTACGAGCTACGACCCAAAAACCGGCGCGATTACGATGAGCGTCACCATCGTTCCGGAGTCCGGACCGATCACGGTCAACGGCACGCTCAAGAAGAACGGCCTCGGCCTGATGCCGGCGTGGTTCTACGATGGCCTCGCCACCGACGCCGGCCGCAAGCGCGCCTACACAGACATCAACGAGGCTGAATCCCAGCTGACCATCGCCAGCGCGAAGGTGCAGCAGGCCGCGGGGCAGGTCAGCATGGACACCCGCAAGGTCGACGGCGCCCTGGAGACCCTCAACAAGCAGAACACCAAGGCGCTGGTCACCCAGCTCGAGGAAAGCCAGAAGCTGCAGACGGAATACGTCCAGCAAGTCCAGGCGATGCAGAACAATCTCGACCAGCTGTCCCGCCAACAGCAGAACTATCTGCAGGCCTTTTCCAGCCAGATCGCGGACGGCGGCTTCCTGGACATCATGCTCTAGACGCGGAATCACTTGCCGGTCCTGACCCGGCAATTCTTGCCCCTCTGGCCCATCCGGCCGGCCGGCACCTCCCGGGCCTCTAAAAATCCCAAGTTAAATCAATAAGTTGTGGCGCCGCCCGGTTTGGCACGGCCCTTGCTACCTATTCCGTCGGATGAGTGTGCGACCCGCCCGCTTTGGGCATTCGCGATGGAGCCTCGAATGGAAACGATGACGACCGTCACGGCGACGACCGCTACCCAGGCCGCCAAAGGTGCGGCTGCCGCTGCAACGCAGACCCAGGCCGAGAAGGACTCGGCCTCGAATGCGTTCGAGCTGCTGCTGCGCAACATGGCCGCCCACTTCAAGGGCACGGCCAGCCCGCTCGACGCCAACATCGTGCGCGATGTCCGCACCGCGCCGGAGCCGAAGCAGCCTGAGCCGCGCGACGACCGTCGCGTCGAGAAGGACGACAAGACCGACGCCAAGGCCGACAAGGCCGCGGACAACAAGGACGCGAAGAACGCCAAGGACGACGCCGCCGACGCC
>RGPT01000438.1 GCA_010032545.1 Alphaproteobacteria bacterium
GTACAATTTTTCGGACGGCCGACGACGCCGTCTCCGGGGTCAGGACAGGGCAGGGGCGGTTATGGATTGGGCGCGTACGCGGAACGCTGGGTGAGGTCGGTCAAGGAGGAGTGCCTGTCCAAGCTGATCCTGTTCGGCGAGCGATCGTTGCGGCGGGCGTTGAGCAACTATGTCGATCATTTCCACACCGAACGGAACCACCAGGGCAAGGGCAACATCCTGCTGTTTCCTCGCACCACGGATCGTCAGCGCGAGGGGCCTGTTCGGTGTCGCGAGAGATTGGGCAGGCTCCTGCGCTACTATCATCGTGAGGCGGCGTGATGGTGCGTCGGTCTGATCGGTTTTTTGACCGTACGACATGCTGAGTGATTTCGGTCGTGTCAGCCAGCCTCTAAACAGCGGAGGACAAATTGTGGACACGATCTCCCGCGGTGGAAGAGTCCATGCGGCGAGCTGCAGTTGAGCAAGTCAGCGCCTGGGCAGCGTCGGCTCGCGACGCAGCGCTTCAGAATGTCGCTTGCCAGGCGCAGAACAGCGTCAGATTTTCGACATTGATGACCCGCGGCGACAGGGTGCCGGTGATGCGAAACGAGGAGAGGGAATTGTTACTCTTGAATTCGCCGCTATCGAACCTTCCCTGCGCATCGGCGCGTGCCGTCCTCCAAGCGCCTCCGAGGTTGACCTGGATCATGTTGCGATAAACTCGGATGTTGTAGTTGAAATTCGAGCCACAGGCGCCTTGCAAGCCACTCTTCTTGTAGACGGTGACAGTCTTTTGCTCGAGCATCTTGTTGTCGTCAGCTGGCTGAACCGGCGGCGCTGAGAGAGCAGAGGAAGGGGGGGCTGTCGCCGCCGCTTTTGCCTTCGCTTCCTCGGTCTTCTTCTCCTCCTCGATCTTCTTCTGCTCGTCGTTGTACTTTCCGATGGCAGTGGCCGCCTCCTTGAGCAGCGCCTGCTGCTGAGGGCCGGTCAGAAAGCCGGTCACCGGCTGGTTGCGCGCCTTCTGCCAGGCACCGATCATCTCGCGGCTGCGCGGACCGAAGGCGCCGTCGCTGCCGCGCGTGTCGAAGCCGAGCGAGGTAAGCGCGACCTGGACCCGCTGGCGATCGGGCAACGCGAGGCGCAGCACGGTCTCGGCGCTTTCGGCGGCCTTCTTGTCCGCAGCAGCGGCGGCATCGACCTTGGCCTCGGCGTCCGCCGTGGTCTTGGCGTCGGCCTCTGCCTTCGCCTTGGCTTCTGCCTCCGCCCTCTGCTTGGTCGATGCCTCGGACCTTTCCTTGGTCTCGGCGGCGGCCGTCCGTCTGGCCTCCTCGTCGGCCTTCTGGCGCTCGGCCTGCGCCTTGGCGAGCGCCTCGTCGGCCTCGTGTTTGGCCTTGGCTTCCGCCGCTGCCTTCCTGCGTGCATCGTCCTCGGCCTGGCGCAGCGTTGCCATCTCGGCCTCCGCCTTGCGCTGGGCCGTTTCGGCCTCGGCGCGCCGGGCCAGCGTCTGGGCCTGGGTGTCGTCCTGGCGGCGCGCCTCGATCTCGGCCTTGAGCTT
>RGPT01000439.1 GCA_010032545.1 Alphaproteobacteria bacterium
ATCCGACGGTCACCGACGTGATCACGTTCGTCGGCGAAGAACACCCCGGCGAACCCTTCGCCGGCGAGATCTGCGTGAACATCGACCAAGCCCGCCGGGCCGCCAAGGAGCACGGCGTGACCCTGGCCACCGAACTGCGCCTTTACGTCGCCCACGGTTGGCTGCACCTTTCCGGACTGCGCGACGGTAATCGCAAGGAGTCCGCCGCCATGCGCGTGGGCGAGGCCGTGGCGGTATCGCACCTCGACAAGCTGGGCGCCAAGCTGCGCGTCCGCGATTAACGGACTCGCCCTCGGGGCTGTCCGCGTCCAACTTTCCCGCTGATGCAACGTACCGTCATCATTCACTCCGGCGGCATGGACTCCACCGTGCTCCTGGCCCACCTCCTGGCTGAGGGTAGGGAAGTGCATGCGTTGTCGGTCGACTATGGTCAGCGCCACCGTCGCGAGCTCGTGGCCGCCGCCGAGATCTGCGCCCATTACAAGGTGCCGCACCGCATTGCCGACCTGCGCGGTCTGACGCCGCTCTTCGGTGCCAACGCGCTCACAGATTCCCATATCGACGTCCCTGAAGGTCACTACGAGGAGGTCAGTATGAAGGCCACCGTCGTGCCCAATCGGAACATGCTCCTCATCGCGACCGCCGCCGCCTGGGCGATGTCGCTCAAGGCTACGTCGGTCGCCTATGGCGCGCATGGCGGAGACCATGCCATCTACCCTGATTGTCGCCCGGCTTTTGCCGATGCCTTGGATAAGGCCATCCGCCTCGCCGATTGGCATGAGGTCGCGTCGGGTCTGTCGTGGGACCTCCTGCAGGTCGTCGCTTGGACGAAGATGTCGGTCGATAATGCGACGCAGCTGACGGCGTCCGCAGCCGTGTCCAAGACCCTCGAGGATGCGCCCTGTCCGCTTTGCGTCGCTGCGCAGGAAGGCCGTAAGAACTCCGAGCAGGCCCCGTTGGCCAAGGACGAGGTCGCCAAGGTGAAGGCCAAGGCGGATCCGGTCACCGGCGAGGTCAGCCTGATGGCCGGAAAGCTCTTTTCTGGACGCGATTTCGCGCGTCCTACGGATGAAGTTAGCTTCGCGCGCATGGGCGAAGTGCCGGTCCCGCCGCCGCGAGCCCACGGCTGATCACCGTGGCGGGCTGCGGTTAGTTCGGTCCGCGCGTGGCATCCTCTCTCCTAAGTCGCACCCATCGGTGCGCGCCTTCGTCGCCGTGGCCCGCCACACCCGCGTCGACGATACCCAAACCATCATACCATGAAAACCTCCTTCCTCTCCGAGCGCACCACGCGTGCCGCTCTTCTCTCCCTCCTGGCGCTCGGAGCCTACGCCGATGCCCAGGCCTGTCCCTGCGGTTGCGTGAAGATCTGCGTCGACAACCTCGCCGATCGTCCGGCCGTCTCGCCGACCAGCCCGTTCGTGTTGGACGTCCGTTTCGACTCGATCGACCAGAATGAACGCAACGACGCGGCCCATGCCCACTGGTATGGTTCGCACTTCCTCACGACCGGTACGATTGAAACGCAGC
>RGPT01000440.1 GCA_010032545.1 Alphaproteobacteria bacterium
CGCCTACAGCCGCACCGACGCGTTCGAATACGCGGAACTCGGCATACCCGCCGTGCGCGAGACCTTCGGCTCGGCCATCGACGCGGGCGAATCGGCACTGCGGGCGCTCGGCCACAGCGCGCACGGCGGGTATGCCGAGTTCCGCGTATTCGAACGCGTCGGTGCGGCTGTAGGCGCGGGCGATGATCGCGAGAGCCGGGAAATGCTGGCGCGCAAGCAGCGTCGTCGCCATTGCCGCCGCCTTGTCGTCGACCGCCACGACCAGGAGCTTGGCGCTTGCGGCTCCAGCCGCCTCGAGCAGGTCGAGGCGCGTCACGTCGCCGTAGTACGCCTTCTGGCCGAAGCGGCGCACCAGCTCGATCTGGTTGGGATCGTGGTCGATCACGGTCGTGCCGATGCCGCGCGCGTTGAGTAGGCGCCCCACCACCTGGCCGAAGCGCCCGTAACCCGCGACGATCACCGGGTTGTGCTCGTCGATCACGTCCGCCGCGCGCGCCTCGCCGACCGCAAGGCGCGGGACGATGACCTTTTCGTAGAGGATCATGAGAAGCGGCGTGGTCAGCATCGAGGCGGCCACGGCGGCGTTGAGGACGTCGGCATCGCCGCGAGTGAGGATTCCGCCGGCGGTGGCCACCCCGAACAGCACGAAGGCGAACTCGCCGATTTGGGAGAGCCCGAGCGCGAACAGCACGCCGTCCGCACCGCACAGGCGGAACCCGCGCGCGATGGCGTAGAGCAGCGCAACCTTCATGGCGACGATGCCGAGGGCCAGCCCGAACACGACGAGCGGCACACGGATGAACAGGCCCAGGTCCACCGAGGTGCCCACCGAGATGAAGAACAGGCCGAGCAGCAGGCCCTTGAAGGGTTCGATGTCCAGTTCGAGTTCGTGCCGGTATTCCGAGTCGGCCAGCAGCACGCCGGCGAGGAAGGTTCCCAGCGCCGCCGACAGCCCCACCGACTGCATGAGCAGCGCGATACCGATCACGAGCAGGAGCGAGAACGCGATGAAGATCTCCCGCAGTCCGGTGTTGGCCACGTAGCGCAGCACGGGGCGCAGCAGGTACCGCCCCGCGACCACGAGCAGCACGATCAGGCCGACCGCGCGTCCTGCTGCCATGAGATCGAAGCCGGCCTTGTCCGCATGACCGGAGGCCATCAGCGACAGCGCCAGCATGAGCGGGATCACCGCGAGGTCCTGGAAGAGCAGCACCGCGAACGAAGCCTGCCCGCCGGGCGTGGGCAGCAGGTTCTTTTCTTCCAGCGTCGCCAGTGCGATCGCGGTCGAGGACATCGCAAAGCCCATTCCGGCCACGAGCGACACCGCAAACGGTTGCCCGAGCGCAACGCCTGCGCCCGCCACGGCGAACATCGTCACCACCACCTGCAGCGTGCCCATGCCGAAGATCGAGCGGCGCAGGCTCCACAGGCGCTGCGGGTTGAGCTCCAGCCCGACGAGGAACAGCAGCAGCACCACCCCGAACTCGGCGAAGTGCAGCGTCGCCTC
>RGPT01000045.1 GCA_010032545.1 Alphaproteobacteria bacterium
CGCCGTCCAGGCGCCTCCCGTATCGCCGCCGGTCGTCTCGCCACAGCCAGCACCGGTCGCCTCGCCACCGCCGGCACCGGTCGTGACGGCTGCAGCCGCGCCGCCGCCGGTACCCGGGCCGGCGTCGTCATCGCCGGCGATACCCCCAGCCCGGGCGGCCGACACGAGCAGGGCCTTCGTGCCACCACCGGGCTGGGTGCCGCCGAGCCAGCCTCAAGCTTCGGCGGCAATCACGCCGCCGCCGTCGCCTCCGGAGCTGGCACCGGTCGTCGCATCGCCACCGCGTCAGGAGCCAGTGGTCGTGATGCCATCGGAACCGCCCGTCGCAGCACCGCCGGCGGCGCCGCTCGAGGCCAACATCGCGACCGCACGATCCGGCGCGGTACCGTTCAGCGACATCAAATCCCCGCCGTTGGGTGGGCCGATGCAGGTCGCCGTTATCCAGTTCGGGCGCAGCTCGTCCGGGTTGGGCGGCAACGACCACGACGTGCTGGCACGCGTGGCGGAAATCCAGCGCCGGAATGGCGGTACGATCCGGGTCGTGGCACATGCCGACCAGGACGCCGTTGGCGCCTCGGCGTCGCAGATCGAGCGTGGAAACTTCGAAGTGTCGCGCCGTCGGGCGCTTGCGGTGGCGCAGCAGCTCCGTGCTCTCGGCGTTCCCAAGGACCGTATCGTGGCCGAAGCAGCCTCTGACGACGAGCCGATCTACCAGACAAGCACCGCCCGCGGCATCGCCGCCAACCGACGCGCCGAAGTCTTCATCGACTTCTAGTCCGTCAAGGAAGAACACGATGGACGATTCGGAATTTCACCGGCTGAAACGGCTGCCGCCCTATGTGTTTGCGGAAGTAAACGCCATGAAGGCGCGTGCGCGCGCCGCCGGACAGGATGTGATCGATCTCGGCATGGGCAATCCCGACCTGCCGACGGCCCCGCACATCGTGGCCAAGCTGGCCGAAGCCGCCGGCAATCCGCGCGCCCACGGTTACTCCGCGTCGCGCGGAATCCCGGGCCTGCGCAAGGCGCAGTCCGCCTATTACGCGCGCCGCTTCAATGTCGACCTTGATCCCGAGAGCGAGATCATCGTCACGCTGGGGTCGAAGGAAGGGCTTGCCAATCTCGCGCAAGCCATCACGTCACCTGGCGACACGGTGCTGGTGCCCAATCCGAGCTATCCGATCCATCCCTACGGCTTCATCATTGCCGGTGGGGCCGTGCGCCACATTCCCGTGCCGGGCAGCACGTCGCTGGCCGAGTTCCTGCCGGCGCTCGAGCGTGCCGTACAGCATGCGGTGCCCAAGCCGCTGGCCCTGGTCCTGAACTACCCGTCGAATCCGACGGCCCAGGTGGTCGATCTGGACTTTTACGGAGCGATCGTCGATTTCTGCAAACGTCAGGGCATCTGGATCCTGTCGGATCTAGCCTATGCCGAGATCTATTTCGATGACGTGCCGCCCCCCTCGGTGCTGCAGGTCCCGGGCGCGCGCGACATCGCCATAGAATTCACTTCGATGAGCAAGACCTACTCGATGGCGGGCTGGCGAATCGGCTTTGCGGCGGGCAACAAGACGCTGATCACGGCGCTGACGCGAATCAAGTCCTACCTCGACTACGGTGCATTTACGCCGATCCAGGTAGCGGCGACGGCGGCGTTGAACGGTCCGCAGGACTGCGTTGCCGAGGCGCGCAACACTTACAAGGAACGCCGCGACGTGCTGATGGAAGGCCTGCTCGCGGCCGGCTGGAATCTGCCGGCGCCGTCGGCCAGCATGTTCGCCTGGGCCCCGATTCCCGGGGAATTCGCCGAACTGGGCTCGCTCGCCTTCTCCAAATTGCTGCTCACCCAGGCAAATGTCGCGGTCTCTCCGGGAGTTGGCTTCGGTGAGCACGGCGATGCCCATGTGCGAATAGCGCTTGTCGAGAACAAGCACCGAATTCGCCAGGCCGTCCGCAACATCCGCCAGGTAATGGCCGATCCGGCGCGCTCGATAGACCTTTATCTGCGCGGCGTTGGGGACAACATCACGTCGATCAAGGCTCGCGCCTAGCCGCAACCTGTCGTATCAGGCGCCCATGAAAGCCCCTCTCAGAATAGGCATTGCCGGTCTCGGCACCGTCGGTGCCGGCGTGGTCAAGCTGATGGCCGAACACGGCCGGCTGCTCGCGTTGCGCGGCGGACGCCCCCTGAAGCTGGTCGCCGTCAGTGCCCGCTCGCGCACCAAGAAGCGCGATATCGATCTCGCCGGCGTGCGCTGGGAGAAGGATCCGCTGGCACTCGCCACGGCCGCCGATATCGACGTCGTTGTCGAACTGATTGGCGGTAGCGGCGGAATTGCCCGCAGGCTGGTGCAGAAGGCGCTCGCGTCGGGCAAGCACGTCGTCACCGCCAACAAGGCTCTGCTCGCTCTGCATGGCGCCGAGATCGCGGCACGGGCCGAGAAGAAGGATCGCATTCTTGCGTTCGAGGCTGCAGTCGCGGGCGGCATTCCGATCATCAAGGCGCTGCGAGAGGGCCTGGTCGGCAATCGCGTCAAGCGGCTCTACGGCATCCTCAACGGCACCTGCAACTACATCCTGACGACGATGCGCGAGACAGGCAGAGACTTCGACGTCGTGCTCGCCGAGGCCCAGGCCGCTGGCTACGCCGAGGCCGATCCGAGCTTCGACGTCGATGGTGTCGATGCCGCACACAAGCTCGCCGTGCTGACCGGCGCGGCCTTCGGCGCCCGGGTCAACTTCGCCGGCATCCATGTCGAAGGCATCCGGCGCGTGACGTCGATGGACATCCAGTTCGCCGAGGAACTCGGCTATCGCATCAAGCTGCTGGGACTGGCGCGCGAGACGAGGTTCGGTATCGAGCAGCGCGTGCATCCGTGCATGGTGCCGCTCGCTGCGCCGATCGCCCACATCGAGGGTGTGTTCAATGCGGTCGTGATCGACGGCGATTTTGTCGGCACCACGATGTTCCAGGGACGCGGCGCAGGGCAGGGACCGACGGCGTCGGCCGTCGTGGCCGACCTGGTCGACGTCGCGCGTGGCCGCCGCATGCCGGCCTTCGTCGTGCCGGCCGACCGGCTCGCGGACAGGCCGGCGTCGCCAATGGATCGCCACGTCGGCGCCTACTACATGCGGTTGATGGTTCAAGACAGGCCCGGCGTGATCTCGGCCGTTTCGGGCGCACTCGCCAAGGAACGCATCTCGCTCGAGTCGATGCTGCAGCGTGGTCGCTCGCAGTCGGGCGAGGTTCCGGTTGTGCTGACCACGCATGAGACGGAGGAAGCCGCGATGCGGCGGGCTCTGGCGCGTATCGCCATGCTGAAGGCGGTGCCTGTGGCGCCCTGCCTGATCAGGATAGAGGCATTCTAGGAAGGCGCTTTAGACGCCACACGGAGGAAGCGATGTCGGACGAAGGCAAGATGGACCGCAATCTGGCGCTGGAAGCGGTACGCGTCACAGAAGCGGCAGCGCTCGCGGCCTCCAAGCTGATGGGGCGTGGCGATGAGAAGATGGCCGATCAGGCGGCGGTCGATGCCATGCGCACGTCGCTCAACGCACTTTCGATCGACGGGACGGTGGTGATCGGCGAAGGCGAGCGCGACGAGGCGCCGATGCTCTACATTGGCGAGAAGGTGGGCGCCGGCGGTCCCAAGATCGACATCGCGCTCGATCCGCTCGAGGGTACCACCATCACTGCCAAGGGACTGCCGAACGCGCTCGCGGTCATGGCGATGGCCGAGCATGGCGGCTTCCTGAATGCACCGGACGTCTACATGGACAAGATCGCCGTCGGCGGCGGCCTGCCTGAGGGGATCGTCGACCTCGACAAGACGCCCAAGCAGAACCTGGCCGATCTGGCCAAGGCGAAGAAGGTCGAGATCGCCGACCTCGTGGTCTGCATCCTCGACCGACCGCGTCATGCCGAGCTGATCACCAGGGTACGCGAGGCGGGTGCCCGCATCATGCTGATCGGCGACGGCGACGTCTCCGGTGTGATCGCCACCTCGACCGGCGATTCGGGCATCGATATCTACATGGGCTCGGGCGGCGCACCGGAAGGCGTGCTGGCGGCGGCAGCGCTGCGCGCGATCGGCGGCCAGCTCCAGGGGCGGCTGCTGTTCCGCAACGACGACGAGAAGGGGCGTGCGCGGAAGTGGGGCATCACGGACCTCAACCGCAAATACTCGATGACGGACATGGCCAAGGGCGACGTCATGTTTGCCGCAACCGGCGTGACGTCGGGATCGATGCTGAAAGGCGTCCGCCGCTTTCACAACGGCGCCGAGACCCATTCAATCGTGATGCGCTCGAAGACCGGGACCGTGCGCTGGGTTTCGGCGCACCATAATTTCTCGATCAAGACCGGCCTGCCGAGCTGGGCCTAAGGGCGGCGTGGAACGCGGCGAGCGCGCAGCGTTTCTCGGCGTTGAACGGTCGCTGACCGGGCGACGCTGGGCTGCGCGGCTGGCCGACGAGCGTACGGCGCTCGCCATCGCCCAACGTCATGGGTTACCGGAGGCAGTGGCGCGGCTTCTGGCGGCACGCGATGTCGATCCCGACGCGGTGCCCGACTTTCTCGACCCGACGCTCCGCCGCTTACTGCCTGATCCTTCGCATCTCAAGGACATGGACGCCGCGGTCACGCGGCTGACGCAAGCCGTGCAGGAGGGCGAGCGGATTGTCGTGTTCGGCGACTATGACGTCGACGGCGCGACCTCCTCGGCGTTGCTGCTGCGATTTTTCCGCGCCGTGGGCGGCAATATCGACGTCTATATTCCTGACCGCCGCAAGGAAGGTTATGGGCCGAACACGGCCGCGCTGCTGAAGCTGAAGGCCGATGGGGCTGCAGTCGTCGTCACCGTCGATTGCGGTGTGACCGCTTTCGAGCCATTGGCCGAGGCCAAGCGGGCAGGGCTCGACACCATCGTCATCGACCACCACATGGCCGAGATCACGCTGCCAGAGGCCGTTGCGGTGGTCGATCCCAACCGGATCGATGACGACAGCCCGCACAAGCAGATGGCGGCGGTGGGCGTGGCATTCCTGTTGGCGGTCGGTGTCAACCGACGACTGCGCGAGGCCGGCTGGTACGCCGCGGCGGGCCGCGCCGAGCCCGATCTGCGCCAATGGCTGGACCTCGTGGCACTGGGCACGGTGTGCGATGTCGTGCCGCTTACGGGCGTCAATCGGGCGCTGGTTCGCCAGGGTCTCAAGGTGATGGCCGAAAGGCGCAACATCGGGCTTGCCGCCTTGGCCGACGTTGCCGGCCTCAAGGAGGTCCCCGGTGCATATCACCTGGGTTTCCTGCTCGGACCCCGGGTCAATGCCGGCGGCCGGGTCGGACAGGCGAATCTCGGCGCCCGGCTGCTGTCGAGCGATGATCCCCATGAAGTAGGCGCCTTGGCCCTTCGACTGGACGAGTTCAATGCCGAGCGTCGGGCCATCGAACGGGAGGTCCTCGACCAGGCGATCGCGCGCGTGGACGGGCTCTATGGGCCGGACCGTCGAGGCCTGCCGGCCGCCCTCGTGGTCGAAAGCGAGGGGTGGCATGTCGGTGTCATCGGCATTGTGGCCAGCCGGCTGGTGACATCATCGAGCGTGTGGGGCCTTTCGGGGCCGGCAACGCCTTGCCGCGTTTCGTGCTCACGAGCGCTCGGGTGAGCTATGCCCGGACGGTGGGCGAGGGGCATGTGCGCTGCACCCTGGTCGGGTCGGAAGGGGGGCGGGTCGAGGCGATCGCCTTCCGGGCCAACCAGACCGCCCTCGGCCCCGCCCTCCTGGATCCGGCGCGGCCGTTACTTCATGTCGCGGGGTCGCTTCGTATCGATCGTTTCGGAGGGCGAGAAACAGTCCGCCTGCAAATCGACGACGCCGCGGCCGGAGCGGGCGCGGTGCTTGCTTGATTTAAGGCCCCCCAACCGCTACATGCAGCCGCGCTTTCGGCTTCGTCCCCATCGTCTAGAGGCCTAGGACACCGCCCTTTCACGGCGGCGACGCGGGTTCGAATCCCGCTGGGGACGCCAATTCGGAAGAGGCACTCTGCAAATAATGCCCGCGGCTGCAAAACCTGCACTTTACGTTGGCCGCGGAGTGTTCCATCATAGTTCGTGTTACTAGCCTTTTTATGGGGGGATGATCTCTATGTTGAAGTCACTGTTCGCCGTTGCCGCCGCAGCGCTGTTGTTGGGCGCATGCGACGAGCCGGATATGCCGGCAGCCGCTCCGCCGCCGCCGCCGCCGCCGCCGTCCTTCATGGTGTTCTTCGATTGGGACCGCTCCAACCTGTCGTCCCAGGCCATGAACACGATCCAGCAGGCCGCCTCTGCCTATAAGACCCGCGGTGGCGCTCGCGTTACTGCCACGGGCCACACGGACACTTCTGGCTCGCCGGAATACAACATGGCGCTGTCGCTGCGTCGTGCGAACACGGTCAAGGATGCCCTCGTCAAGGAAGGCGTCCCGGCTGCCAACATCTCGTCCACGGGCGTCGGCGAATCCGGCCTGCTCGTCAAGACGGCCGATGGCGTTCGCGAGCCGCAGAACCGCCGCGTCGAGATCGTCGTCGTCGCAAGCGCCGGCTACAACCAGGCCGCCTACTGCGCCGACCTGATGGCTCTCTACCGGAAGACCAGCACTGCGTCGCCGGCTCAGGGTCCTGTGCCTGACGCGATGGCCCAGTGCACCGCGGGCAACCCGGCGGCCGGCATCCCGGTCCTCGAGAAGGCTCTCACGGACGCGCGGGTTCCGCTGCCGCCGAAGAAGATGTAAGACTGAATGCGATGGGGTGGTCGGCTGCAAGGCCGACCACCCCATCAAAGAAAGAGGCGGCCTCCGGGCCGCCTTTTTTTGTGCTCGGGTACCGTCGCTCCGCCTAACCGCAAGTGACCGAGTAGATGTGCTGGACCTCTCCCGGCAGGGGCATGGCCCGCCAGGTCTCGCCGCTGTCCTGCGTTCCGAAGACCTCGCCATCGTAGCGGGCGCCGATATAGACCTGCGCTGCGTCGCGCGGGTGCAGCCCGATCGACATGATGGTCCCGTGGACCTGGACCTTGTCGAAGCGCTGCCAGCTTCGACCACCGTCGCCGCTGCGATAGAGCCCGCCATCGTGGCTGGCGGCCGCGACGCTCAGGGCCGAGTAGAGCGTGTTGGGTTCGACGACCGATGCCTTGATGTCGCGACCGTAGGTCGTGGGCGAAAAGCGTCCGACCTCCATGTCCTGCCAGGTCCGCCCCTGGTCCGCGCTGCGGAACAGGCCCATGCGCATGGCCGCGATCACCGCGTCAGGGTCGGCGGGGTTGATGGTGACGGCATGGCTGTCGAGCATGCCCTCGGCCGTGGTGTCGCTCACGATCTGGCTCTTGAGGTGTGGCAGTTCGGCCAGCTTGATCAGGCCTGCGCTGCAATCCGTCCACGTCTCCCCCAGATCGATGCTGCGCATGACACCGTTGATCTCGAGCGCGGCGTAGATCTCGTCGGGCTTGTTCGGATGCTGCGCCAGGCGCATGACCCGCGACGGGAAGGGGCCCTTGCAGTGCGTCGCCATGCCGGGATTGGGCAGCTTGCGCCAGCTCGCGCCGCCGTCGTCGCTGCGATAGATGTCGATCGGCGAGGCGCCCGCGAAGAGCCGCTTGGGATCGCGCGCATCGACCATGAAGGACCAGACCTGCTTCTGGGCGTCGGGAAAGCCCGTGCGCCGGAAGGTGGCTCCGGCATCGGTGCTGCGCCACACGCCGTCGTTGGTACCGGCGAACACTGTCGACGGGTCGGCGGGGTGGACGAAGACGGTAAATGCCTGGACCGCGCCCAGGACGTGCTGCCAGTCGCTGTTTCCCTTCGAATTCGCGAGGCTGCCGCGCCGGAAGACGCCGACGCGGCCGGGATGGTCGGGTTTCCCGAAATAGCCGGCAACGCCCACATAGATGTTCGCTTGATCGGCCATTTCGGAAACTCCCCTCAGCGCATGGGCGTCAGTTCTTCTTGGCGACCAGCGGACAGTCGCCCTGCGTGATCGGACGGAAGGCGTCCTCGCCGGGAATGGTGGCCAGCAATTTGTAATAGTCCCACGGCCCTTTCGATTCGGCCGGCGACTTTACTTCGAACAGGTACATGCTGTGCATCTTGCGGCCATCGGCGCGGATGTAGCTCGGTCCGAAGACCGGGTCGTCCCACTTCAACTCCTTCAGCTTCGCCATCACCTTGTCGCTGTCGTCGGTTCCCGCGGCCTTTACGGCGTTGAGGTACTGCAACGCCGCGGAATAGAAGCCGGCCTGCACGCTGGTTGGCATCTTGCCATTGTTCCTGGCGGCATAGCGCTTGGAGAAGGCGCGCGTCTGGTCGTTCAGATCCCAGTAGAAGGCCTCGGTCAGGCGAAGTCCCTGGGCGCGCTCGAGGGTGAGCGAGTGCACGTCGGAAATGAAGACCAGCAACCCGGCAAGTTTCTGGCCGCCCTTGACGATGCCGAATTCAGCGGCCTGCTTGATCGAGTTGATGGTATCGCCGCCGGCATTGGCGAGGCCGATGATCTGCGCCTTGGACGCCTGCGCCTGGAGCAGGAACGACGAAAAGTCGTTGGTATTGATCGGCGCCCTGACGCCGCCCAGAACAGTGCCGCCCGAAGCCTTGACGACTGCCGACACGTCGCGTTCGAGGGCGTAGCCGAAGGCGTAGTCGGCGGTGAGGAAGAACCAGGTCTTGCCGCCGGCCTTGACGACCGCCGAGCCTGTGCCATTGGCCAACGCGTAGGTGTCGTAGGTCCAGTGAACCGTGTAGGCGTTGCAGAGTTTGCCGGTAAGATCGGACGAAGCCGGGTCGGTCGCCAGGTAAATCTTCTTCTTCGACGCGGCGACACCTGAAGTGGCAATCGAGGACGACGAGGCGCCGGCACCCAGGATGACGTCGACCTTCTCGGCGTCGAACCAGCGCCCGGCCACGGTCGCTGCCACATCCGCCTTGTTCTGGATGTCGCCGGAGACCATCTCGATCTTCTGGCCCAGTACCGAGCCGCCGAAATCTTCGATCGCCATCTGGACGGCACTTACGGCCCCGGGGCCGTTGATGTCCGCGTAGAGGCTCGACAGGTCGGTCGCCACACCGATCTTGAGCACGTTGTCGCTGAGTTGGGCCGACGCCGGCGCCGCCCAGGCCATTGCGCAAAGTGCTGCCGCACCGAATAGATTGGGTCTCATCGTTTCACTCCCAAGGTTTATTGTTGAAGGGAGCCTAGCAAGGTGGTGGCATGGTGCAAACAGGAGGAATCGTCGAAATGCGCGAACATACGCTTGATATTGCCACCAAGGACGGCGCGATGGAGACCTTCATCTGTCATCCGGAGCGTGGCGGACCTTATCCACCGGTGCTCTTGCTGATGGATGCGCCGGGCATCCGCGAGGAACTCTACGACATGGCGCGTCGCCTCGCGACGTCAGGTTACTATGTCTTGCTGCCGAACCTCTACTACCGCGCGGGCCGCGCCACGAAGTACGGCCCCGACGTTCTCGAACATGGAAGCGAAGAGCACGGGCGCATGCGCGCGGTGCGGACCAAGATGACCATTCCACCGGTCATGGATGACGTCGCAGCGATGATCGCTTTCGCCGACAAGCAAGAGGCCGCGAAGAAGGGGCCGGTAGGCGCTCACGGCTACTGCATGAGCGGACCGTATGCGCTGGCCGCTGCAGCCCGCTATCCAGACCGGGTGGCGGCCGCAGCCTCATTCTATGGTACCTGGCTGGTGAGTGACGCGGAGGAGAGCCCGCACCTCACCCTCGGAAAAGCCAGGGGCGAACTCTATATTTCCTGTGCCGAGCATGACGAGTTGGCGCCGCCGGAAATGGTCAAGACGCTAAAGGTGCTGTTCGACAAGTCGGGCAATCCGGGTGAGCTCGAAATCCAAATGGGTGTCCACCACGGCTTCGCTTTCCCGCAGCGCTGGTGCTACGACAAGCCGGCCGCCGAGCGGCACTGGGAGCGGCTGATCGCGCTCTATCGCCGGCGGCTAGGTTAAGCCGCCGGGGCGGTCTTCCGCTTGGTGCTCTGCCAGGAATCGAGCATCGCACGGGCACGGTTCTTCTTCGGGTCCATGTCGCTCTCGCGGCCGGCCACCTTGGCGGTCAGTTCGATCACGTAGCCGTTGGGATCGCGGAAATAGATCGAACGGATGAAGTGGTGATCGGAGACCCCACGCACGTCACGACCTTCAGCCTTGCCCTTGGCCATCATCGTGTCGAGGGCATCGGGCTCGACCTCGAGGGCGATGTGCAGGTCGAAGTCGTGCTGTTCCTTGAAATCGAACGGCATGTCAGGCGCCTCGAAGAAGGCGAGGCATGAACCATCGTCGAGTTGGAAGAAGGTATGCAGAACACCGGTCGCCCGGCCGGTCTTGGTTTGCTCGATCTTCAGCGTGTGGACGAGAGGCAGGCCGAGGAAATCCTCGTAGAAACGCCGGGTCTCCTCGGAATCCCGGCAGCGGTAGGCATTATGGTGCAGTCCCTTGATCATGGGGCTCTCCTCAGCGGTCGATCCAGACGTCTTCAAATCGCCAGTGATTGTAGATTGTGTTGACGGCGAGGTTGAGGCCTTTGACCTCGGGGCGCCAGCAGGTGGCGGCCCAGTCGTGCTGGATTACCGGGCGGGCGCCGTCCTCCTGCAGCTGCTTGTCGATCTGCCAGACCAGCTTCTTGCGGGCCTCAATATCCGTCATCCGTGACTGCTGCTCGAACAGCTTTTCGATCTCGGGGCTGCAGTAGTTGGTGTAGTTGCGCTCCGAGCCGCAGCTGAAAGTCTCGTAGAACACGACATCGGGGTCGTCGATGCCGACGCCCTGGACGTTCATGCCGACAGTGAAGTCCTTGCGCGCCATGCGGTTGTACCAGACGGCGGTGTCGAGGGGCTCGAGTTCGCCCTCGATGAAGACCTTCTTCAGGTGATCGATCAGGATCACGGCCTGGTCCCGATAGCTCGGGATGTTGCGGGTGGAAACCTTGATCTTGAGCGGCTTTTCGGCGCTGTAGCCCAGCTCGCGCATGATCTTGCGGCCTTCCTCTCGTGCCTTCTCGTGGTCGCTGCCGTACCCCGCGACGGTGGCGAGGAATTCCGGCGGCATGCCCCACAGGCCTTCCGGCGGCGGTAGCATGCTGCCGCCCTGACGGTTTGTGCCCTGGCCAATGATCTCGGTGAACGAGGAACGATCGATGGCGAGCACCATTGCCTGGCGGATCTTGGCATTGTCGAATGGCGGCTTGTCTCGATTGACCAGCAGATTGGCCTGGGTGTTGGTCGGCAGCATCTCGCAGATCGCCTGCGGCAGCTGGCTCTTGATGTCCTTCATGACTGTGGGAGAGATCTCGGCCGTAAAGGTCATGTCGAATTTTCCGGCGATGAACGACAGGACCGACGTTGCCCGGCTGGGAATGATCTGGAATTCGATGCCGTCGAGATACGGGCGGCCCGGCTTCCAGTAATCGGGATTGCGGGCCAGCTTGATCGATTCATTCTGCTTCAATTCCACGAACTTGAAGGGTCCGGTGCCGATGGGCTTGGTGCGCATCTGTGCCGGCGTCTGATGGCAGGGGTAGACCGGCGACATGGCGCCCGCCAGCATGGTGAGCATCGAAGGTTGCGGACGTGCGAGGTGGAAGGTGACTTCGCTATCGCCGTTCGTCGTCACTTCCTTGAGATTGAAATACCACGGCTTACGCGGGTTCTTGCGCAGTTTGGGCTCGGGCGAGATCAGCAGATCCCAGGTGCATTTCACGTCGGCGCTGGTGAAGGGCTTGCCGTCGTGCCACTTCACGCCGCTGCGCAGCTTGAAGGTCAGGTCCTTGCCGTCGTTGCCCCAACTCCATTCAGTGGCGAGATCGGGGACGATCTTGTCAGGGGAGTTCTGCTTGGTTTTCGGATCGAAGACGACGAGGTTATTGTAGACTGACATGAAAGGCATGACCGTGGAGATGGTTGCCTCCTCGTGGATCGAGGCGCTCGGCGGGTTATCGCGATGGGTGACCTTGAGCACCCCGCCGGCCTTTTGCGCGAACGCAAGAGAACTGCTCGTCGTTACGAGCAGCGCCGTCAACAGGGTCGCGATGAGCCCGCGCATCATGTGTTTCCTCCGTGTCTTATTGACAGCACGCTATCACCTCCGGGCCAGGCGGCGTAGACTGAGGCATGCGATTCATGAGTCTGCTGGTCGGAATTGCCTTGGCCCTGCCTGCCGCGGCGCAGGACTACCCGGCCAAGCCAGTCAAGATCATCGCTGCCTTCGGTCCGGGGACGGCGACGGACTTTGCTGCGCGCACGATCGGCGCCGAGCTTTCGACACTCACCGGCCAGCCCGTGGTGATCGAGAACAAGCCCGGCGCGGAGGGCCAGATTGCGGCACAGGCAGCGGCAAGTGCGCCGGCCGATGGCTACACGTTGTTTGTCACGACGCAGACCACGCAGGCGATCAATCCACATGTCTACAAGTCGCTGGCCTACGACCCGGTAAAGAGCTTCGCGCCGGTGACCGGGCTCTCGCTCAGTGCCCAGATCGTCATGGTGCGGAACGATCTGCCAGTTAAGTCGGTCAGTGAGCTGATCGCGCTTGCCCGCGCGCAACCCGGGAAGCTCAGTTTCGGCAGTGGTAACGGGTCCAGCCGCGGCGGCGCCGAACTGTTCCGCATCATGGCCAAGATCGATCTGCTGGGTGTGCCCTACAAGACGCAGCCCCAGGCGATAGGCGACCTGCTCGGCGGACGTATCGACGTGATCTTCTCCGACTTCACGACCGGCCTGCCGCCGGTGCTTGACGGCCGCGCCCGCGGCATCGCCGTGACAAGCAAGCAGCGGGTACCGGGCCTGGAACAAATCCCGACGGTCGACGAGAGCGGCGTGCCGGGCTTCGAGATGTGGGCGTGGGCGGCGGTCTACGCCCCGGCCGGAACTCCGAAGCCGATTGTCGACCGGTTGAGTGCGCTGGTTCGGGAGGCGGCGAAATCCACGAACTATCGCAACCTGATCCAGACCAATCGCGGCGTGTCATTTGCCGGCACCCCCGAGGAACTCGCGGCGTTCCAGGCGAGCGAGACGAAAAAGTGGGGCGAGATCGTAGCGATTGCGGGAATGAAGGAGCCCTAGGTGCTTGGCGGTGGCCGGCGTGCCGCCGTGACCTGCCATACGGCGGCGACCATGACGCAGGCCGCAACGACGAAGAACGCAGCACGGTAGTCGGCGACGACGGCGATCAATCCGAACAACGGCGGGCCGATGACGGCGCCTGAGAAGGCAAGTGCCGTCTGCACGCCAGATACCGCAGCAGCCTGGCCGGGCGGTGACAGATGGGCGAACTCCGCCATCGACACGCCATTCCAGCTGATGGCCACGGCGCCATAGGCCACCACCACGCCGGCGATAAGCCATGGAGGAGAGTGGGGCCCCAGCAATCCGGTCGCTATCGCGCCCAGTGCCATTGCGACACCGACGCCGGCCAGCAACAAAATCCGCGGAATACGATCGCCGAGGCCGCCCAGGACCAGGCGCACCGCGGTGCCCACCATCTGGGAGACGAACAGGAGGAACCCGGCGCGCACGATGCTGAGGTCGCAGTGCTGGTAGAGGTAGGTGACCAGGTAAAATGTGAAGGTATGCTGGGCGATGACATAGACCAGCGCCGACCAACCGAGGACGCGCAGCTGGTCGTGAGCCATGACGAAGCGCACCGAATTCCATACGCCAGGCGACGGGCCGCTCAACGGCGCTTTGACATCGAGGCTCGGCCGCAGAGCCTCCAGGCCCAACGCTGCAAGGGCAAGCGCGGCGGCTGCAACCAGCGTGGCTCCCCGCCAGCCGAGTTCGTTCAGCATCAGCGGCATTACGATGCCCGCAAGGGCGAAGCCCAGCGGGACGCCCGTCTGCTTGACCGAGAAGACGAAACTGTACCACTCGCGCGGCACGCGCTGCGTCAGAATGTGGGTCGAGGCCGGATTGATCGGGCCCTGGGCCACGCCGATGAAGGCGACCGCGATGACGGTGGCCATGACCGTGGCCGAGGCGTTCAACGCCAGCCCGCCGGCGGCCATGAGCAAAGCGCCCTGACAGACGCGAACGGCGCCTAGCCGCAGAATCGGCGCGGCACTGGCCAATGCCACGCTTGCGGCGACGGCATAGGTAATGGCGGTGAAGACCCCCACCAGCTTGGGATCGATTCCCAGATCGCTAGCGACCGCCGGCATCATGACGCTGAGCGACAGGACGGAAAGCGAGACCATCGCCTGCACCACAAGCATTGTGGCGACAGGGACGATCACGCGTTTCATCGCCTACATCCCGTAAAGGTCAGCCTTGTTCAGCACGGTGTTGCGCAGAATGCGGATCGAAGCCACGTCGACCATGATGCCATCGACATTGATCGCGCCCAGGCCTTTGGCCTCGGCCTCGGCGTAGGCCTTCTCGAGCATGCGGGCACGGGCGATATCCTCTGGCTTGGGCGAATAGACTTCGAGGGCGATGTCGATCTGCGAGGGATGGATGGCCCACTTGCCGACGCAGCCCAGGATCATCGAGCGCCTGCACTCCTCGCGGTAGACATCGGGATTCTTGAAGTCGGCGAACGGGCCGTCGACCGGATCGATGCCGGCGGCGCGGCAGGCCATGATCAGGCGAAAACGGGCATAGTGCCAGATATCGCCAGGGTAGCCGTCGTTCTCGCCGACATTCTTGTTGGTGACGCCCATCGAGGCCGAGAAGTCGCCCATGCCAAACACCAGGCACTCGAGGCGCGGCGTGCTCTTGGCGATGGCATCGACATTCTGCATCCCTTCGACTTCCTCGATGAGGGCTTCGAGGCCGATGCGGCGCTTGAGCTTCAGCTTCTTCTCCATCTGGTACAGAAGCTTGTCGGCGAACAGCACGTCGGCCGGGGTCATGACTTTGGTCATCATGATGGTATCGAGATGCTCGCCGGCGCCCTCGACGATCTCGATGATGTCTTCGTAGGCATATTCGGTGGTGAGATCGTTGATGCGCACGCAGCGGGTCTTGCCCTTCCAGTTAAGGGTCTTCAGGCCCTGGACGATCTTCTTGCGGGCGTCGCGCTTCTGGCTGGGGGCGACGGCATCCTCGAGGTCGAGGAAGACATGGTCGGCCTTCGACTCGGACGCCTTCTGGATCATCTTTTCGCTGGAGCCCGGCGTGGACAGCTGGACGCGGCGCGGGCGGCGGGGCGGGCGGTCGCTCATGTCAAATCTCCTCAGGCAACAATCTTCTCGGCCCAATGGGCATCCGCATGGGCCGCAATGGTGATGAAGCCGTCCTTGGCCGGAAACATGCCGAAGGGGCAGAGCAGGGGATGGTGGTTGCCTTCCGGCGTCGGCACGCCGCCCGTATAGGCATGCTGATGCACGATGCGCTCGCAGAGCGACAGGATGGCATCGACCATGCCCACGTCGACGAACTGGCCGCGACCCGTCTTGTGGGCGCGGAAGATGGCGCTCACGATTCCGAAGGCGCACATTGTGGCGGGCATCAGGTCGCCGATGCCGGGACCGACCTTCATCGGCGTCGCCTGGTCGGGCCCTGTGATCGCCATGATGCCGCCGAAGGCCTGGGAGACCACGTCATACGCGGGCCAATCGGTATAGGGGCTGCGGCCGGTGCGCCAATCACCGAAGCCGCGAATGGTGGCGTAGACCAGCCTGGGATGCTGCTCATGCAGCGCCTCGTATCCGAGGCCAAGGCGGTCCATGACGCCGCCGCGGTAGTTCTCGACCACGGCGTCGGCGCCCTTGCAGAGTCGCATCACGAGATCGCGGCCTTCGGGCCTTTTCAGGTCTATGGCAATCGAGTTCTTGTTGCGGTTCACCGAGGCAAAATATCCGCCGAACGCCTTCAGCCGATCGTCGGCGTGGTAGGGGCCGATGATGCGGGTGTGATCGCCGTCGAGCGGTTCGACCTTGATTATCTCGGCTCCCTGGTCGGCGAGAAGCATCGTGCAGAACGGTCCCGCCAGCATCTGGGTGAGATCGACGATGCGGACGCCGTCCAGAGCCCCCAGCGGCTGGGCGTCGCTCACTTGTCTCCCCAGTGACTGCGCCGTTTGATCAGGACCGTGCGCTCGCCCTCGAAGATATGCTGGTCGTCCTGGTTCACGCCGTAGTGCTTGAACCGCACGATGCCGGCGTCGGGCTGCCCGGCATCCGTCTTGTCCAGCACCTCGCTGTAGCAATAGAGCGTGTCGCCATGATGAAGCGGGCCCTTCAGTCGGATCTTGTCCATGCCCAGCTCCATCAGAGCGTTCTCGGCCGTGTCCTCGGCGGCGAGGCCGATGCACATCGAGATCGTGACGCCGCCGAAGCCCAGGCGCTGCCCATAGGGGGTCGACCTGGTCAGGTGCTCGTTGAAATGCGCCTCGGCCGTGTTCATGGTCACGTTGGTGATCCAGACCTGCTCCATCGGCTCGACGGTCTTGCCACGCGCGTGCTTCATCACGTCGCCGACCTTGAAGTCCTCGAAGTAGTTGGCCCTGCCGGTGAGCGCGGAGACTTTCATCAGTTCCTCCCGCGGCCAAGCAGGCGATCGGAGATGATGCGCTTCTGGATCTCCGAAGTGCCCTCGAAGATCTTGGTGAGGCGGGCGTCGCGCCAGTGGCGCTCGACGGCATGGAGCGTGGTGTAGCCCGCGCCACCGTGGATCTGGATGCCCTCGCTGGTGACCCGCTCGGCCATCTCGGAAGCGAAGAGCTTCACCATCGAAGCCTCCTTGTCGCAGCGCTGGCCGGTGTCTATCTGTTCGCAGACAAAATACATCAGCTGGCGTGCCGCCTCGATCTGCGTCGCCATGTCGGCGATCTTGAAGCGGATGGCCTGGAAATCGGAGATCGAGTGACCGAACTGCTTGCGGTCGTTCGAATAGGCGATCGAGTCGTCGAGCGCCCCCTGGGCGAGGCCGATGGCACGGGCGGCTGTATGGGCGCGCGCCGCCTCCAGACCGGACGTTGCGTAGTAGAAGGCGTGGCCCTCCTCGCCAATCACGTTCTCGGCCGGAACCCGGCAGTTGTCGAAAGCAAGCTCGAAGGTCTTCCAGCCGAAGTAGCCGATCTTGGGAATCGGAGCGCCGCTGCAGCCGGGCGGCAACTCGCCGCGCTTCTTCTCGATGAAGAACATGGTGAGGCCCATGTGCCTCTTGCCCGGCGGTGCTTCGGACGTGCGGGCGATGATGATCATGAAATCGGCGCCGTCGGCGAAGGTACACCAGTACTTGTTGCCACTGATCAGCCAGCTCGCACCGTCCTTCTTGGCACGACAGGAGATGTTGGAGATGTCCGAGCCGGCATTGGGCTCCGACATGGAGAAGGCGCCCAGAAATTCGCCCCTGGCCATGCGCGTTAGATATCGGCTCTTTTGCTCTTCGTTCATCATGTGCGAGCCGATCAGGCTGTTGCCGCGGGCAATGAGCGAAGCCACGCTCATCCAGCCGCGCGACAGTTCCTCGGTGACGAGGCAGTACTCGGAGCAGCCGAGGCCGAGGCCGCCGTATTTCTCCGGGATCAGGATTCCGAAATAGCCGAGCTCGGCCATCTTGTCGCGGAGGTCCATCGGGATCTCGCCCTTCTCGGGGTCGAGCTTGTTGGCGACGGGCAGCACTTCGTTCAGCGTGAATTCGCGCGCCTGCTCCTGGATCATGCGGCGTTCTTCAGTGAGAAAAGTCATTGTTGCGGGTTCCTGAGGCGCACGAGGTTGGTGCGTTTGAAGTCGATGACGGATTCTTCGCGCTGGTTGAAGCCTGTTGTGTGCCAGGTAACGATTCCGAACCCTTTGTGAGAGTCGGAGACGCGGCGGTCGAGCACCACCGATTCGGCACGCAGCGAGTCGCCGGGATAGACGGACTGCCGATAGGTGAGTTCGTTGACGCCCAGGAACGGCCCGCCGCCTTCGCTCAGATCCTCGACCGTGAGACCGAAGACCGTCGTGAAGACGAGCAGCGGATTGGCGACCAGGCCGGGATGGCCATGGGCGCGGGCATAGGCGGCGTTGAAGTAGTGCGGATTGAAATGCAGCGTCAGCGTCGAGAAGAGGGTGCTCTCCGATTCGGTGATGGTACGGCCCCAATGGTGCTTGAAGACGCGCCCGACCTCGAAATCCTCGTAGCGGTTGCCCTTCGGTACCAGCCGGGCGCGGGTCCTGAAATCTTCCGCCATTCTGTCCCCGTCAGCTTTTTGCAGAAGCGCGGGCAAGTTCGCCCACGTCGGTGAGGCTATCGATGCGCTCTATCGCATCATGCAGGCGTCTGGCGCCGACGGCTCCCAGGACCGGTGTGACCAGGCTCTCGTACTTGGCTTCGATCGCCTGGCGCTGCTTGACGACGTCGGCCCACGGGATGCCCGAATCGTGCGTGGCCTCGATGGTGGTGCCGTCGTCGAGCTCGATTGCCATCTCGGCCAGCGAGTGGGCCCAGTTCGGCCGGAAGTCGATATCGACTTTTTCCCGCAGCGCCCGGATGCGCGGCTCCTGGGTCACGGCGTCGTTGTAGGAGTCCAGGTTCGCAGTATCCACGCCGGTCAGCGCCATGGCGATGGTCTGGCGCAGCGAGAACTTGGCTTCGAGGCCGGTCGTCGGATGTGCGATGTTGCAGACCTTGTCCGACCCCGAATCGATGCGAAGCGAGATCTTCCGCACCCGTTCCGGCGGAAAATTGCTCTTGAGCCGGATCTCCCTGGCGCACTCGATCGGCGCGTGGGTCAGATAACACGCGGCGTGGTACTTGAAGAGATTGTTGCGCAGATGCCATCCGGCCGGCGGTTCGCCGAGCGCCGCGTCTGCATTCAGGTGATCGCTCTGTGAGGAAGCGAACCCCTGGTCGCATTCCAGCGAATCGCCGCGGGCGGTAAAGCCTCTGGCGGCCAGCCGCGCCGCGCGCAGTCCATGCTCCGACGCGGTACCGGCGTGCAGCGGCTTGCACATGGTGCCGAAGTTGGACTTCAGGCCGGCGGCCTGCGTGGCGGCGATGCCGAAGGCCACGGCGAGCTGTTTGTCGTCGAGGCCCAGCATGCGGCCGGCGGCGGCGGTCGCCGAGAAGGAGCCAACGGTGCCGGTGACGTGGAAACCTCTCTGGTAGTGGCTTGGCGCGACCAGGCGACCCACCCGGCCCGAGGTCTCGTAGCCGGCGATGAAACTCTCGATGAACAACCGGCCGGAAGCCTTGCTCTGCTCACCCAGGGCAAGGAGGGCGGGCACCACCGTCACCGTAGGATGGCCGCCCATGGAGAAATTGACGTCGTCGTAGTCCAGCGCGTGGCTGGCCGCACCGTTGATCAGGGCGGCGACGGACGGCAGCACCTGCTCGGAGCGTCCGACCAGCGAGGCCGGTCCCCTGGCGCCGTCCTCCAGCGCCTCGGCCACCAGGATATCGGTGAGTTCCTCCTGCGCGCCGGCAACGGTCACGGCAAACCAGTCGAGCAGGCACTGCTTGGTGCGCTCGACCAGATCGTCCGGCAGGTCCGCCCAGGCGAGGTGAGCGGCCCGTTTGGCGATCTCTGCAGTGACGGGAACGGTGGTCATGGAACCTCCTTCGATCAGGCGCGGGAGTGTCGGCTACCGACTGCGGCCTTGTCCACTTCAGGCGACGTTACGGCTTCCGCGCAACGATATGGAATATGTGCCAGTGCTTCGGTTTTCCCCGAGGTGTGACACCATCGGACTCTTCCTCCTCGAACATCTCGAGCTCGAGGCCTTCGAGCAAGCCAAGAGCTTCCTCGTGACCAAGGAAGGTGAGGCCAGGGCGGCCGACCCAGCTGTCGCGCGGACCGTACCACTGGCCACTGAAGCGGCCGCCGGATGGCAGGCCTTCCCGGATGCGGCTCCAGAGGTCGCGAAAGGCCTCCGGTTCGCACAGGGGCATGGCGAAGCTGGAGTTGATCAGCTGCACGCCGAGCGGAACGGGAACCTCCTCCAGCCGGGCAATGACGGGGGTCACATCGCTGCCGGACGGCAAGGTCCGGGCCTGCAGCTGCCGCAGCGCCTCGGGCTCGGCGTCGACGGCGATCACGCGCCAGCCTCGGCGCAGCATCTCGACTGTGTCTCTGCCGTCCCCGCAGCCCAGGTCGAGGGCGAGTGCAGCCGCAGGCGTCGTCCCAAAGCGGTCGAGCGCCGCCAGCAGCGTGCGGCGCGGCGGGCGGTCGCGGAGCTTGTCGTAATAGGCCGCCCAACCAGCAGACCGCTCGTTTTCCGTCATGCGCTTCCTCTGGGTAGCCCGCGCTTGTCGCGTGCCGTTTCGTGTGATCGTATCTCAGCCAATAAGAACAAGGTCACCGTCTGGGGAGATAATCATGAAGAACCTGGCACGTCTTGCCATCGTTGCAGCACTTGCCTTCGCGCCCATGGCGGCGAGGGCCGATCTCAAGGCGATCGAAGCTGCCGCCAAGAAGGAGGGCGAGCTCACCTGGTACATCGCGCACTACACGTCGGAGGGCGCCGAGGACCTTGGTCGCGGCTTCACCGAAATGACCGGCATCAAGGTCAATGTCGTCCGGACGACGGCACAGGTTGCCTATCAGCGCCTGTTGCAGGACATCAAGAACAACCAGACGATCTGCGACGTGTTTTCGTCGACCGACGTCGGTCACTACGTCCGTCTCGCAGCGGAAGGTAGGTTCGAGAAGTACATCCCGGAGAGCGAGTCGAAAATCCTTCCGGCGTTCCGGAACTTCGATCCTGCCGGGTTCTATCATCCGACGTCGGCCGGACTCGTGCTGCTGACCTATAACTCCTCGAAGGTGAAGGCCGAGGATGCGCCCAAGACATGGACCGACCTTCTCGACATCAAGTGGAAGGGCAAGGTCTCGCTCGGCCATCCCGGCTTCTCGGGCTATGTCGGCACCTGGGTTCTGACCATGAAGAACCTTTACGGCTGGTCGTTCTTTGACAAGCTCGAGAAAAACAAGCCGCAGATTGGTCGCTCCATCAACGACACCGTAACGGCGCTTGTCGCCGGCGAGCGCCAGGTGGCAGCCGGTGCGGACGGCTCGACACTGTTCAGTGCGGCGCGCGGCAATCCGCTGGCGATATCTTACCCGACGGATGGCTCTGTTCTGATCATCGCGCCCTCGGCGATCGTGAAGGGAACCAAGCGCCCCAACGCCGCACGACTGTTCATGGAATACCTCTATTCGATTGAGGCTTCCAAGATCAACGCCAAGCATTTCGGCGTGCCGCTCCGGCCGGAAGTTCCGGCCCCGCCAGGCGCCAAGCCCCTTAGCGAGGTCAAGACGATCCGGCCCACGGTCGCGGAGATCGACAAGGGCATCCCGTCGGTGATCGAACAGTGGCGCGACACGTTCGGTAACTGACAGTGGCGATGGCGACATCTTCGACCGAAGTGCCGGTCTCGCGCGCCGGTAGCCGATGGGACGCGAGTTGGCTGCTGTGGATCGCGATCATCGCGATCCTCCTGATCCTGGTGGTGAGCCCGTTCTTCTATCTCGTGCTCACGAGCTTCCAGGCCGAGAAGACCGGCGATTTCACGCTGTCCAACTACGCCACAGCCTACGGCCGCGCGCGCTACATCGATGCTTTGTTCAACTCCCTGAAGCTGGGCGCCGCCGCGGCCGCCCTGGCCGGGGCCTTCGCCATCCCGCTGGCCTGGGCGGTAGCACGTACTGACATGCCGGGGCGCGGCTTCACGCGCATGCTGGTGCTCGCGACCTTCATCACGCCACCCTACACCGGGGCCGTGGCCTGGATTTTGCTCGCGGGCCCCAACGCAGGATGGCTGAATCGCTTCTACGTGTTCGCAACCGGCGCCGAAGCAGGGCCGTTCAACATCTACAGCTTCACCGGGCTCGTCGTCGTCATCGCGCTTTATTCCTTTCCCTACATCTTCATTTTCACCACCGCGGCACTCGAACTGGTCTCGTCGGAGATGGAGGATGCCGCCAATATCCTGGGGGCGGGGACCTGGCGCACGATGCGTCGTGTGACCCTGCCGCTCGCCCTGCCGGCGATCCTGGGCGGTCTCATCATCTGCTTCCTCGAGGCGATCGCCCTGTTCGCCTCGCCGGCGATGATCGCGATTCCGGCACGTTTCAACGTCGTGACGACGCAACTTTATCAATTCTTCGGCAATCCGGTGCGCGTCGAGGTCGCCGCGGCCTACGCCATGCCGTTGCTGGGCGTCACCGTCCTGCTGGTCCTGGTGCAGCGCCTGATAACGGCCCGCAAGGGGTTTGCGACGCTCACCGGCAAGGGCGGCGAGCGGCGACCGATCCGGCTCGGGCGCTGGCGCTGGGCGATGTTCGGATATGCCATGTTCGTCGCCAGCCTGTCGGTGTTCCTGCCCTACATATTCCTGGTGCAATCGTCATTCGCCAAGGCCTGGGGGCGGGGCTTCTCGCTCGATAACCTGACCCTGCGCAATTTCAATTTCGTACTGTTCGAGCACGCGACGGCCGCCCAGTCGGTGATCAACAGCTTTCTCTACGCCGGCGCAGCGGCCACGGCGGCAGTGTTGATTACGCTCGGCATTGCCTACATCGTGACCCGGCGACTCGTGCCATTCGCCGAAGTGCTGGGCTTTCTCTGCGTAGCGCCCTTCGTGATCCCGGGCGTGGTTCTGGCGATCGGCTTCTATGCTGCCTATGCGCCGCCGCCGCTTTCGCTCTATGGCACCGCCCTGATCCTGATCCTGGCCTTCACCACGCGCTTCCTGCCGATTGGCTACGTGAACGCGAGCGCCGCCATCCGCAGTCTCAATCCGGAGATGGAAGAGGCCGTTCGCGTCCTGGGCGGCAGCCGGCTGATGGCGCTGCGCCGGGTCGTGGCGCCGCTCCTCAAGCGCAGCCTGCTTGGCGCCTGGCTGCTGATCTTTATTCCGGCGACACGCGAGCTGTCATCGGCGATCTTCCTTTATGGTCCCAACACCAAGGTGGCGTCCGTCATGATCTTCGACATGAGCGAGGAGGGGAACTTCGAGTACCTGTCGGCGCTGGCGCTGATCCTGCAGGTACTTACCCTGCCATTGCTGTACATCGGCCAGAAGGCGCTGGGCCGTGACTTCATGCTGAGACGGACCGCCACATGAGCAAGGTCACATGAGCAAGCTTGTCCTGAAGAACGTCGCCCGCCGCTTCGGCGCCTTCGAGGCGGTCAGCGATTTCTCGCTGGCGCTAGCGCCGGGCGAGTTCGTGTCGCTGCT
>RGPT01000441.1 GCA_010032545.1 Alphaproteobacteria bacterium
ATAACTTCCATACCGTCATCATGGCCGACATCCCCAAGATGGGGCCGGACAGCCAGGACAAGGCGGTCCGCTTCATCACCATGATCGACGAGTTCTACGAGAAAAAGGTGAAGTTCATCTGCTCGGCGGCCACTGCGCCGAGCGGACTTTATGTCGACGGCGACGGTTCCTTCGAGTTCCAGCGCACGGTGTCGCGGCTGATGGAGATGCAGAGCCCGGAATATCTGGCGCTGGAGCACATCGCCTGATTGTGATTGCCGCCGGCAGGGGCGGCAGCCTCGGGTCGAAGGGCAATTTTCGAAGGAGGCAGGACATGGACGGCGATCGGATGATTTCGGCGAACGATATCTTGGTGTCGCGGCGAGGCGCGATGGCGGTAGGTGGAGCGGCGTTTGGCTCGACGTTCGCGCTGTCGGTTCAGCCTGTGTCGGCGCAGACGATGATCACGACCCCGGCGGACGGACTCACGGCAGGGGTCGTTAAGGTCAAGACCCAGGACGGCAAGGAAATGGACGCTTACCGCGCCATGCCGGCTACAGGTACGGGCTTCGGCACCATCCTCGTGGTGCAGGAGATCTTCGGCGTCCACGCCCATATCGCCGACATGTGCCGGCGCTTCGCCAAAGCCGGCTACTACGCCATCGCGCCGGAACTCTATTTCCGCCAGGGCGATCCGAAGGGCTACACCGAGATCCCCAAACTGATCGGCGAGGTTGTTTCCAAGGTGCCGGACGAGCAGGTCATGGGCGACCTCGACGCCTGCGTGGCCTTTGCCAAGGGCGAAGGCAAGGCCGACACCGCCAAGCTGGGAATCACCGGCTTCTGCTGGGGCGGCCGCATCACCTGGCTCTATGCCGCGCACAACCCCGGCGTGAAGGCCGGCGTGGCGTGGTACGGCCGCGTCGTCGGAGACTCGACGGCGATGACCCCCAAGCACCCGGTCGATCTGGCGAAAGACCTCAAGGCGCCAGTGCTCGGCCTCTATGGCGGCGCCGATACCGGCATCCCCAACGACACGGTCGACAAGATGCGCGCAGCACTCAAGGACGGTAGTGCCGCTGCGAAGAAGTCGGAAATCGTCACGTACCCTGACATGCCTCATGCCTTCAACGCCGACTATCGCCCGAGCTATCGCAAGGAAGCGGCGGAAGACGGCTGGAAGCGCGCGCTCGCCTGGTTCAAGGCCAACGGCGTCGGCTGATTGGGGCGTGATCGAAACGACTGGCCTCAAGACCCGGTCGGGCCTGACATTCACGACGGATGTCGCAGGCCCGGCCGACGGCCGCGCCCAGGGGGGCCCGGCGGTGACGAGGCTCGATTCCGGAGGCTGCGGTCCGGCCGCCGACGGTGACCGGCGCGGAGGCCGGGAGAGGAACGCACAGTCGAGCCAGTCGAGGGTCATCGGATCGTTCCCGTTTCCGTATCCGTATCCGGGTCCATGGCGATCGCTTCGGGAGTCTGCTGCCGCGCTTCGGCGGCGCGTCGCCGCTCGTCGCACCAC
>RGPT01000442.1 GCA_010032545.1 Alphaproteobacteria bacterium
CAGCGGTCATGGGAACAGGCCTTTGGCGGCCGCTGCCGCGATGAGACTGAGAGGCTGCGGCGCCAGCGAGAACAGGGTCACCAAGATGGCGGCCGAGAAAGCCACTGCGCGGTGGACACCGAACGGTGTGCTGTCGAGCGCGTCGGTAGCCTCGTCGAAGTACATGACCTTGACGATGCGCAGGTAGTAGTACGACGCCACCACGGAGGCGAGCACGCCCAGCACAGCGGGAATGTAGAGCTTGGCCTCCACTGCCGCGATGAAGATGTACAGCTTGCCCCAGAAACCCGCGAGTGGCGGGATGCCAGCCAGCGAAAACATGAACAGTAGCATCGCGAAGGCCATCAACGGTTGGCTCTTGGCCAGGCCCGCAAGGTCGGAGACGCTTTCCACCATGACGCCGCGACGCTTCATCATCAGGATCGTGGCGAAAACACCCAGCGTCATGACGAGATAGATGGCGAGGTAGAAGACGATCGACTGGATCCCCTTCTCGCTGCCGCTTGCCAGGCCCAGCAGAACGTAACCGACATTGCCAATCGAGGAGTAGGCCATCAGGCGCTTGATATTCTGTTGGCGCAATGCAGCGAACGCTCCCAACGCCATCGACATCACGGCGGCCACGACGATGATCTGCTGCCATTGTGGGAAGAGCGGCTTGAATGGCCCCATCAAGACCGAAACCATCAGCGAGATAGCGGCGATCTTCGGGGCAACAGCGAACAGAGCCGTCACCGGGGTCGGCGCACCTTCGTAGACATCTGGCGTCCACATGTGAAATGGCACGGCGGATACCTTGAAGGCGAGGCCCGCGACCACGAACACTAGCCCGACGATGACGCCGAACTCGGCCGCCTTGCCATCGAGCAGCGCCCGAGAGATCTGGACGAACGCCGTGCCACCGCAAAAGCCGTAAATCAGGGAGGCGCCGAACAGCAGCATCCCCGAGGCGACCGAACCCAGGACAAAGTACTTTACGCCCGCCTCCGTCGACCGCGCGCTGTCCCGCTGGAAGGCCGCGATGACATAGAGCGCCAGGGACTGCAGTTCGAGGCCGACGTAGAGAGACATGAGATCGTTGGCCGAGATCATCAGCATCATGCCCAGCGTCGCAAGTGCAACGAGCACCGGGTATTCGAAGCGCCACGCCTTGGCCTGCTCGAAATAGGCCCGTGACATCAGAACCGCGACGGCTGCCCCGACGAGCACCATTGCCTTCATGGTCGCGGTCAGCCGGTCGACGATAAAGAGTGAAGCGAAGGCCGTGCCCTCCTGGTAGGGCGCGAACAACAAAGCCGCGGTCGTAAACAGCACCACCGAAGTCGCCACCGAGATGAACGGGGTCGCCACCTCTCCGCGCACGACGCCATAGACCAGTAGCAGCAAGGCTGATGCGGCCAGAAAGAGTTCCGGCCGCGCCAGTGTCCAAGATTCGAGACCGACAACCATGTTCACCACTCCCGCCCGCTCACGGCGCCAACGCTGCAGTGCGGGCGAGCT
>RGPT01000443.1 GCA_010032545.1 Alphaproteobacteria bacterium
GGGCGCAAGCGCCACAGGAAGGCATAGGGCTCGGACACTTCGTGATACATATGGATCAGGAAGATGCGGTCGAAGCTGCTCTCGGGGAGGCGAGGATCGTCTGGCGTGCCCAGCTGGATCGAGACATTGTCGAGCCGCTCGCGTTCGACACGAATGCCGAGGCGCTGGATGACATGGGGATCGATATCCTCGGCCAGAACCCTGCCCTTGGGCCCGACCCGGGCACCGAGCCGGACGGTGTAATAGCCCTCGCCCGCGCCGATATCAGCAACAGTCGAGCCCGGCTTGATCTGGGCGAGGTCCATGACCTTTTGCGCCTCGTTGAGGCTGTCGCGCTCGGCCTCGGTGGAGAAGCCATTGCCCTTGGTCGCCGAGACCGGGCGGTAGGCGTGAGGAAAATCTCGGGCAGTCGCCGGTCGATTGGGGTCCGCCGGCTGACTGTTGCACGCCGCCAGCAAGCCCGTGGCCGCAAGCGCGGCGGCAAGCAAAGCGGCGGCAGGCCGTCTCAATCGACGTCCTCCACGGTCACCTTCTCGCCAGTCACCTTTTGCGACAGCGCGGCTGCCATGAACATGTCAAGATCGCCGTCAAGCACGTCGTCGGGCGAAGTCGAAGTGGCGCCGGTACGCAGGTCCTTGACCAGCTGATAGGGCTGGAGAACGTAGCTGCGGATCTGGTGGCCCCAGCCGATCTCGGTCTTGGCCTGATATTCACCCGAGGCCTCGGCCTCGCGCCTTGCCAGCTCGGCCTCATACATCCGCGCCTTCAGCATGCCCATGGCAGTGGCGCGGTTCTTGTGCTGCGAGCGGTCGATTTGGCTGGCGACGATGATGCCGGTCGGGATGTGGGTGATGCGCACCGCCGAATCGGTGGTATTGACGTGCTGCCCGCCCGCGCCCGAGGCGCGGTAGGTATCGATCTTGAGGTCGCTTTCCTTGATCTCGATATCGATGTCGTCGTCGATCACCGGATAGACCCAGACCGAGGAAAAGCTGGTGTGGCGCCGGGCGGACGAATCGTAAGGGCTGATGCGGACGAGGCGGTGGACGCCGCTTTCGGTCTTGGCATAGCCATAGGCGTTCTCGCCCTTGATGAGGAGGGTGCAGCTCTTGATCCCGGCCTGTTCGCCCGAATGGTATTCCATCAGCTCCACCTTGAAGCCGTGGCGTTCGGCCCAGCGGGTGTACATGCGCTGGAGCATTTCGGCCCAGTCCTGGCTTTCGGTGCCACCGGCACCGGCGTGGACTTCTAGGTAGGCGTCATTGGCATCGGCCTCGCCAGCAAGCAGGGCCTGAATCTTGTCGGCCTCGGCACGCACCGCGAGAGCTGCGAGCGCAGCGTGGCCTTCGTCAATGGTCGCCGCGTCGTCTTCCGCCTCGCCCAGCTCGATGAATTCGATCGCATCGGCCATCTGCGTCGAGATCGTGTTGACCGCGCCGACCGCCGCTTCCAGCCGCCGCCGCTCGCGCATCACTGCTTCGGCGTCCTTGGGATTGTTCC
>RGPT01000444.1 GCA_010032545.1 Alphaproteobacteria bacterium
CTTCGACATCACCGTCGACCCGTCGGTACCGCTGCCCGGATTCATCCTCAAGCGCGCGATGAAGGGCGCGATGGAGACCGCTACCGACGGCCTGCGCAAGCAGGTGCTGAAGGTCAAGAAGGGCGGCTAGCCGCCGGCCAGCACGCCCAGGCGGGTGATGGCCTCGTCGAGGGTGTCGTCGCGCTTGCAGAAAGCGAAGCGCACCAGATGAATCCAGGCCTCCGGGGCGTCCCGGTCGCAGAACGCCGACATCGGGATCGCCGCGACGCCGGCCCGGTGCGGCAGCTCGTCGCAGAAGGCGGTGCTGTCGGCGAAGCCCAGCGGGCGCGGATCGGCGCACAGGAAGTAGGTGCCGGCGCTGTCGTGGACCGCGAAGCCGATACCGGTCAGCGCGGCGGCGAGCTTGTCCCGCTTGGCCTGCAACGAGTCACGCAACTCGGCGACCCAGGCGTCCTGGTTGTCCAGCGCATAGGCGACGGCCGGCTGAAACGGGCCGCCGGCCACATAGCTGAGGTACTGCTTGGCCGTGCGCACCCCGGCGACCAGTTCGGCCGGACCGCAGGCCCAGCCGATCTTCCAGCCGGTGCAGTTGAACATCTTGGCCGCACTGGAGATCGTCACGGTGCGCTCGACCATTCCCGGGTAGGTCGAAATCGGCAGATGACGGCGACCGTCAAACACCAGATGTTCGTAAACCTCATCGGAGATCACCAGCAGGTCGGCCTCGATCGCAATGTCGGCCAGCGCCCGCAGTTCGTCGTCAGACAGCACCATGCCGGTCGGGTTGTGCGGTGAGTTGACGATCAGCGCCCGGGTCCGCGGAGTGATGGCGGCGCGCACCGCGTCGACGTCGAGGACGAATCCGCGGCCGTCTGCAACCAGTGGCACCGAAACACGCCTGCTACCGGCCATCGCGATCACCGGGGAGTAGGTGTCGAAGAACGGTTCGATCAGCAGCACTTCCGAGCCCGGCTCGACCAGGCCCAGTACCGTGGCGGCGATCGCCTCGGAGGCGCCGACCGTCACCAGCACCTCGGAGTCCGGGTCGAAGTCAGCGCCATAGCGTCGCGTGCGCTGTCTGGCGATCGCTTGGCGCAGTGGCGCGATACCGGGGCCCGGTGGGTACTGGTTGACTCCGTCGGCGATGGCCTGGCGCGCGACCTCCAGCATCGCGGACGGACCGTCCTCATCGGGGAAGCCCTGACCGAGGTTGACCGCACCAACCTCGGCGGCCAATGCCGACATCGCCGCGAAGACATTGACCGAGTAGGGGCGCAACCGCTCGACCGTCATGAGCTACGAGCGTAGCGACCAGCCTTCCCAACCAACGGGTTGGCCGAGGCCCTGATAGGGTTGGGAATTAAGCGGCTAGGCTCTGTGCCGCACCCGAAAATCCCGACAAGGCTCTACAAAGTCTGAAGAGGAAACCACCATGTCCGAAGAAGCTTTTATCTACGAGGCAATCCGTACGCCCCGCGGCAACTGTCTCTTATA
>RGPT01000445.1 GCA_010032545.1 Alphaproteobacteria bacterium
CGACCATGGCGTCGTCGATCAGCTTGGGCGCGGGACGGCCCGGGATCAGCGCCGTGGTGATGGCGATGTCCTGCTTGGCGATGGTGTCGGCGATCAGCTGGGCCTGCTTGGCCTTGTAGGCGTCGCTCATTTCCTTGGCATAGCCGGCGGCGGTTTCGGCGGCCTTGGACTCCTCGTCCTCGACCATCAGGAACTTGCCGCCCAGCGATTCGACCTGCTCCTTGGTGGCGGGACGCACGTCGGTGGCGCTGACGATGGCGCCCAGGCGCTTGGCGGTGGCGACGGCCTGCAGGCCGGCGACGCCGGCGCCGAACACCATGACCTTGGCGGGCGCCACGGTGCCGGCCGCCGTCATCATCATCGGCATGGCGCGCTTGTAGTGGTCCGCCGCCTCGATGACGGCCTTGTAGCCCGCCAGGTTGTTCTGCGAACTCAGGATGTCCATGGACTGGGCACGGGTGATGCGCGGCATCAGCTCCATGGCCATGGCGTTGATGCCGGCGGTGGCATAGGCCTTCACGCCCTCCAGATCCTGATACGGCGTCAGCGACGCGATCAGGTAGGCGCCGCGCTTGATCAGGGCGAACTCGTCCACATCGCCCTCACCGGTGCGCAGCGGACGCTGGATTTTGAAGATCACGTCGGCGTCGGCATAGGTGCTGGCCGCATCGGGCGCGATTGTTGCCCCGGCCTCGGCGAACACCCGGTCCGGCTGCGATGCGCCGTCACCGGCGCCGGTTTCGACGACGACGTCGAAGCCCAGGCCCTTCAGTTTCTTCACGGTGTCCGGCGAGACCGCGACGCGGCGCTCGTGCGGACGCCGTTCCTTGGGTACAGCGATTTTCATGAAAACGTCCCGTTATGCCGTTTTTTGGCGATGCTTATCGTTGGGGCGGACTATAGCAGACCATCACTGCGCAGCAACAATCGACGCGGTGTACATGCGCACGTGACTTTAGGATTTCCGCACGGACTGCGCGGGCGACAGCCGGCGCACGACGAGGCCGGCGACGGTCACGTGCGGATGCGGGCCGTGGCCCAGCCGCATGGCCAGCGACGGCGCGCCGTCCACCGCGTCGGCCAGGGCGCGCGCGCCCGAGGCGATGGCGCGCTCGGTGGCGATGCTGTCTTCCAGGCCCTTCTTCAGCCCTGCCATGGCGGCACGCATGGGCGCCGTGTTGACGATGCCGCTGGGATCCTCGTGGCGGCGCAGCCAGTCGTAGTAGCGCGGTGCCGACGCCGCGGCCTTGCGCAGCAGGCGCTCGGCCTTGTCGATGGACCGGCGCGCGGCGGCCAGCCGGCCGGGCGGCAGCGGCTGGCCGGCGGAATCGGGCCGCTCCAGCAGGTGGATCATGGCGGTGTTGAGCTCTGCGCGTGCCCTGGTCAGGAAATATTGCGGGTTGGCGGTGCGAATCGCGTCTGCCGCGGCGTGCTGGAACACGTTCTCGCGCGCCAGCAGGTCGATCAGCAGCTGGTCCTGCGCGGCGG
>RGPT01000446.1 GCA_010032545.1 Alphaproteobacteria bacterium
GAAGGCGATGGTGAAGGCGAGCAGCGCGGCCGACAGCACGTTGATGAACAGGCCGAGCACGATCACCGAGCCGACTGAGAGGGCCATACCGAAGCCGAGCGCGTCACTGTCGTTGAGCCGGCCCGACGGGATCGGACGGCCCATGGTACGGGACATGCGGGAGTCGATGTCGGCGTCGTACCACATGTTGAGGGCGCCGGAAGCGCCGGCGCCCACCGCGATGCACAGAATCGCCATCAGGCCCAGCACCGGATGGATGCCGCCTGGCGCGGCGACCAGGCCGACGAGGCCGGTGAACACCACCAGCGACATGACCCGCGGCTTCAGCAGCGCCAGGTAGTCGACGACACGGGGTTCCATGCCGTCGGGCTTGCCTGGTACGTCGGTGGACCGGACCGATGCGAGCATCGCGTCGGACACGTTGGTTCTCCCGGTTACTTTATCCGCGGCAGGTCGTTGAACTGATGGAACGGCGGCGGAGAGGGCAGAGTCCACTCCAGCGTCGTGGCGCCTTCGCCCCACGGATTGTCCGCGACCTTCCGCTTCCGCATGAACGCCTCGGCGATGATGATCAGGAACAGGATCGCGCCGGCATAGGACAGGTACGCGCCCATGGACGAGACATGGTTCCAGCCGGCGTAGACATCCGGATAGTCGATGTAGCGGCGCGGCATGCCCGCCATGCCCAGGAAGTGCTGCGGGAAGAAGATCAGGTTCACGCCGATGAAGCTGATCCAGAAGTGCAGCTTGCCGAGGAACTCGTTGTACTGCACGCCCCACATCTTGCCGACCCAGTAGTAGAAGCCGGCGAACATCGAGAACAGGGCGCCCATGGACATGGTGTAGTGGAAATGCGCGACCACGTAGTAGGTGTCGTGCATGGACTGGTCGACGGAGGCGTTGGCCAGGATGACGCCGGTCACGCCGCCGACCGTGAACAGGAAGATCATGCCCAGCGCGAACAGCATGGGCGTCTTGAACTCGATCGAGCCGCCCCACATGGTGGCGATCCACGAGAAGATCTTGATGCCGGTCGGCACCGCGATCACCAGGGTCGCGGCGACGAAATAGGCCTGGGTGTCGACGTTCATGCCGACCGTGTACATGTGGTGCGCCCACACGACGAAGCCGATGACGCCGATGCCGACCATGGCGTAGGCCATGCCCAGATAGCCGAACACCGGCTTCTTCGAGAAGGTCGAGACCACCTGGCTGATGATGCCGAAGCCCGGCAGGATCAGGATGTACACCTCGGGGTGGCCGAAGAACCAGAACAGGTGCTGGAACAGGATCGGGTCGCCGCCGCCCTGGGCATCGAAGAAGTGGGTGCCGAAGTTACGGTCGGTCAGCAGCATGGTGATGGCGCCCGCCAGAACCGGCAGGGCCAGCAGCAGCAGGAACACGGTAACCAGCACCGACCACACGAACAGCGGCATCTTGTGCAGGGTCATGCCCGGCGCGCGCATGTTGAGGAT
>RGPT01000447.1 GCA_010032545.1 Alphaproteobacteria bacterium
CGCCCGCGCGCGCCAGGCGCTCGCCCTCCTGGTGCCGCAGGAAGACTACATGGCGGCCGCCTTCGGCGAGAAGAAGTGGTGGAACGAGTGCTACTCGTTCCTCGTCTGCAAGTCGGTCTACGGCACCGAGGTCGGCTCCGAGACCTACCGCAAGGCCGATCCGGCGCGAGCGAAAAAGCTGATGGCCGACGCGGGATACAAGGGCGAGAAGATCATCATCTCGAGCTCGAAGGAGATCGCCTCCATCGCCGCCCAGGCCGAGGTGCTGGCCGGCGGGCTCCGCAACATCGGGGTCGACGTCGTCATCGAGTGGGCCGACTGGGGGACGACGCTGACCCGCTGGCTCACCAACAAGAACCCGCCGGGTCAGAACGGCGGCTGGCACATCTTCGCCACCGGGAATTCCTGGTCGACGTGGCACAACCCGCTCACCAATGTCGGCATCATCCTGAACCCGGAAGGCAGCTGGGCCGGCTGGCCGTCCGACGCGGAAGGCGAAAGGCTCAGGACCGAGTTCATTCAGGCGACCGACCAGCCGAGCCGCATGGCGATCCTCGACAAGCTGCACCGTCGCCTGTGGGAGATCGTGCCCTATGTCGTCACCGGCCAGTACGATCAGCCCTATGCCTGGCGGAAGACCGTGACCGGCGTGCTGCCCACGTCAAAGTTGGCGCTGTGGAACATCGACAAGCAGTAGGCGGAGGAATGCCCCGATGATCGGCGACGCGCCGGCGCCGCGTGCTCGTCAGCACGTGATCCCGTCCTACGAGTTCGGCGGCCGGGTCGGCGTCGCGCGCGCCGACATCACGCCGCCGGCGGGCATCTACTTCCGTCTGTGGGGCAGCGCCAAACACGACCAGCCGTCGGGCGTCCATCGCCCGATGCTGGCGACCTGCGCCGCCTTCGCCGATGCCGAGGGCGGCGATGCGCTCTTCCTCCTGACGCTCGACCACAGCTGGTGGCGGTCTAAGGAAGACGAACGCGGCATGCGCGAGGCCGTGTTGGCGGCGACGGGTCTGGACCAGGATCGGCTGATCCTCCAGCCGACGCACACACATTCGGCGCCGCTGATGGGGCTCGATCTTGCCGACAAACCGGGCGGACATCTGCTTGCCGGCTATCGTTCGCATGTCACCCAGGCCTGCATCCGTCTGGTTGCCGAGGCCAAGGCCGCGCTGACGCCGGCGACGCTGACCTGGACGACCGGGCGCTGTCAGCTCGCCTTCAACCGCAACTTTCCCGATCCCGAAAACGGCCAGAGCCTCTGCGGCCTCAATCCGTCGGCGGCGGCCGACGACACGCTGCTGATCGGGCGTGCCGCCGAGGCATCGGGCCGCGTGCTGTTCACGCTGGTCAACTACGCCTGCCATCCGATCTCGCTCGGCGGCGGCAACACCCAGATCTCGCCCGACTATGTCGGCGCGCTGCGCGAGACGGTGGAGCGCGATACCGGCGGTGCCCCCTGTCTCT
>RGPT01000448.1 GCA_010032545.1 Alphaproteobacteria bacterium
GGCAGGGTGAGGGGGCCTTCCAGCCTCTCAGCCGCTCCGGCGCTGCACGAACCGCGTGCCGGGTGGCGGCGGGTCCTCGGGCGGGCCGGCGAAGCACTGGGCCATGGCCATCCAGCGGATCGCGGTATCGCCGGTCGCTTTGAGGGTCGTGTCTGCCACGTTGCGGACCTGGGTAACCACCTGGCAGAACGTGGTGGCCGTGCCCTCGATGCGGTTGGTGTCGCTGGGCTTGTGCCATTCCCAGATGGCGCCGGACGGCGCGGTCAGCCGCACATAGGGCGGATCTGCGGGCACCTCAAGCTTGCGGTTCATGAAGGTCCAGCCATAGGTGTTGATGCCGATCACCGCCACGTTGCGGATGCGGTCGGCGTCGATCCTCTCCACGCCCAGCAGGTCGTAGACCGCCTGCGCGTGCGACCAGGTCTCCATCAGCCGCGCGGTGATGCAGGACCGAGCTGACATGTCCGGGCCGCCCCATTTCACCCGCGCCTTCGGGTCGGCGACGGCGAATTGCTCCGCGGTGTCGCGGTAGAGGTCGCGCCAGCGCGCCAGCAGGGCACGGCCCCTGATCCCGCCCAGCCAGGCATGGTTGAACTGCAGATGGGTGCCTCCCGCCTTGACGTAGTCGGCCAGCTCGCGGCGGAACTTCAGGAAGGCATCGGCGTCCGCCAGCGTCAGGCAGGCGGCGTAGTTCCACATGTGCAGATGGGCGATGACGTCGTTGATGGTCCAGCCCTTGAACTGGGTCGCGCGATCCCAGTCGGCATCGGCCAACGGCTCCAGCAGGGCGAAGATCGCATCGCTCTCGTCGCGGAAATCGGCGGCCTGTTCCATGCCTTGCTCAGCGTCCCCGGATGACATCGCTAGCTCTCCACCCCAGCGCCATGGCCGGGCCGTTGGTGTTGCCGGAGACGAGGCCCGGCATCACCGAGCAGTCGGCGACCCGGAGGCCCTCGACGCCCTTCACCCGCAGTTCGTTGTCGACCACCGCCGAATTGTCGCGGCCCATGCGGCAGGTGCCGGTGGCGTGCAGGCCGCTGGTCGACATGCGGCGTGCCGACATGAGGATGTCCTCGTCCGACTGCGCCTTTTCGCCGGGAATGACTTCCTCGCCCACATAGGGCTGCAGCGCCGGCCGGCGGACGTAGTCGCGCATGTAGCGGACCATGCGCACGACGGTTTCCTGGTCATGGGCGGTGCTGAGCCAGTTGGGCTCGATGCTGGGCGGCGCGTCCGGGTCGCCGGAGCGCACGGTGATGCTGCCCTCGCTGGTCGCCTGTAGCAGCTGGCCGTAGATGTTGAAGCCGGGCAGCTTGTCGGGATGGGACAGCGGCACCGGGAAATTGTCGGCGGTGCGGGCGAAGGTGAACGCGCCCATGAACAGCTGCATGTCCGGCCGGTCCCGGTCGGGCGTGCTGCGGGCGAAGGCGCCGATCTCGTAGGGGCCGGTCGCCATCGGACCGTTGTGG
>RGPT01000449.1 GCA_010032545.1 Alphaproteobacteria bacterium
AAAGAAGAAATAGGGCTCTTTGACCGACCCCTGCCGGGACTGCTAAGCCCGCCCGTCCCGACAGGAAGAGCCATGGCCATTTCACCCAACAGTTTTCGCACCGGCCCCGACGAGCGCGGGCATTTCGGCATCTTCGGCGGCCGCTACGTCGCCGAAACGCTGATGCCGCTGATCCTCGATCTGGAAAAGGCCTACAATGACGCCAAGGCCGATCCGTCGTTCCAGGACGAACTCGACTATCTGCTCGAGCACTATGCCGGCCGGCCCAGTCCGCTCTATTTCGCCAAGCGCCTGACCGAGAAGCTGGGGGGCGCCAAGATCTACTTCAAGCGCGACGAGCTGAATCACACAGGCAGCCACAAGATCAACAACGTGCTGGGCCAGGTTTTGATGGCCAAGCGCATGGGCAAGACGCGTGTCATCGCCGAAACCGGCGCCGGGCAGCATGGTGTCGCCACGGCAACCGCCTGCGCCCTGTTCGATATTCCCTGCGTCGTCTTCATGGGCGCCGTCGACGTCGACCGCCAGGCCCCGAACGTGGTGCGCATGAACATGCTGGGGGCCGAGATCCGTCCGGTGACGGCGGGCTCGGGCACGCTCAAGGACGCCATGAACGAGGCGCTGCGCGACTGGGTCGCGACCTGCGAGAATACCTTCTACTGCATCGGCACGGTGGCGGGCCCACATCCGTATCCGGCGATGGTGCGCGACTTCCAGTGCGTTATCGGCAACGAAACACGTGTCCAGATGATGAAGGCCGAAGGCCGGCTGCCCGATACGCTGGTCGCCTGCATCGGCGGTGGCTCGAACGCCATGGGCCTGTTCCATCCTTTCCTTGACGACAAGAGCGTGCGCCTCGTCGGCGTCGAGGCGGGCGGCAAAGGCGTCGAGACCGGCGAGCACGCAGCGTCGCTCACCGGCGGCCGTCCCGGCGTGCTGCACGGCAACCGCACCTACCTGCTGCAGGACAGCGAGGGCCAGATCACCGAGGCGCATTCGATCTCGGCCGGCCTCGACTATCCCGGCATCGGCCCCGAGCATTCCTGGCTGAAGGAGATGGGTCGCATCGAATACGTCTCGGCGACCGACAACGAAGCGCTCGCGGCATTCCAGGTGCTGTGCAAGCTCGAAGGCATCATCCCGGCCCTCGAACCGGCACACGCCCTGGCGCATGTGATGAAACTCGCACCTACCTTGCCCAAGGACAATCTGCTGGTGATGAACCTCTGCGGACGCGGCGACAAGGATGTCTTCGCCGTTGCCGAGCGCCTCGGCATGAAGATCTGACCATGAGCCGCATCGCCAAACGCTTCGCCCAGCTCAAGGCCGACAAGCGCGCCGGCCTCGTCACCTACATCACCGCCGGCGATCCCGACGTCGACGTCAGCTACCAGATCCTGAAGGGCCTGCCGGCGGCCGGCGCCGACCTGATCGAACTCGGCATGCCGTTCACCGACCCGATGGCCGAC
>RGPT01000450.1 GCA_010032545.1 Alphaproteobacteria bacterium
CGGCGAGATCATCGCCAAGGCCAACGACGAGCTGACCGAGGCCCTGCTCAAGAAGCTGCGTACAGCTGGTGTGCAAGAGCTGCAGGTGCTCTACACCAACGAACTCGACCAGGGCGCTTACATCAGCCAGACCCTGCGCATGGACGAGACGGCCGACGAGTTCGCTGCCCGGGTGGCCATCTACCGCATGATGCGCCCTGGCGAGCCGCCCACCGAAGACGCTGTTCAGGCCCTGTTCCAGCGCCTGTTCTACAACCCCGACACCTACGACCTCTCGCGCGTCGGTCGCATGAAGTTCAATGCCCGCGTCGGCCGCGCCGAATCGACCGGCTCTATGGTGCTGTCCAACGACGACATCATGGCCGTGGTTAAGATTTTGGTGGATCTGCGCAATGGCCAGGGCCAGGTCGATGACATCGACCACCTGGGCAACCGCCGCGTGCGCTGTGTGGGCGAGCTGGCCGAGAACCAGTTCCGCACCGGCTTGGCGCGTATCGAAAAAGCCGTCAAGGAGCGCCTGGGCCAGGCCGAGCAAGAGCCGCTCATGCCCCACGACCTGATCAACTCCAAGCCGATTTCTGCGGCGCTCAAGGAGTTCTTCGGCGCGTCCCAGCTCTCGCAGTTCATGGACCAGACCAACCCCCTCGCTGAGATCACGCATAAGCGTCGCGTCTCCGCCTTGGGCCCGGGCGGCCTGACCCGCGAGCGCGCCGGCTTCGAAGTGCGTGACGTGCACGTCACCCACTACGGCCGCGTCTGCCCGATCGAAACGCCGGAAGGCCCGAACATCGGCCTGATCAACTCGCTGGCGCTGTATGCGCGCCTCAACGAGTACGGCTTCATCGAGACCCCGTACCGCCGCGTGGTGGACGGCAAAGTCACGATGGAAATTGATTACCTGTCCGCCATCGAGGAAGGCAAGTACGTCATCGCCCAGGCCAACGCTGCACTCGACAAGGAAGGCCGCCTCATCGGCGATCTGGTCTCCGCCCGTGAAAAGGGTGAGTCCATCCTGGTCGGCGCTGAACGCATCCAGTACATGGACGTGTCCCCCGCGCAGATCGTCTCGGTGGCCGCCTCCCTGGTGCCCTTCCTGGAGCACGACGACGCCAATCGCGCGCTCATGGGCGCCAACATGTCTCGTCAAGCCGTGCCCGTGCTGCGCCCGGAGAAGCCCCTGGTGGGAACCGGCATCGAACGCGTGGCGGCTGTCGACTCTGGCACCGTGGTCACCGCGCGCCGCGGCGGCGTGGTCGACTATGTCGACGCGACCCGTCTGGTGGTGCGTGTCAACGACGAGGAAGCCCAGGCGGGCGAAGTCGGTGTCGACATCTACAACCTGATCAAGTACCAGCGTTCCAACCAGAACACCAACATCCACCAGCGTCCCATCGTCAAGCGCGGCGACAAGATCGCCAAGGGTGACGTGGTGGCCGACGGCGCTTCGACCG
>RGPT01000046.1 GCA_010032545.1 Alphaproteobacteria bacterium
TCAGTCAGCGGCGCCACCAGCCGCGCTTCGGTTTCTCCGGGGGCGTTTCCGCCACGGGGATCACCGGGACGACGGGTGCCGGTGGCGGTTCCGGCGCCCGAGCCTGTTGTGCTGCAGGCGCCGGGGAGGGCGGCGGCGCCGGCGGCAATGCTGCCTCCAAATTCACCGGAGGGCCTGGATCGTAAGGTGCATGTTCCCGTGGTGCCTGCTCGCCACCGTTCTCATGCCGCGCAGGAGCGTCGGAGGCAAACTCCTCCGAGGTGTAGTCATGTTCGCGCGGCGCCTGTTCGCCGTTGGGCTCGCCTTCGCCGGGCTCGCGACGCCGGCGACGGCCGCCACGACGTCCGCGGCGACGGCGGCGATCGCCATCGGCTTCGCCACGGTCACCGGCGGGACGACGTTCGCCATCGGCGCGGGCGCCTTCGCCCTCGGCAGGATCGCCGTCCGGGGCATCGCCATGCGGAGAATGGTCGTGGCCGTTCTCGGCAGACTCATTGGGACCACGATCGTCGATGGGAAGTTCACCGCCAGCGGCCCGCGGTGCCCGGTCCGTGCCTTCGCCTTCGGGGCGATCACCCCGGCGACGGCGACGGCGACGGCGACGACCACGGCCACCATCTCGGCCTTCGCCTTCCTCGTCGGCCGGGCGGCGTTCGGCGCGCTCGCCCGGTTCACCAGTTTCTCCAGCTTCGCGGTCCTCGATATCGTCGGGATCGTCGCCCAGGGGGGCTTCGCGCGCCACTTCGTCGTAATTGGCACGCGCCAGTTCCTGGGCCGGCCGGTCGCGCTCTTCGCGGCGCGAGCGCACGCGCTCGATCTCGCAGTCGGCGGCGTTCAGTTCGTCGTCGGCTTCGACCGCGACCATGAAGCCGTAGCGCATCTCGATCTCGGACAGCGTCTGGCGCTTCTGGTTGAGCAGGTAGAGCGCCACCTTCGGCGGCACGCTGACCAGGATCTCGGTCGCCCGGCGGCGGACACCTTCCTCCTCGATGGCTCTCAGCGCATGCAACGCAGCCGACTCGATGGAGCGGATGCGGCCGATGCCGGCGCAATGCGGGCAAATCTCGGTCGAGTGCTCGAGCAGGCTGGGACGCAGGCGCTGGCGCGACATCTCGAGCAGGCCGAACGCCGAGATGCGGCCGATCTGGATACGGGCGCGATCGGTGCGCATCGCATCCTTGACCTTGTGCTCGACCTGGCGCTGATGCCGCGTCTCTTCCATGTCGATGAAATCGATCACGATCAGGCCGGCAAGGTCGCGCAGGCGGACCTGGCGGGCGATTTCCTCCGCAGCCTCGATGTTGGTGCGCAGCGCCGTCTCCTCGATGTTCCGTTCCTTGGTCGAACGGCCCGAATTGACGTCGATGGCGACCAGCGCCTCGGTCGGATTGATGACGATGTAGCCGCCGCTGCGCAGCTGCACGGTCGGCGAGTGCATGGCGTCGAACTGCGCTTCGACCTGGTAGCGGTGGAAGAGCGGGATCTGTTCCTTGTAGAGCTCGACCTTGCTGGCCTGGTGCGGCACGAGCTGGCGCATGAAGCCGCTGGCGGCCTCGAAGCCCGCTTCGCCCTCGACCAGTACCTGGGCGATGTCAGTGTCATACACATCGCGCAGCGAACGCTTGATGAGGTCGCCTTCCTCGTAGATCAGCGCCGGCGCCGTCGAGCGCATGGTGAGTTCGCGGATCGAATCCCAAAGCCGCGACAGGTATTCGTAGTCGCGCTTGATGTCGATGTTGGAACGCTCGAGGCCTGCGGTGCGCAGGATCACGCCCATGCCCTGCGGCACGTCGAGTTCGCCCAGCATCTCCTTCATCCGCTTGCGATCGGCCGGATTGGAGATCTTGCGCGAAATGCCGCCGCCACGTCCGGCGTTGGGCATCAGCACGCAATAGCGGCCGGCCAGAGACAGGTAGGTGGTGAGTGCCGCACCCTTGTTGCCGCGCTCCTCCTTGACGACCTGCACCAGCAGGATCTGCCGGCGCTTGATGACTTCCTGGATCTTGTACTGCCGGATCGGGTTGCGCCGGCGGCGCTCGCGCGTCTCGCGCTCCTCGCCAGCGTCGTCGCCGCCCAGGGTTTCTACCGTGACCTCGGGCTGCGGGGCCTCCGACGGATCGGCCGGCTGCTCGCCGGAGTCGGACACCGCGTCTGGCGCTGCTTCGGCCGAAGCTTCGGCGGTCGACGCGTGCTGATCCTCGGGCGCTGGCGCATCGGAAGGCTCGACGAGCGTGGGCCCGTCGAGGCGATCGCTGGCGATGGCGGCCGGCTGGGCCTGTGGTTCGGAAGCAGGGGGCTCCAGGGAAGCAGGTTCGGCAGCCGTTTCGGCCGGAGGAGCAGTTTCGGCGACTTGCGTCTCCGCGATGGGCGCCTCGGCGGCCGATTCGCCGGCGACCGATGCTTCCGCATCATGCCCGTTCTCGGCCGGGGGGGCAGTCTCGTCGCCACCAATCTCGGCTACCGGTTCCTGCACGGACTCGGCGCGCAGATCGGCGCGGGCGTCCTCGATGTCGCTGCGGTCGACTCGGCCACGGCGACGCCGCGGTTCGTGGTCCTCGTCGGCCTCGGCGTGCAGACGCTGCTGCTCGGCAATCAACCGTTCGCGATCGGCGACCGGGATTTGATAGTAGTCGGGGTGGATTTCGGAAAAGGCCAGGAAGCCGTGCCGGTTGCCGCCGTATTCCACGAACGCCGCCTGCAACGACGGCTCGATGCGAATGACCTTCGCGAGGTAGATGTTGCCCTTGAGGGGCTTGCGGGTGGATGTCTCGAAATCGAACTCTTCAAGTCTTGTTCCATCGACGACGACGACCCGTGTTTCTTCCGGGTGACTCGCATCAATGAGCATACGCCTTGCCATGGGCTCGCTCCCGAGGCGTTCGATCCCAACCGGCGCGAGCAACCGGCGGCCAAGCCGCCTCTCTGGCGCGAGGGGGACGGAGCGCCATCAACCCGTCGAACGGCCAACATCGGCCAAGACGGGGAAGCATCGCGCCGCCGGACCACGACAGGGTCCTGCCAACCTCGGTGTTCCTGATAGCCACCGCCTGTCTAACAATCCTTTGGCGAACCCGCCGCGCCCGTTTTTGTTGAACAAAAAGGGCGCCAGCGCTGGCCCGGCTGGGGATTGCCGTCGGAGCGCGACCCCGAAAGGCGCGCTACGAACGACGGCGACTGCTCGCGGGACGCAACATACGGGGTTCATACGGGTGCGACAATCAAAAGATTGAGTGAGGTGAGTATAGTTCTGTAACTGATTGATAAATCTTGAAATTATTATCAAAGTTATGTATTTAGATTAACAAACCACAACAATAATCCGTCCTCTCACGACAGATTTTGCATCCAGCCATGTCCGCCCTTCATCGCCGCAATCTGCTCGCCGGGTTGACCGGTCTCGCCGCTTTTTGCGGCGGTGATGCTTTGGCAAACACGCCCGCGCCCAAGACGGTCAGGAAGCCGGCACCGCTGCCCAGGCCCAAGCTCGTTTTCCTCGATCCTGGCCACGGAGGCAGAGACCCCGGCGCGCTGGGATTGCGCGGCACACAGGAAAAATCGGTTGTCATGGCCATCGCCCGTGACCTGCAGAAGGAATTGTTGGCTGGCGGCCGTTATCGGGTGCTGCTCACGCGCAGCACCGACAGCTTCGTGGCGCTGCGCGAACGGGTGGCACGGGCTCAGGCGGCCAAGGCAGACCTGTTCCTGTCGCTGCACGCCGACTCGAACGACAACCCCGATGTCCGCGGCGCCTCGGTCTACACGCTGTCGGAAGAAGCGACAGACCGCGAGGCAGCGGCTCTTGCCGCGCGCGAGAACCGCGCCGATGCAATGATCTCCGGCATGAAGCTGGCCGACAAGGATGACAGCGTGGCGCGCACTCTCGTCGCCATGAGCCAGCGCGGCACGGTGAATGATTCGCGGCGGCTCGCCGACACGATCGTGCAGACCTTCAACCGCAACGGCTTCCGCCTTCTGCCGCGGACCCATCGACAGGCGGGATTTGCCGTGCTGACGGCACCGGATGTCCCCGCGGCCCTGGTCGAGCTCGGCTATCTGTCCAATCCCCAGGACGAGAAGCTGCTGACGGTTCGCCAGCACCAGCTTTCGCTGGCGCGCGCCCTCCGTGCCTCGGTCGATGCCCATTTTGCCGCTGGCGCCGCCACAAGAAAGGCATAAGTCCCGGCCATTCTCACCGTTGCTGCCCCGAAAAGCGCCGCGTAGAAGATGACCGTGCTCAACCTGTTCAAAGTCCTGCTGGCCTTAGCCACCGCCGTCCTCATTGTGGGAACCGGCACCGTGGCGGGCTTGTTCTGGCATTTCAGCTACGGACTGCCCGACCACAAGCAACTGGCGGACTACCAGCCGCTGACGGTGACGCGCCTTTATGCGGCCGATGGCCGACTGCTTGCCGAGTATGCTCGCGAGAAGCGCGTGTTCGTACCGGTTGCCGCCATGCCCAAGCTGGTGCCCGAGGCCTTCGTCGCGGCCGAGGATCAGCGCTTCTTCACCCACCCTGGCATCGATTTCATCGGCGTCGTCCGTGCCATGGTTTCCAACATCACCAATCCCGGCAAACGCCCGGAAGGCGCCTCGGGCATCACCCAGCAGGTCGCCAAGAACTTCCTGCTTACCAACCAGGCGACTCTGGCGCGCAAGGTCCGCGAGGCGATCCTGGCCTTCCGCATCGAGGAGACCTATTCCAAAGAGCGCATCCTCGAACTCTACCTGAACGAGATTTACCTTGGCTCGGGCAACTACGGTGTGGCCCAGGCGGCGCTCAACTATTTCGACAGGTCTCTCGACGAGCTCACGCTGTCGGAGATCGCCTATCTTGCGGCGCTGCCCAAGGCGCCCAACCGCTACAACCTCGTGCGCAACGAGAAGGAAGCCTACGCCCGTCGCGACTATGTGCTGAACCGCATGCAGGAGGACGGCTACATCACAGCAGCCGAAGCGCAGAAGGCGCGGGCCGAGAAGCTGCAGCTCCGCAAGCGCAGCGCCACCGAAACGACGACCGCCGATTTCTTCGCCGAGGAAGTGCGCCGCAACCTGATGGCGGCATATGGTGAGAAGGGGCTCTATGAAGGTGGCCTCACGGTAAGTACGACGCTCGATCCCGCTATCCAGAAAGCCGCCGACACCGCGCTTCGCGACGGGCTGATCACCTACGACCGCCGCCACGGCTGGCGCGGACCGTACGCCAAGATCCCCGACATGAGTCTGTGGGAAGAGGAGTTCGCCCGGATCGTCCAGCGCCGTCCGCTGTTCGGCCCGTCCGACTGGCAACTCGCCGTGGTGAGCAAGGTCGACGCTCAATCGGTGCAGGTCGTCGGGTTGCCAGACGGGGAAGGGACGGTGCCTTTCGCCGAGATGACGTGGGCGCGACCGACGCTGAAGGACCAGACCGTCGGCAACGCGCCGCGCGGGCCCAAGGACGTAGTGGCCGTGGGCGACGTCATCGTCGTGGAAAAGGTCACCCAGCCAGCGGGTGCGAATGCCAAGCCCTATCCACCGAAGACCTATGGGCTGCGGCAAGTGCCGAACGTCGAGGGCGGTGTCGTGGTGATGGATACCCAGACGGGCCGTGTGCTCGCCCTGTCCGGCGGTTGGGCCTACGGTCGCAGCCAGTTCAACCGCGCTGTCCAGGCTGCCCGCCAACCCGGCTCGGCCTTCAAGCCGTTCGTCTATCTCGCGGCGATGGATGCGGGCTTCAGCCCGGCCACCGTCGTTCTCGACGCTCCTTTCAGCTACGACCCCGGCCACGGCCAGCCTGTCTGGTCGCCCAAGAACTATGGCGGGGACTATCTCGGGCCGACCACCGTGCGCCGCGGCCTGGAATTGTCACGCAACCTGATGACCGTGCGCATGGCCCAGCAGGTCGGCATGAAGAACGTGGTCCAGGTCGCCAAGGATTTCGGCGTGACCGACGGCATGGGCGCCTTTCTGCCGATGGCCCTGGGAGCGGGCGAGACGACGCTGCTGCGCATGACCATGGCCTATGCGATGCTGGCCAACGGTGCGCTCGAACTGACGCCGAGCCTGGTTGATCGCGTCCAGGACCGCAATGGCAAGACCATCTATCGCCACGAGCCGCGCACCTGCAAGGGATGCGGCGAGGTCGCGGCCGGGGCCAAGCCTGCAGCCCCGGAACTCGTCGACTCGCGCAAGCCTTTCCACGACCCCGCGACGGTGTATCAGGTCGTGCACATGATGCAGGGCGTGACCCAGCGCGGCACCGCCGGCCGGTTGGCCGCTCTCGGCCGGCCGATCGCCGGCAAGACCGGCACCACCAACGACGCTCGCGACAACTGGTTCCTGGGGGCCACGCCCGACATCACCATCGGCATCTACATCGGCTTCGACGAACCGCGCACCCTGGGGCCGGGAAGTGCCGAAACCGGCGGCGGCAACGCCGCGCCGATCTACGAGCAGATCGCCAAGGAGATATTCAAGGGCAAGCCGCCGACGCCGTTCCGCATTCCGCCCGGCCTGCGCATGGTCCGCTTCACCTACGAGGGCGGCACCATCGACGAGGTGTTCAAGCCCGGCACGGAGCCCGGCTCGGATGGTGAGCTGTTCATGCCGCTTGACGGCTCCGCCCCCTATTCCGGTATAGACGCCGCCGGCGGCCCGCTTCAGGTGGGCGGTGGCCGGCGGCCCGGTCTTTCGGGGACCGGCGAAACGTATTGACGTGTGTCACCCCGAGCGTCGCGAGGAGCCTTTGAGGCCGTTGAATAGATCGCTCGCTTCGCCCGGGACGACACCAAAGCATGGAACCGATTAATGCGCGCTGAAGCCCAGTCGATGGTGAACGAGATCGAGGAGTCGCTGGTGCTTCTCAGGAGGCGTCTTTGACTACGACCAGGCGGTCGTCCGTCTCGACGAGCTGAACGCGCGCGCCGAGGATCCGGCGCTGTGGAACGATCCGAAGCAGGCACAGGTCGTGATGAAGGAGCGCACGCGGCTCGAGTCCGCGATTGCCACCATCAAGCGCCTGCGCGCGACCATTGACGACAATGTCGACCTGATCGAGATGGCTGAGTCCGAGAAGGACGAGGTGATGATCGCCGATGCCGAGCGGGCGCTTGGCGAGGCGCGGGCGGAAGCGGCCAAGGCGCGGCTGGAGACGCTGCTCTCCGGCGAGGCCGACCCGAACAATGCCTATGTCGAGATCAACGCCGGTGCCGGCGGCACCGAGGCCCAGGACTGGGCCGAGATGCTGGCGCGCATGTACACGCGCTGGGCCGAGCGCCGCGGCTTCAAGGTGAGCTGGCTCGAGGAGAGCGCCGGTGAAGAGGCGGGCATCAAATCCTGCGCGTTCAAGGTCGAGGGCCCGAACGCCTATGGCTGGCTGAAGACCGAGTCGGGCGTGCATCGCCTCGTCCGCATCTCGCCGTTCGACGGCAACGCCCGACGCCAGACCAGCTTCGCCTCCGTCTGGGTCTATCCCGAGGTCGACGACGACATCGAGATCGAACTCGTCGACAAGGATCTGCGCGTCGATACCTACCGCGCCTCGGGCTCGGGCGGCCAGCATGTCAACAAGACCGATTCGGCGGTGCGCATCACGCACATTCCCTCCGGCATCGCCGTCGCCGTGCAGCAGGAACGCAGCCAGCATCAGAACCGTGCCAAGGCGCTGCAGATGCTGAAGGCGCGCCTCTATGAGGTCGAACTGCAGAAGCGCGAGGCCGAGCGCATGGAGATCGAGGCCAACAAGACCGACATCGGCTGGGGTCACCAGATCCGGTCCTATGTGCTGCAGCCCTACCAGATGGTGAAGGATCTGCGTACCGGCGTGGAGCGCTCCGACCCGCAGAAGGTGCTCGACGGCGATCTCGACGAGTTCATGGCAGCGTCTCTGGCGGCGCGCGTAGGCGAAGGCAAGGACAAGGAAGCAGCCTAGTGCTCCGGCTCGTCGCGAGATCGTTCGCCTTCGGACTGGCCGGCATGATCGTCGCGCCGGTCGTCATGTTCTTCGTCGTCCTGATTGCCGCTCATGTGTTCGATCCTCGTTGCGGAACACCGGGAGACTCGGGCGGTTGCGAAATGGGCGCGGCGTCGATTGCGATCTTCTCGTCGCTTCCCGGCCTCGCCATCGGCGTCGCCATCGCTCTCGTCCAGGCCTACGGGCGCCGGGCCAAGTGAGCGGAGACGCGCTCGACAAGCTCCGGACGCGCATTCAGGGCCTGCGCGCCAAGACCATCGACAATGGCTGTACCGAAGGCGAGGCGCTGGCGGCAGCGGCCAAGGTCGCCGAGCTGCTCGACCGCTACGACCTGTCGCTGAGCGATGTCGAGATCCGCGAGGCGCCCTGCGAGCGCTTGGCGTACGAGACGCACCGCAAGAAGCGCATCCCGCTCGACGATTGCATCGGCGCCATCGCGGCATTCTGCGATTGCCGTGCGTGGCGCGAGAAGAACCCGGCCGGCGAGGGGAGATACGTGTTCTTCGGCCTTCGCTCGGACGTCGAGGTCGCGCACTACCTGACCGAAGTGATCGACACCGCGGTCCGCACCGAACTCGGCCGCTACAAGACCACGGCCGACTACCAGCGCTTCCGCCATCAGGAGCGGCACATGGCGAATGCCTCCTTCGCGCTCGGCATGGTGGCGTCGATCGCCGACAAGCTGATGGCGATGAAGGCAGCGAGGGACGACGTGAATCAGAGTGCCGGGCGCGGCCTCGTCGTCCTCAAGTCGGCAGTCGTCGATACCGAATTGGCGAAGCTCGATCTGAAGCTGCGTACCGTGCAGCGCGCCAGCCGGATGGTGTCGCCCATGGCCTACGACGCCGGAGGCGAAGCGGGCGCTTCCCTGGTCATCCACCCCGGACTCCGCAAGCACTGACGCCCCACCGGACGCTGTGCCCTGCGCAGCAGGCCCTCCGACGTCATCACGCGCATCTTAGTGGAGCGCGCCGCGGCGCTGCTGGGCCAGCGTCTCCAGTTCGACGACCAGGCGGGCGGCAACTGCCCGGGTGATCCCGAGCCGGAAGCCTTCCGCGCGACCATCGCCCGGGAAACCCTATCGTTCGGTGAGCTCCTCGCGAAGGCAGCCATCAAGATCTGACAGCTACGGCGCGGCGACCTGTGCGACGCGGGCCTTGGCCAGCTTGGCGTTGAGCTCGGCAATCTCGCCTTTGGCCAGCGCCTCGAAGTTTGCGACCTCGCGATCGACCTTGTCCATGACCTCGCGCGACACGGCCTTGGTCTGGCTGGTCGGGGCGGCATCGGCCGTCGTGGTCATGGCGATCATGTCGAACAAGGTGTCGTTGAGGCCGGCCGGATTGCGCAGCACGTCACGCACGGACTTGCGCTCGGGATCGACCATGATGCGTTCGATGGCCGAGAGCTTCTGGCCGATCGCAACGGCCCGGTTGCGCAGGGCGCGCTCCGTTTTGGCCGTGCGTTCGGCGACGTCGCCGAGTTGCCGCTTCATCCTGCGCAGACGGTTCAGCGCCTGCTTCAGCTTCGACAGCGATGCCACGAGTTCCTTGTGCAGGGCGAACTGGGCGGCGTAGTCGGCCGTGGTAGTGCCCAGTCTCGGATCCTTCTCGACGGCGAAGGTCGCCGACTGGACCTTGTCGCCCACGGCGAGATCCACGCCGTAGGTGCCGGGTACGACGGTCGGGCCGGGCGGGTTTTCCGGATCTGGCGCCAGGGGCTTGGGCCGTGGCGGCGCAAGGTCGTAGTCGAGCTTGGCCGGGCCCGGATACTTCATGTCCCAGACGAAGCGGTTGAGCCCTGCCTTGGTGCCCGGGCGCCGGGCAGGCGGGGCGTCCTTGGCGTCGCTGGCATAGGACACGATCTTGCGGCCGGCCGAATCGCGGAAGGTTAGGGTCACTGTCTCCCTGGTGTCGTCGGCCAGCCAGTAATAGACGATGGCCCCGTTCGGCGGGTTCTCTCCGACGTCGAGATGTTCGCGCACCCGCGTGCCGTCGGGCTGCTCGACCATGACGGTGCTGCCGTCGATGCCGAAAGCGGGTCCATAGGCGATGCCGCCGCGGACGTTGCCACCGGCACTCCAGTGCAGCTTGGTGCGGATCGCCGTGCGCGGCGCGAACAGCCGGGTGGACTTTCGGCCCTTCACCAGCCCGCGCAGCGCCGTCACGTCGTCGAGGATCCAGAACGAGCGGCCGTGGGTAGCCGCCACGAGATCGGTATCCTTGAGCTTGAGGTCGTAGACCGGCACCACCGGCAGCCCGCTCATGCGCGTCCAGTGTTCGCCGTCATCGAGGCTGAAGAAGATTCCGGTTTCCGTGCCGACGTAGAGGAGGCCCCTGGCAACCGGATCGGCGCGGACGACGCGCGTGATTTCGTTCACTGGCAGGTCGCCCTTGATCGACTTCCAGCTGCGGCCCCCGTCGGTGCTCCGGAACAGGTAGGGCTTGTAGTCGGCGAGCTTGTAGCGGGTAGCCGCGACATAGATCGTGTCGGCGTCGTGAGCGGAAACTTCTACGCAACCTACATAGGCCAGCTCCGGCATGGCCTTGGGCGTCACATTCTTCCATGCGGCCCCGTCGTCGCGGGTAACGTGCACCAACCCATCGTCGGTCGAGGCCCAGATTTCTCCGGCGCGACGCGGCGATTCGACGACGCAGGCGCAGGTCGCGTGAATTTCCGCGCCGGCGCTTTCGCGGGTGATGTCGCCGCCGGAAGCGCCCTGGCGTGCAAGGTCGTTAAGGCTGAGATCAGGCGATATCTTCTGCCAGCTCATGCCTTCGTCGCGGGTGCGGAAGACGCAGTTGCCGCCGACATAGAGCGTGCCGGCGTCGTGGGCCGAGAACACGATCGGGAAGGTCCACGCGAAGCGGTACTTCAGGTCCTTGGGCGCAATGCCGGTCGATTCCTCGGGCCACACATTGACCAGCTGGATCTGGCGCGTGCGGTGGTCGTAGCGTTGCAGCGCGCCGGCGCCGCCGGGGCTGGAACCCACGGCGCCGACATAAACGACATTGTGATCCCTTGGATCGACGGCGATGAAGCCGCTCTCGCCGGTGCCGGGGTAGCTGCAGTCAGCCAAGGTGATGACACCCCATTCCGAGGCACTGGGCACCGCGATCGAGGTGTTGTCCTGTTGGGTGCCGTAGACCCGGTAAGGATACTGGTTGTCGATGTCGAGCCGATAGAACTGCGCCGTCTTCTGGTTGTAGATCGTCGACCACGAGCCGCCGCCGTTGAAGGAAACGTTAGCGCCGCCGTCGTTGCCCTCGATCATGCGGTTGCAGTCGCTGGGGTCGATCCACAGATCGTGATTGTCGCCGTGCCGGGTCGTAATCTCGCCGAAGCTCGCGCCGCCGTCGGTCGACTTCCACATCTGCAGATTGGTGACATAGACCGTGTCGGCATGTCCGGTGTCGGCGAAGACATGCGTGTAGTACCAGGGTCGATGCATCAGGTCGCGATTGGCGGAGACCATCGTCCAGCGCGCGCCGTAATCGTCCGAGCGGTAGAGCCCGGTCTTGTCACCGGTCTTCTCATCACTGCCCGCTTCGATCAGCGCCCAGACGCGGCCGGCGCGGACGGGCGAGGCGGTCACGCCGATCTTGCCGAGCATGCCGTCGGGCAGGCCCGGATTGCGCGTGATCTCCTGCCAGGTGTCGCCTCCGTCAGTGCTGCGGAAGAGACCGCTGCCGGGGCCACCGCTCGATATGTTCCAGAAGTTGCGCCGCGCCTCCCACATCGAGGCGAACAGGATGCGGGGATTGGCGCGGTCCATCGTGAGGTCGATCGCGCCCGCGACATCGCTGCGGTACAGGATTTTCTCCCAGCTCTTGCCGCCGTCCTTCGAGCGGAATACGCCGCGCTCGGTGTTCGGGCCGAACACGTCGCCCAGTGCCGCGACGTAGACGAGATCCGGATTCTGCGGATGGATGCAGATCCGGCCGACGAACTTGCTGTTCCTGAGGCCGATGTTGCTCCAGGTCCGGCCGGCGTCCGTCGACTTGTACATGCCGTCGCCGTACGACACGTCGAGGCGAATCGCCGTCTCGCCAGTGCCGGCATAGATCACGTTCGGATCAGACGGTGCTACCGCGATCGAGCCGACCGCGGCGCTGCCCATGAAGCCGTCCGACACACAGCGCCAGAACACGCCGCCATCGACCGTCTTCCAGATGCCGCCGGCGCAGGCGCCGAAATAGAACGTCATCCGGTCCACGGGATCGCCCGAGACGGCGACGACGCGGCCGCCACGCGACGGGCCGATGCAGCGCCATTTCAAAGCGTCAAAACCCGGCGACGCGGGCGTGCTGGTCTTCTGTGCCATGGGATGATTGCCGATCTGTCGTTGCGTAAATTTGCACGACGACGGTAGGGCAGATGCGCGTGGGGACGCAACCGGGTAGTCCGTTCATGTCCCGTCGATCGCAGTGGCTCTGAAGCGGTGCACCAGCGAGTGGCCCTGGCCAGCGCAACGCGATCGGTCGGCGCGAGATGGCCGAAGCCTGCCGCGCCCTCTTGTAGGGCGATATCGTTTGTCGGGGCGGTGGCGAGCGGGCAGGTTCAGACCTTCTTGCGGACGATGTGACTGCGGTTCGAGGTGAAGGGCCGAACCTCGCCGGCCCAGCGACCTTTCTCGACCGCCTCGTTCCATTCCTTGCTCACCAGAATGTCCGGGCTGTCGATCTCGTAGATCGCCACATAGCGCGCTGCGGTGCCGCCATCGAGTGGCTTGCGCTCGCCTGCGATCATGAAAGCGGCGGGTTCTGTCTTCCAGCGTGTGACGGCGCGGACGCCCGGGACCTTCAGCAGCAGGGGCACGTGCTCGGTGTCGTAAACCTCGTTGAACAGCGCTTCCTTTTCGGGCGTCACGTCCATGCTGACGATGAACAGGTATTTCGCGGCGATCGTCATTTCTTCTTCCTCTCAATCTTCCCGCTGAGCGGGTGTTAGTGTGCCGCCGCCCGCACCATGTCGGCGCATTTCTCGCCGATCATGATCGAGGGCGCATTGGTGTTGCCGGCGACGATCGAGGGCATGATCGAGGCGTCGGCGACACGCAGGCCGGCGATGCCGTTGACCCTGAGCTGCGGGTCGACCACGGCGTCGGGCTCGCGGCCCATGCGGCAGGTTCCGACCGGGTGCAGATTGGAGACACCGGTGGCGCGCAGGTAGTCGCGCAGCGCGCTATCCTCCGTCACGGCGGGGCCGGGCATGATCTCCTCGACGACGAAGGGCTTCAGCGCCGGCTGCTTGCCGATTTCACGGCAGATCGCCATGCCTTTCAGCATGGCGTCCCAGTCGCTGGCGGTCTTTAGGAAGTTGAAGCGGATCTCGGGCGCCGCCAGCGGATCGGCCGACTTCAGCCGCACCGTGCCGCGGCCGTCGGGGCGGAGATGCACCGGCGAGAGGCCGAAAGCGGAGAAAGGCTGGGCGACCACGCCATTCCGGTTACGTTCCTTGATCGCCCAGGCGAACATGTTGATCTGCAGGTCGGGCCGTTCGAGCCGCTTGTCGCTGCGCACCATGGCGCCCACGAACAGGCCCATCGAGGCGAGGGGACCGGTACGGCCGAAGGCGTACATCATGCCGGCCAGGATGCGCCGCGGCAGGCTGTTCACCAGGTCGTTCATGGTGACCGGCTGACTGCACTTGTAGGCGATGTAGGTGTTGAAATGGTCGTGCAGATGGCTGCCCACGCCGGGCATGTCCTTCACGACCGTGATGCCGTGTTGCTGCAGGTGTGCCGCCGGGCCGAGGCCAGACAGCATCAGGAGCTGCGGCGAGCCATAGACACCGCCCGAAACGATGACCTCGCGCCTGGCCTTCGCGACCTGAAGGCCGGCAGGTGTGCGGTACTCGACGCCGACGGCGCGGCCGTTCTCGATCAGGACCCTGGTGGCGTGCGCCGACGTCGCGATCGTGAGGTTCTTGCGCTGCTTGGCGTCCTTGAGATAGGCGCGCGCGCTCGACCAGCGGCGGGAGTTGTTGATCGTGGTCTGGTAGTAGCCGACGCCTTCCTGAGTGGCGCCGTTGAAATCGGGGTTTTCCGGTATGCCGGCCTCGATCGCGGCGTCGTGCATGGCCTTGGCGAGCGTCGGCTTCCACGCATGGTCCTGCACCTTGAGCGGCCCGCCGGTACCGTGGAAGTCGTCGCCGCCGCGCGCGTTGTCCTCAGCACGCTTGAAGTAGGGCAACACAGAGTCGTAGTCCCAGCCTTCGCAGCCGCGCTGGCGCCATTCGTCGTAATCGGCGGCGTTGCCGCGCATGTAGACCATGCCGTTGATCGAGCTGGTGCCGCCCAGCACCTTGCCGCGCGGCTGATACATAATGCGGCCGTTCAGTTCGGGCTCGGGTTCCGAATCGAACATCCAGTTGACCTTCGGATTGTTGAAGGTCTTGTGGTAGCCGAGCGGGACGTGGATCCAGGGGTAGGAGTCGCGCGGCAAGGTGCTGGGCCCGTTGGCGTCTCTTTTGGAGCGAGCCTAGAGCGTTTCCAGGGCCGTGCGCCAGCGTGCGGGAACGCGTGACGGAATTTGTCCTAGAGGGAGGGGCGCCGCACCGCGGCGGAGCGGAAGCGAAGTCAAGCGTCGGCGGTCACCGCGGCCGCGCTGCCGCAGTGCGTGCAGCGCGGGCTGGTGGCGAGGCGCAGGCCCTTGCATCCTGGGCAGACACCGAGATCGAAGCGCGTGAGGTCTGGCAGGGTGCGGCCCGACCGGACAGGCGGGGCAGCGAACAGGTCGCCCAGAAGCTCGCGCCAGCTCATGACGGGGCGCGGTCGCAGACATCGATCCATTCGGCGCCGACGATAGCCGCGAGGCGGTCCGGGCTGATGCGCAACGCCGAATTGGTCGATCCGGCGGCGGGCACGACCTCGTCGAAGGCCTTTAGCGATACGTCACAGTAGACAGGGAGCGGCGTGGCGAGGCCAAAGGGGCAGACGCCGCCCACCGGATGGCCGGTGAGCGCCACGACCTCGTCGGCGCCCAGCATTCTGGGCTTGCCGCCCAGCACATCCTTGATCTTGCGGTTGTTCAGCCGCGCATCGCCCGATGTCACGATCAGCAGGGCGCGGTCCTTGATGCGGAGCGATAGCGTCTTGGCGATCTGCGCCGGCGCCACCTGATGGCCGCGCGCGGCCATCTCGACCGTGGCGGTGCTCGCGTCGAGCTCCACGATGTCCAAGTCGGGCGCATGTGCTGCGAGGAAGGCGCGCACGGTCTCTACACTCATGTCGAAGCAACCTTGATCAGGAGGGCAGCGCACCCTAGCGTCGCGCCGCGCCGGCTGGAAGGCGCCCTTTCGAAGAGCTGAAGGAGCGACATTCTCGATGAACGAAACGTGGATCGAGGCGGCCTACACGATTTCGACCTGGATCCTTCCTGCGATCCTGGCCATCACCCTGCATGAGGCGGCGCATGGGTTCGTGGCCTGGCGCTGCGGCGATCCGACGGCCCGCCAGCTCGGCCGCGTCACTCTCAATCCCCTGAAGCACATCGACGCTTTCGGCACCATCCTGTTGCCGGGCCTGCTCCTGCTGCTGCGGGTGCCCTTCATCTTCGGCTACGCCAAGCCCGTGCCGGTGAACTTTCATGCCCTGCGCAATCCGCGCCGCGACATGGTCTTGGTCGCCGCCGCCGGTCCCGTCGTCAATATCGCAATGGCGTTGGCGGCAGGCTTGCTGGCCCACCTCGTCTTCTTGCTGCCTCCTGCGGCGATGGAATGGAGCGTCCTCAACCTGGAGAACGCGATCGCCATCAACGTGATCCTGGCCGTCTTCAACATGATCCCGCTGCCGCCGCTCGACGGCGGCCGCGTCGCCGTCGGGCTGCTCCCGAATTTCCTGGCGGCCCCGTTCGCCCGGCTCGAGCCTTTCGGGATGACGATCCTGCTCGGCCTGCTGTTCGTCCTGCCGCTGATCGGCCAGCAGATCGGCCGGAATCTGGACGTCGTGGGCTGGCTTCTCAGGCAGCCCGTCGGTGTCGTGGTCGACTTCGTGTTCCGGATCACCGGCAACGGCTGATTCAGGCCGTTGCCACAGCCGCTCCGGGCTGGATCACCGAGATCTGCGAGATCATCCAGTCCGCATACCAATGGATCATCCAGGGAATCGGGATCACCAGCATGCTCGCCAGAAGGAACACGAGCGTGCGCCACAGGATCTCCCAGCCCGTTGCAGTGAAGTCGAAACTGAGCGTGCCGCGCACGTTCCGGCATATCCATTGCGCCATGTATTTCGCGACCCAGGCCCAGCCCACGATCGTCACGAAGGACACGATCAGGAGGATGTTCCAGCCGATGTAGGCCCAGTACCCGCCTTCGAAGGAGAGCGACAGGCGGCCGTCCTCCGATCGCACGTTGGTGCAGAACCATTTCAGGATCAGGACCATCAGGGCCCAGCTCGCCAGCATCAGGGCGAGGCCGAAAGCCTGTGGCAGCCCGGAGCGATCGAGGCTCGGGTGGAGCCAGGTCAGGACCGAGAAGGCGATGAAGGCGTACCAGATATCGCCCGGCTGTCCCGCGAACTTGAGGCGGCGGCCGTCGGGCAAGGCGATGCGCTCGGTCAAGAATCTGTAGAACGAAGTGCTGGTCCAGGGCGAAGGCACGATCAGGATATGGCCGAGTACGACCAGCAGGCCGCGCCCGAACAGCCCCCACACGGGAAGCTCGGGCCGGAGCGGGCCCAGCGGTGAAACGGATACGACGCGGCGGTCGGGCGGCATGCTCATTCGCGCCTCCTGCTACGCGGACAAGCGTAGCGGGGCCGGGGACGCCCTACAACTTTGAGCTTCGCGACAGGCGATCGTGTACAACGGTCCTGTCGTCGTCCCGGAGCCAGAAAATACTCAATCTCTACCTCGCGCTCGGCGCCATGACGGTTCAGCAGTCGTTCGCCACGGTGGGCCGCTCGACGGTGCCGCTGATCGCTGCCGCCATCGTGCTCGATCTCGGCGTCGATCCCGCGCTGGTCGGCGTCTATCTCGCCATCGGCTCGGTCGCGGGTTTCATCACCACGATGGGCTGCGGCGGCTTCATCCTGCGCTATGGCGCACTGCGCATGACGCAGGTCGGCATGCTGGGCCTCGCCGCGGGGCTCGCCGTCACGACCGCGGGCTGGCTGCCGCTGTTTGCGCTCGGTGCCTTCGTCGGCGGCCTTGGGCAGGCGCTCTCGACGCCGTCGAGCTCGCACCTGTTGGGCAGGCTCTCGCCGCGGCATCTGGCGCCGCTGATCTTCTCGATCAAGCAGACCGGCGTGCCGGCCGGGCTGATGCTGGCGGGGGTGGTGGCGCCGCTGCTGGCCGTCGAGGCGGGCTGGCGCACGGCCCTGCTCGTCGTGGCCGGTCTTTGCCTGCTCACGGTCGTGGCCCTTCAGCCGCTGCGCGCGCGCTTCGACATCGACCGCGACCCCGCCCAGCCGCTGTCGCCCGCCGACATCAGGGCGAACGTCGCGGGCGTCCTGCGCGACCCGGCGCTTCGGACCCTGTGCGTGGCAATGTTCAGCTTCGTCGGACTGCAGTCGCTCTTCACCGGCTTCTTCGTGCTCTATCTCGTGCGCGGCCTCGGCTACGACCTCGAACGCGCCGGCCTCGTCTTCGCCATCGCCGTCGCGGTTGCCGTGCCGGCCAGAATCGGCTGGGGCTGGCTCGCCTCGCGCCTGATGAAGCCCGCCACGCTGCTGGCGCTTCTGGGCATCGCCATGGCGGGGGCGGCGACGCTCGCCGCCGCCATCGATCCGGCTTGGCCGACCTGGATCGCCACCGCGATCGCCATCGGCTTCAGCGTGACCGCGGTGAGCTGGCACGGGGTGCTGCTGGCCGAGGTGGCCCGGCTCTCGCCGCCCGGCCGCATCGGCGCCACGACGGGGGCCGTGCTGGCGTTCGGCGACGCGGGCTCGCTGGTCATGCCGTTGCTTTTCAGCGCGGCACTCACGCTCACCGGCGGCTACGCCAGCGGCTTCCTGATCGGCGCCGCCTTGGCGCTGGGCGTGGGAGTGGTGGGCCTGTGGCGGCGCCTGAACAGCGGTGCCTGAGATGATCTACAATCACGCGGGATAGACCGAGGCAGGAGACCACATGACGCAGGACAGCAGTACCTTCTGGAAGAAATCCCGGGTCGAACTCAGGGCGGCCGGCTTCGAGCCCGATGCCGCGGCGAAGACCACGGCCGTGGTCACCATCGCCAGCGCCTGGACCAATGCGCACCGCTGCAACAACCGGGTGCGCACCATCTCCGACCTGCTGATCGAGATCCTGGCCGAGCGCGGCGGGCAGGGCCTGGTGGTGGGCGCACCGGCGGTCTCCGACGCGTTGACGCAAGGCACGCCCACGGCGGGCTACAGCCTCGTCTCGCGCGATGTCGTGGCCGATTGCTTCGAAATCGGCCACTACGCCCACCACGGCGATGCGATGATCGTGATCTCGGGCTGCGACAAGACCGGCGCTGCCGCCCTGATGCCGCTCGCGCGCACCAACGCCTTCGGCCTGGTGCTCTATCCCGGCACCAGCTCGCCCGGCCGCGTCTCCTTCGGTGCCTGGGCGAGCAAGGGCCGCAACCTCACCATCATGGACTATGTCGAGGGCCGCGCCGCCAATGAGGCCGGCCGCATCTCGGGCGAGGAACTGCTCGAACTCGAACGCAACGTGATGCCCGGCAGCGGCACCTGCGGAGCCATGTTCACCGCCAACACCATGAGCACCATCGCCGAGGCAATGGGCATGATGCTGCCGCGCGGCGCCTCGCATCCAGCCGACTATGACGCCAGGAGCGAGATCCACGCCGACGTCCGCGCCCAGGCGCGGGCCTCGGTCGAGGCGCTCTACCGCCTGATGGAGCTCGGGTTGCGGCCGCGCGACATCATGACGGAGCGTGCCTTCGAGAATGCCATCACCACGGTCTACGCCATGGGCGGCTCGACCAACATGTATCTTCATCTGCTGGCCATCGCGCGCGAGGCACAGGTGCCGATCGGCATCGAACGCATCCAGCAGATCGGCGAGCGCGTCCCGCTGCTAGGCAACCTGCAACCGCACGGTCCCTATGCAATGGCGAGCCTGCACGGGATCGGCGGCGTGCCGGTGGTGATGAAGGAGCTGCTGCGGGCCGGCCTGCTGCATGGCGACGTCATGACGGTGACGGGCCGGACGCTGGCCGAAAACCTCGAAGCGGTGCCGACGCTGGACTCGCTCGAAAAGCAGGACATCGTCTTCCCGGTGGAGAAGCCCATCGCGCCGCCCAACAATCACATCAGCGTGCTCAAAGGAAATCTCGCGCCGGAGAGCTGCCTCTTGAAGCTCTCGGGCAAGACCCTGGAGAAGGGCGAGTTCCGCGGCACGGCGCGCGTGTTCGAATCGGAAGCCGAAACGATGAAAGCGATCCGTGCCGGCAAGATCGTGCCCGGCACGGTGGTCGTCGTGCGCAACGTGGGTCCTGTCGGCGGTCCCGGCATGCCCGAGATGGTGATGCTCACCATCCAGCTTCAGGGGCGGGGTCTCGGCGAAGACGTGGCGCTGATCACCGACGGCCGCTTCTCCGGTGTGAGCCACGGCATCCTGATCGGCCACATCTCGCCCGAGGCCGCGCGCGGCGGCCCGATCGCGGCGGTGCGCGACGGCGACACGATCGTGATCGATCCCGGCAAGCGCACGCTCAATCTCGACGTTCCCGACGCGGAGATCGCCAAGCGCATGGCGGAGTGGAAAGCGCCCGACGCGGCGGGACGGGTGCGTCCCGGCTCGGTGCACGACAAGTACATCCGGCTGGTGTCGTCGGCGCACCATGGCTGCGTCGTATAGCGAAAATTCCGCTCGGCCCTTGAACCTCGGCGTGCCGCCTCCTAGCCTCATTGCCAATTGAGGGAAGGAAAGCCAGTGCCGACAATCGACGCCCAGGTTCATTGCTACGAGCGTAACCATCCCGGCCGCCCGTGGACGGCGGTGCTCGCCGGGCCGCCGGAAGTGACGGCCGAGGACATGATCAAGGCTATGGACTCCGTCGGCGTCGACGGCGCGCTGCTGGTGTCTGTCTATACGATGTACCGCTGGGACGAGAGCTATGCGGTCGCGGTGCAGAAGGCGCATCCCGGCCGCTTCGGCGTCATCAAGCCGGTCAATGCCAACGATCCCAAGGTCGAAGACACGATCGCGGCCTGGGCGGCGATGGACGGCACGGTCGCCATCCGCATCATGTTCACGCCGGAGATTTCGACCGACGCGGCCGATCCCGGCATCAACCGCGTGCTGGCGGCGGCAGCCAAGCACGACCTGCCGGTCAACCTGATGGCCCGCGGTCGCCTGGAGCAGGTGGGCCTGCTCGCCAAGCGCAACCCCAACACCACGCTGGTGATCGATCACCTCGGTCTCGAGCAGCCCATGGCGCCTCCGGCACCGAAGGAGCCGTGGCACGAGCTGCCCAAGCTCCTGGCGCTTGCCGCGAATCCCAACGTCGTGGTCAAGATCACGGGTGCCTGCACCCTCAGCCACGAGAAGTTCCCCTACAAGGACATCTGGGATCCGCTCGGCCGCATCTTCGATGCCTTCTCGCTCGACCGTTGCATGTGGGGCACTGACTGGACCCGCGCGGTGGCGCTGCTCACTTACAAGGAAGGTGTAGACTCATTCCGCGTCACCGACCGGCTGTCCGACAGCGACCGTGCCACGCTGATGGGCGGTGCCCTGCAGAAGATCTACGGCTGGTCGCCGAAGAAGTAGAGCCAGACAGCACACCTTGATGTCGGCCAAGTGTCCTCTCCGTGGTGGATCGGGGGGCGCCCTGCGGTGCCTTGACCGGCTTCCGGCGATGGAGCGCGCAACAGCCTGATGTCCGGGCGGTGACGAAAGGCGATTGAGGCGGTACGCTTCCCCGAGAGCTGAGGGGCCATACGTGACCGAGGGGACGACCGAGAAGTCTGCGATCGACCGGCCCGAGTATCACTCGGCGCTGGCCAACGGACTCTTGATCGGGCGCTACAAGATTCTGGCGGTGCTGGGCGAGGGCGGCTTCGGCATTACCTATCGTTGCCACGATACCCAGCTTCATCGCGACGTCGCGATCAAGGAGTACCTGCCGAGCGGGCTGGCGATCCGCCAGGGCGACACCCAGGTGCTGCCGCGCTCGACCGAAGTGTCCAAGGATTTCGTCTGGGGGCGCAGCCGCTTCCTCGACGAGGCGCGAACCATGGCGAAGTTGAGTCATGTGCCGGCGGTCGTCCGGGTTCACGATTTCCTCGAGGCGCACGGCACGGCCTATGTCGTCATGGAGCTTCTCGAGGGCGAGACGCTTGCGCAGCGCCTGGCGCGCGAAACGCGCCTGTCGCAGGCCGCGATCGAGCAGATCCTGCCGCCGCTGCTCGACGGTCTCGAACAGATCCACGGCGTCGGCTTCCTGCACCGCGACGTCAAGCCGGCCAACATCATGCTGGGGCCCGATGGTGCGCCGACGCTGATCGATTTCGGTGCGTCCCGAGCCGATGTCGCCGGTCGCACGCAGGCGATGACCGCCATCTTCACGCCAGGCTTCGCCGCCCCGGAGCAGTCGAGCGCCGGCAGGCAGGGACCGTGGACGGATATCTACGGGCTGGCGGCGACGCTCTATGCCTGTGTCGCCGGCAAGTCGCCTCCCAGCGCCCTGGAACGCCTGATGGAGGATGATTCGACGGTCTCGATCGATGCCGCAGGTGCCGATTATGCACCGACCCTCCTGGCCGCGATCGATGTCGGCATGTTGCTCCAGGCCCATGCACGACCGCAGACCATCGACGCCTGGCGGCAGGTCCTGGCTACCGGCGTCTGGAAGGTGCCTGACAACAATTCCAGGCAGGCCCAACGGACGATCGCCATGCCGAGCCCGTCGGTGCCTCCGCAGGAGATCGTGCCCGAGCCGGCCGCGACAACCCAGGCTCC
>RGPT01000451.1 GCA_010032545.1 Alphaproteobacteria bacterium
CGAGGTGCTCGACCGCAACAACGTCACATTCGTCTCGGTCACGCAGTCGTTCAACACGACGACCAGCATGGGCCGACTGACGCTGAACATCCTGCTCTCTTTCGCGCAGTTCGAACGCGAGGTCATTGGGGAGCGGATCCGCGACAAGGTCGCCGCCTCACGCAAGCGCGGGATGTGGATGGGCGGTGTCGTGCCGCTGGGGTACGAAGTGCGGGATCGGAAGCTCGCGATCAACGACACCGAAGCCGTAACAGTTAGAATGATGTTCGCCCAGTTCGTCGGGATCGGCTCGGCGACGCTGCTGGCCAAGAAGCTTTCGAGCGAGGGAGTCCGGTCCCGCCGCGGCAGGCCGATCGACAAGGGCTTCCTCTACAAGCTGCTGAACAACCGGATCTACATCGGCGACACCGTTCACAAGGGCACCGCCTATCCCGGCGAACATGCCGCCATCATCGACCACGACCTGTGGGACAAGGTGCATTCGATCCTGCGGCAGAGTCCGCGACAGCGCGCCTCGAACACCCGGACGCAGGCCCCGGCGCTCCTGAAGGGGATAATCTTTACCGAGACCGGCGCCGCCATGACGCCGACGGCGACGAAGAAGGGCAGCCGGCTCTATCGTTACTACACGTCGATGGACCTCATCCGGAGCCGGGCGACAGGCGAAAACGCCGGCCCTCAACGCCTTCCGGCCGGCATGATCGAGGCCGCCGTCGTCGGTGAAATCCAGCGGATGGTCCGAGCACCGGAGGTCGCGGCCCGGACCATCGACGCCCTGCGGACGGAAGATGGATCGGTCGACGAACGGGCGGTCATCTCCGCACTCGCGAGCTTCGACCAGCTCTGGGCGTCGCTGTTCCCGGCCGAGCAGGCCCGGATCGTCCAGCTCCTGGTCGAGCGCGTCACGATCGGCACGAACGGCGTCGCCGTCGATCTCCGCAACGACGGTCTCGGATCGATTGTTCGCGACATGATCACGCCCCGCAACGAGGTGCACGCATGACCCAATCATCCGGCACTATCCGCATCGTCATCCCGCTCGCCATCCGCAAACGCAATGGGCGGCCGAAGATCCTGCCGCCGGCGGACATGGAGACCACCGAACCCACCAACCAGGGGCCCCATGTCCTTCGCGCCGTTGCGCGGGCGTGGGGTTGGCGACGCAAGCTCGAGACCGGCGCTATGGCGACCCTCCAGGACATTGCCGCCGCGGAGAAGATCTCGGGCCGCTTCGTCGGCCGCATGATGCGCCTCGCCTACCTGTCGCCGGATGTTCTGGAGCGGCTGGTGACCCAGCGGGAGCCGGCAGCCCTGTCGCTCAACGATCTGGTCACGGTCGCCGACCTGCCATGGCCGGAGCAGGCAGAGGTGGTGTTCGGCCAGGAGGGGCCGTAATATGCCGGCTTGCGCATGTTTCCCCTTGTCCGAACGCACAGCGCA
>RGPT01000452.1 GCA_010032545.1 Alphaproteobacteria bacterium
CGACATCATCATCGAGAGCAACCGGCCCGGCGTGTCGGATCGGCTGGGCATCGGCTACAAGGCGGTGCAGGCGAAGTTTCCCGGGGCGATCTATGTCTCCATCTCCGGCTTCGGCGATGACGACGTGAACCGCGACCTGCCGGGCTACGAAGGCATCGTCGATGCGTATATGGGCATGCAGTCGGAGCAGGTCGGCTTTCGCGACGGTCCGCACTTCAACGTCCTGCCGGTGGGCAGCTACGGCGCGGCGGTTCTCGCCGCCGGCGGCGCGCTGGCAGCGCTGCGCGTGCGCAACCTCACCGGCCAGGGTCAGCACATCAAGACCTCGTTGGTGGACGGTATGCTGCACCTCCTCACCATGATCTGGGGCTGGGCCGAGAAGGATCCCACGCCGCCGCCGTTCAATGCCCCCAGCGTGAAGCCGAACGTCACGCGCCGCCACCTCATGACTTTCGGCATCCTGCCGGCCGGCGACGGCAAGTTCATGCAGATGCACTCGGGCCAGCCGGGACGCTATTTCAAGGCCATGGAGATTTTCGGCATCGCCGACAAGATCGAGCGCGTGCCGCCGCACCTGGAGAAATCCGCGCCGATGTCGGACCAGGACAAGGCCTTCCTCGCCGAGGAAGTGCCGCGTCTCTTGAAGACCAAGCCGCGCGCCGAATGGGTGAAACTCTTCGAAGAGGCCGACATTTCGTGCATGGTGGTCGATCCGCCCGGCGTGATGTTCAACGACCCGCAGGTGCTGCACGACAAGACTGCGGTCGACGTGGACGACCCGGTGTTGGGCAAGATCAAGATGGTCGGCCCGGTGCTGAAATGCCCGGAAGCCCCGCCGGCCATCCGCCGCCCCGCGCCACGTCTTGGCGAACACAACGCCGAGATCACGCGCGACGGTTGGGGCGCATCGTCGAACAGCGCTGCGACGAAAGTCACGCCGACTGCGGCGCCCGGCTCGATCAAGCACCCATTGCAGGGCGTGAAGATCGTCGACTTCGGCAGTTACTTCGCCGGCCCGTACGCATCACGTGTGGTATGCGACCTCGGCGCCGACGTGATCAAGATCGAGCCGCCCACCGGCGACACGCTGCGGCCCACCGCCACGGCGTTCCGCGCCGCGCAGCGCGGCAAGCGCGCCATCGTGCTCGACATGAAGGCGCCCGAGAGCAAGTCCATCCTCGAAAAGCTGCTGCGCTGGGCCGACGTGGTGACGCACAACTTCCGGCCCGGCGTGGCCGAGCGCCTCGGCCTGGGTTACGAGGACGTGTGCAAGTTCAATCCCAAAATGGTCTATCTGCATTCCACCGGATTCGGCGGCAGCGGTCCGCGTTCGCAGCAAGGCGCCTTTGCGCCGCTGGTGGCGGGCATGACCGGGCTGTCGGTGCAGGCAGCCGGCGCCGGACTGGCCCAGCACATCGAGCGGTCCCGGCACCGGAAACG
>RGPT01000453.1 GCA_010032545.1 Alphaproteobacteria bacterium
CACCTGCGGCGCGCCGATGTAGCCCGAGCCGCTGCCGGTGAGGGCGATGGACGTGAGCCCGCTGCCTGATGGGGCCGAGAGGCTCTGCCCGACGGTGACATCGAAGCCCTGCGTGTCGATCGTCGCCCCGCCGGCGTTGATCTGCGAGCGAGCAACGCCCTCAAAAAACGTCGTGCTGTTCCGGACCGCCCGCAGCGTGCCGCCGTCGAAGTTGATCTCGCCGGTGGTGCTCGTGGTGAGCGGCACTCCCAGGTTGAGTCGGCCGCTGTTGATGCCGTCGCTGTTCAGGTTCATCACGCCGTTGACTACCAACGAGTCGCCGGCCGACGTAACCGACCAGTTGGCCGACCCGCTGATCGTCAGCTGACCCGTCGTCCCGACCGCGAGCGGCGCGGTGTTGTTGCCACCGCTGTAGAACGAGGCGGCGCCTCCCCGGGCGTAAGCCACGCCGTTCACGTTCATCGCGGAGCCGATGCCAGTCGTGAAGCTGACCGTCGTCGTGCCCGACGTATACATCACGCCTGTGCTGGCCACGCCGGCGGCGCCGCTATAGGTATTGTCCACCAAGTACCGACCGCCATAGAGGCCGTAGAAGCCGTACTGGGTGCTCCCGACCATGAGGCCCATGCCGTTGGAACCGGCAAGGTTCTGCCCATAGAGCAGCCCGCCGTTTTGGATGATCGCCCCGGGAACCGTAGTCGTTCCGATCACCCACTGCACGCGGCCTTGACCACCGAGCGTACCCGATTGAAGGATCGTAGTCCCCTGGAAGTTTGCATTAGTATTCGGCAGGCTGCTGCTGAGCGAGTTGTTATTCGTCAGGATGAGTGTTCCAAGGCCCAGCTTGTTCCAGGTCGTGACGGAACCAGACCAGGGCATCACGACCTGAAAATCCACCGTCGCTCCCGTATTGACGGTCAAGGTCGCAGTGCTGCCGGCAGACGGCCCCGTGAACGACAGCGGGTTTGTGCCGGTGACGACATAACTGCTGTCGAAAATGACGTCGTTGACCGAAATCCCTGACGACATGGTCACGGTGCCCGACGTGCCGCCGAAGTAGGCGTCGAAGCTGGTAGCCGCGACCGGCCAAGCCACCGTGCCGCTCGTGCCGGTCCAGAAGAGCGACGAAGTGTTCCACGTGCCGTTGCCTCCCGTGCCGGCGGACGCGCCGTTGGGATCCCACGTGAGCACCTGCGCGTCGGCCGGCGTCGTGGTTACGGCGATCGCCGCCAATGCCACCAGCAGCGACGCCACGAGCGAGAACGCGAACCGGCACCGATGCTTCGTGGCATCGAGCCCGAAGATCAAGCGGCGGTCGCTCGAGAAAATGGTCACTTATGAATTGCGGCCTGTCGGCCGCAAACAAACGAGCCGGTCACCATGACGCCCACGACCTCAGACAACCTCGTTCCGATGCCATAAACCGATCCGACATGACG
>RGPT01000454.1 GCA_010032545.1 Alphaproteobacteria bacterium
GCAGCTGGACGAAGCGGAACGGGCGGCTTCTGGCGAATACAGCACGCCCAAGGGCGATCTGGTCATTACCGCGCCGGTGGTGTTTGGCCGGCTGCATGTGCTGCCGGTGGTGACGGCGTTTCTTGCCGCCTACCCGGAGATCAACGTGCGGCTGGCGCTCTCCGACCGCAATGTGCACCTGATCGACGATCACATGGATGTGGCTGTGCGGATTGGCGCATTGCCTGACAGTGGTCTTGTCGCCGCCCGCGTGGGCGCCGTGCGGCACATCGTGTGCGGCAGCCCGGCCTTTTTCGCCGCATACGGCGTGCCCACGCAACCGGTCGACCTGCGGGCGATGCCCTGTGTCAGCTTCGACGGCATTGCGCCGGCGACATCCTGGAGCTTCGCCGACCGTGGCTCCGGTGTACCGCAGCCGGTTGCCATTTCCCCCCGCCTTTCGGTCAACACGGCGGAAGCCGCCATCGACGCGGCGATAGCCGGGCTCGGCCTCACGCGCGTGCTGTCCTATCAGGCCGCTGCTGCCGTCGCGGCGGGGAAACTCAACATCGTCCTGGCCGACTTCGAGCCGGAGCCTTTGCCCATCCATCTGGTTCATGCCAGGCAGGGCATGGCGCCGTTGAAGCTGCGGGCGTTCCTGGATTTCGCCGGGTCCCGCATCCGCGAACGGGTGGCTGCATCCGCGCTCGTGTAGGCAGCGGGAGCGTCAGCCGACCAGATATTTGTCCAGGGTCTGGTGGATGTGCCGCACCCGCGCTTCCTGGTAGTTGCCCAGCGTAATGCCTGGCTTCCTGGCCGCCTTGAGGCCGATCTGCAGGCGCTCGAGGTTGGAGGTGTCCTGGTCGAACACGGGGCCGAGGCCGCCCAGCTCCGGCGCGTCCGAGAACATCTCGTCGTCGCGCAGGATGTGCAGCGGCGCCGGCTCGGGACGCGGGCCGTCCTTCGGGCAGGGCCGCAGGATCAGGATGTCCATGATCGAGCTGTCTGGGTCGTTGCCGTTGGGCCGGAAGCGGTAGACCAGCGGCACGGTGATGTTCGCCCAGGGATGGAAGTTGGGGAACAGGAAGTACTCGATGGTGTCGAGCGTCTCGCTGATGCTCAGGTGCGACAGGTCGGTGCCCAGCGCCGGTCCGATCGAGTCCTGCACGCCTTTCGCGATCACCTGCCGCGCGGTCATGCCATCGGGCACCTTCAGCATGTTGCCCTCGCCGGCGTGCCCCAGATCCATCAGCATGGCGTCGGCGATCACCTGCTGGCTGACCTCGCCCAGATGCGGGCTGGCGACGGCCTGGGTGTTGAGCTGGCGGCTGACATGGTCGCCCCAGATGTCGTACTGCGAGTTGGCGTCGCCCAGATAGGCCAGCGCCTGCGGGTGCGTCGCCAGCACGTGATAGGATTCCATGAAGGCTT
>RGPT01000455.1 GCA_010032545.1 Alphaproteobacteria bacterium
GCTATCGCGGCACGACGCTGCACGAGATCCCGCCGTCGGGTCAGGGGATTGCGGCCTGCATGGCGCTCGGCATCCTCGAGAATTTCGACGTCGCCGGCCACGATCCCGACGGTCCCGAGATGACGCATCTGCGCATCGAGGCGATGAAGCTCGCCTTCGCCGACATCTACCGCTACGTGGCCGATCCGCGCTTCATGGAAGTGACGCCCAAGCAGATGCTCGACAAGGGCTACCTCAAGAGCCGGGCCAAGCTGATCGACGCCAAGAAAGCCAAGGACTTCGGCCCCGGCACGCCCAAGGACGGCGGCACGATCTATCTCGGCACTGCCGATGAGTCCGGCATGATGGTGTCGCTGATCCAGTCGAATTACACCGGTTTCGGCTCGGGCGTCGTCGTGCCTGGCACAGGCATTGCCCTCCAGAATCGTGCGACGGGATTCGTGACGACCAAGGGCCATCCCAACGAGGTCGGCCCCAAGAAGCGGCCGTTCCATACCATCATCCCGGCCTTCATCACCAAGGACGGCAAGCCGGTCGCGACCTTCGGCCTGATGGGCGGCGCCATGCAGCCGCAGGGCCACATGCAAGTCTTCTCGCGCATCGTCGACTACGGCCAGAACCCGCAGGCCGCCATCGACGCGCCGCGCTGGCGCGTGCACGAAACAGACGGCACGGTCTGGACCGAGGAGCACATGCCGGCCGATACCGCCAGCGGCCTCGAGGCGCGCGGGCACAAGCTCACGCGCACCAAGGCGCCGAGCTTCGATTTCGGCTCGAGCCAGATCATCTGGCGCTATCCCGACGGCGGCCCCTACCTCGGCGCCTCCGAGAGCCGCCGCGACGGCGCCGCGGTCGGCTTCTAGCCATGGGCAACACCGTCGTCTCGATTCAGGACGGCGGCTTCGTCCTCAACGGCCGGCCGACTTATGCCGGCCGGAGCTGGAAGGGCCATCGCGTCGAAGGGCTGCTGTTCAACAGCCGGATGGCCAACGCAATCGCAGACGACGAGAACGCCGCAACGCGAGGCGCCTGGGCCTATGCCGATGGCGACTGGGACGCCGAGCGCAACACGGCCGAGTTCATCGCGGCACTTCCCGCCTACCGCGCGCACGGCCTGCTCGCGGTCTGCATCAACGTCCAGGGCGGCAGCCCCCAGGGCTACTCGTGGCATCAACCGTGGCAGATCGGCGGCTTCACGCCCGAAGGCACGCTGAAGCCCGCCTGGGCGGTGCGATTGGCCAAGGTGATAGAGGCCTGCGACCGCCACGGCATGGCGGTGATCCTGGGTCTTTTCTACGGCAAGCAGAGCGGCACGCTGAAGGACGAAGCTGCCGTGAAGGCGGCCGTCACCAACACGGTCGACTGGCTGATCGGAAAAAGTGCGACCAACGTGCTGATCGAGATCGGCAA
>RGPT01000456.1 GCA_010032545.1 Alphaproteobacteria bacterium
GCCATGCTTGACCGACCCTTCCGTTCAATCATCGTGAGCCGCCGGTATCATGCCGACACGGTTCGCGAGACACCGGCCGTCCTGGGCGCGGCGCCGTTGGAAGTCCGCGGCCACCGGGTGCTCATCGTGGACGAGACCTGCGATTCCGGCGATACCCTGCGGCTCGCCGTCGCAGCGGTCGTCAATGCCGGCGCGATGGAAGTGCGTACCGCCGTGAGTTTTCGGACTGGAGACTACGAGCCGAATTTCGCCGCGCTCGAGACGGCCGCGTTGATCGTCTTGCCCTGGGATCGTGAGATTCTGATTGACGGAGAACTCGTCGCCAATCCGAAGTACGACGACCTCGGATAGCCGGGCTGCCGCAAGAGGCTAGATCAGCGCCTTCGCGGCCGCGTCGTAGTGCTCGCCGGCGGCCATTCGTTCGTAAAGGTGGCTCATGACTTCCGTGGCCCCTACTAGGAAGCGGCAATGGGCGCTTCCTGATGACCGGCACTCCACCTCGAGCACGGCCAGCGGTGCGGCCGCCGTGCGCCCGAAGAAATCGGCGAGCATTCCGGTCGTGTAGTGGCAGGAAGGGTACGGCAGCGCACTCACGGGATCGGCTTCGGCCCAGTCGGCCGAGTCCACCATCGCGACCACATCGCCAACTGGCGCGATCGTGATACTGCCCCAGCCCGACGTGCGGAAAAACTCGGATGCCCGCGACTGAAACTCGGCCAGGTCGAAGGTCTCGACGTCTTCGCCCTGCCCGCTCAGCCACGACCGGAAGGCGGCAAACACCGCGTCACCTCCGGCATATCCCGCTTCCTGCAGGTAGGTGGCGTACGAGCCACCCATGTCCCGGATAAGGGCGGCGCGCAACGCGAGCAGCGATGCACGAGGGAAGGCGAGACAGTTCGACGCGGCGAGGTCCATCGGGGCGGATCGGGCGGAAAGCGTTTGGATGCCTTGAAGCTAGGCACAGCGCGGCCGTCAGGCTACCAATGTGCGGCCTGTCGTGCACAGATTGGTGTGACCGGCGTCACGCTGTCGCGCCAGCCAGCCGTTACCGGCGAACCGCCACCGACTATCCGACTGTCCGATTACTCGACGAGCCGGCGGAGCAGTTCTGCCTCGTCGATGATTTCGACGCCCAGCGACTTCGCCTTCTCGAGCTTGCTGCCGGCGTCCGCGCCGACCACGAGGAGACTCGTGGACTTCGAGATGGAATCGGTCACTTTGCCACCCGCGGAGATCACGCGCTGCTTGGCGTCGTTTCGGCTCAGCGTCGGAAGCGTTCCGGTAATGACAACCGTCATGCCGGCGAAAATGCTCGACGTTGCGGCTTGCGCGGGCTCGTCCATGCGGAGTCCCAGTGCCTGGAGTCGCCCCAGCACTTGGCGAACGCCAGACTCGCGAAAGTACGCATAC
>RGPT01000457.1 GCA_010032545.1 Alphaproteobacteria bacterium
GGCGGATCGTGAGCGCGATCATCGGCCGATGCCCTCCAAACGATGCCAAAAATGCAAAGGCCCCGCACTGTGAGGCGCGGGGCCACCGAACGCTACAGCTGCGTGCTGCGTCCGTCGGGCTAGATCGCGCTGTCTTCTCCAGCGTCTGCTCGCCGGTACATCCGTGGTCGGGCGGAGCGAAGAAGCAGCGGCGCGATCAGCCGCTCAAGTCAGTAGCCGACCGAAGTCGGCCGGGCGAAATCAGCCGACGGCCTTGAGGTTGTCGGCCGACATCTTGCCGCTGCGGCGGTCGGCGACGAGCTCGTATTCGACCTTCTGGCCTTCGTTGAGGCTGCCGAGGCCGGCGCGCTCGACGGCGCTGATGTGCACGAAGGCATCGCTGCCGCCGTTATCGGGCTGGATGAAACCAAAGCCCTTCTGAATATTGAACCACTTCACGGTTCCCGTAGCCATGGGAGAACCCTTTCACAAACGTAGATATGCTTACCCGCAAATATGCGCGGGCCGTCGAAGTCGCATTTATTTCGGGATTGAGTTGGGTGGCATAGCGACGACCTAGGGTCGGGGGAATGCCAAATCTATCTTTCCGTGTATCGACAATAGCCATATGGGCGCTAACGCAGGGATTTGCAAGAGGGATTGGAGAGCGAATGATCGCCGGCCGGACGCCTTGGACAAGGCTCCGGGCGGGACACCGCGGTCATTGGACGCGCTCTCACAAGGTGTGTAGGCTAAAATGACCATCGTCTCTCAAGCGAACGGCTTGCGATGGCTGGGAGCAATGTGTGCTCCCGCCTCAGATGCGACGTGCGCCGGCGAAAGACGGGCTCGTATCGCCCGTCTTGCTTACCGCTTTTCCTGATCCTGCAGAACGACGGCAACGCGCTCCTGCGAACGCCGACCTAGAGGCCACTCGACGGCCCCGAAAGGACTTCTCATGAAGCTACCCGAAAACACCAATGCCTATGTATGGGGTGCCGTCATTGGCGCCATTGCACTGGCCGTCGTCGGCTTCGGTTGGGGCGGCTGGGTGACCGGCGGTACTGCGACGAAGACTGCCGCCACCGCCGCCAGCGACGCCAAGGTGGCGGCGCTCGCGCCAATCTGCGCCGACCGCTTCCGCGCCCAGGGCGATTCGGCCGCCAAGATTGCCGAGCTTGCCAAGGCAAGTTCGTGGGATCGCGGCAATGTCGTCGAGAAGAGCGGCTTTGCCACCATGCCGGGCAGCAAGACGACGGATTCCGACGTGGCCCGCGCCTGCGCCGAGATCCTGGCGACGCCGAAGACCTGACCCCGGCTTTCCGCTTCGCCCCTCCTCCGTGCCATAAATCCGGCACGGAGCGAGGGAGCGAGGCATGAGCCAATCCGGCACCTGTTACCGGCCGGTCGACAAGGACTACTTCGAGCG
>RGPT01000458.1 GCA_010032545.1 Alphaproteobacteria bacterium
TGCTTCGGCCAGGTGATGCCGATGAAGCCGGCCTGTCCCCAGCGACGCGAGAAGTCCACGTCATATCGGGCCATGGCCTCCTGGCCGCGACCGAAGCCGCCGGCGGCATAATCCTTCTGCAGGAACGCGCGCACTTCGGCGCGCATGGCTTCCTGCTCCGGCCCGAGCGTACGCGGTGGATATGTGAGGGCTGTGGTCATGGCTCTCCCCTGGAGGTTCGGAACGGACAGGCGCTGTACGCGCTGAGTCCGCCGCCGGATTTGTGGCGTGCAACTTAGTGCCGTTGGCGCCTCGCCTGCAAGGCCGCTCAACCCTGCCCGCGCCCTAAATCGCGGCGCGGCCCGACGGGCGATGCCGATTGCAGGCCCGGCGCCGCCATGCATTATAGTGCCGGGGAAACGGCACAGGGGAAGCAGATGCATGGCGTCAATCTGAGCGTGTTCGGCACGGCCGTCGGCCTCGCCTTCATCATGGTGGGAGTCGGCCTCACCTATGCCTATCGCCGTATCCTGCCCTATGTGAAGGATCCCGAGGCGCAAGCCCACAAGCCGCCGCCGGCGCTGATCCCGATCTTCGGCGGCTTCATGAAGGGCGCCTGGGGCTGCTTCGCCGTGGGCATCAGCCTGGTGATCATTGCCATCGGCCTTGGTCCGGGCATCCCCGTAGGCCGCGGCCTCGCGCAGGTGCCGGTGACGCTTTACTACACGGCGGCGCTGGGCCTGCTGCTGGTGATCCTGACCTACAATGTGCTCTATCACCGGGTGCGCTCGACGGTGGAGAACTTCGGCAACGAGGACCCAACCGCCGACCGCATCGCCCGGGTCCACGCCAATTACACCGAATATGTGCCGACGGGCCTGGCGCTGCTGATTGCGCTGGAATGGTCGGGCGCGCCGGCACTGATGGTGCATTTCGGCGGCGCCGTGTTCACCGTCGCCCGCTACCTGCACGCGTGGGGCTACACAAGGCACGCCATGGCAAGCTTCGGGCGCATCGCCGGCATCCAGGCGACCCTGCTGGCTCTGTGCTACATGGTAGTGGCATCCGCCTACTACATCCTGATCTCCTGAGGACCGGACCAATGATCGATCTCTATTACTTCCCGACGCCGAATACCTGGAAGGTCAGCATCTTCCTGGAAGAGACCGGGCTGCCGTACAAAATCATCCCGGTCAACATCATGGTCGGCCAGCAGTTCGAGCCGGACTTCCTCAGGGTCAGCCCCAACAACCGGGTGCCGGCCATCGTCGACCACGAGGTGAAGGGACCGGACGGCACGCCGCTGTCGATCTTCGAATCCGGGGCCATCCTGATCCACCTGGCCGAGAAGACCGGCCAGTACCTGCCGAAGGATCCGTTCAGGCGGGCCAAGGTGCTGGAATGGGTGATGTGGCAGATGGGCGGC
>RGPT01000459.1 GCA_010032545.1 Alphaproteobacteria bacterium
GCCAAGTCGGCGCCGGACGGCTACACGCTGCTCGTCTGCTCGAGTGGGCCGACCGCCATCGCTCCGAGCGTGTATACCAAGCTTCCCTACGACTTCAATCGCGACTTCTCGGCGATCATGGGCCTGACCAGCACTCCTTCGGTGATCGGCATCCATGCCGGTCTTGCGCCGAAGACGCTGGCGGAGTTCGTCGACTACGTGAAAGCCCGCCAGGGGCAGGTTGCGTTTTCCTCGCCCGGCGCGGGGATCTCGAGCCACCTCGCGATGGAGGACTTCGCGTTCGCGCTGGGCTTGAAGATGGTCCATGTACCCTACAAGGGCAGCGCGCCGGCGCTCAACGCCGTGATGGCCGGGGAGGTCGCCGCAATCTTCGACCCGGTCTCGACGCTGGCCCCGCTCGCCAAGGGCGGCAAGGTCCGTGCGCTGGCCATCTCGGGCGCGCGTCGCTCGCCGCTGCTGCCCGAAGTACCGACGATCGCGGAAGCGGGATACAAGGGCATCGAGTCTTCGTCGTGGAATTGCCTGCTCGGACCGGCGGGCATGCCGGCTCCCGTGGTGGCAAAGATCCATCGTGATGCCGGCGCCCTGCTGAAGAGCGCGGAGTTGAAGAACACGCTGCAGACGATGGGCAGTGAGGTCCTCGACATGGGGCCTGCGGAGCTGACTGCCTACGTCAAGGCCGAGACCGACAAGTGGGGCGTGGTCGCGCGCCGGGTCAACGCCAGGGTGGAGTAGGCGATGAAAAATCGCTACGGGATTGTGGGTGCAGCGGCCGTGCCGCACGCGCCGCAGCTGTTGTCGCTGCCCAAGACGGAGGACGCGGCGCAGGTGGCGCGGGTGCGCGAAGCGATGAAGAAGATCGGGGACGGCTTCCGGGCGCTGCAGCCTGACCTCGTCATCGTGATCGGCAACGACCATGGCGACGATTTCATCCTGCGTTCGGTGCCGGCTTTCATGTTCCACTGCGGCCCACGTGCTGCGGGCCGGGACGGGCACAAGGGCTGGTGGAAGGTGGACGGGGAAGCCGGCTACGGGCTGCTCGAACTCATGCAGCAGGAGGGGTTCGATCCTGCATTCACGCTCGATGCGCCGCTCGGCACGTTCTTTACGATTCCGATCGAGTTCATGGGCTACTCGCGGGAGACCGCGGTGCTGCCGCTTTTCATCAACTCCTATGTTCCACCGCAGCCGCCCTCGTCGCGCTGCTACGCCTTCGGGGCGGCGCTTGCGCGTGCGGTCGAGAGGGCCGGGCGCCGTGCCGTGCTGATCGCCAGCGGCGGGCTTTCTCACTACCCGGGCACGCCGGCCTATGCCGATCCGGGGCCGGACCTCGAGACCGACCGGAAGATCTTTGAACGCCTGTCCGAGGGCAACCTCCGTCACT
>RGPT01000460.1 GCA_010032545.1 Alphaproteobacteria bacterium
CGCCGACCTGGTCGCGGCCGACGCTGCCCACGCCCAGCGCCTTCATCAGATAGGCGAACTTGTGCCAGGTCTCCTCGGACGGGAAGCCCGCCGTCTCGAGCTGGTGGCACTCCAGCAGCGCCGAATGCAGCCGCTCCTGGATAGAGCCCGTGCCGGTCGCCAGCTGGCCCACGCCCACCATCAGCAGTTCATAGGCTTGGGTGTTGCCGTTCATGCTCATCTCCCCTGAGTCGCCGTGACCAGTTTACGCCGATCACCGGAAAAGGGTTCCTCCGACGACGCGGCGGACATAGGCTATGGCCGGAAACCGCATCGGGACCGCCATCATGAATGACGTCGCCATCGACCGCACGGCCATGGGCCGCCTGGCAAAAGCGCTGACCTTCATCCTCAATGCCAGCCACCCGACGGTGGTGGCGCTGCGCACCGCCTCGGAGACCGGCGACGCCGGCGACATCAAGAAGGCGCGCACCCTGTTCCTGAAGCTGAAGCCCGGCGAACGCCAGGCCGCCATGAACATGCTGAAGGACTGAACCGGAACACTGCGGCGCCGCCGCCGTTCGCTCTCCGCACCATCAGCGGAAGGCGGTTTCGATGGACGAGGTCCGGCACGTCCTGGATCAAGGCTGGTATTGGGCCAACTACCTGACCACCGCCACCCTGTTCAGGATCAACAAGGTCGAGATCACCACCCTGGGGCTGCTGCAGGTGGTGCTGGTCCTGTGCCTGGCGTGGTGGGTGTCGCGCCTGCTGCAGCGGACGCTCATCCGGTTCGGATCGTCGCACAAGAGCATCAGCCCGGCCTCGCTCTACACGCTCGGCCGGCTCATGCACTACGCCATCATCGCGCTCAGCATCATGCTGGGCCTGTCCATGGTGGGCCTCGACTTCACCAACCTGGCGTTCCTCGCCGGCGCCATCGGCGTCGGCCTGGGCTTCGGCATGCAGACGCTGGTGAGCAACTTCGTCTCCGGCATCATCCTGCTGGTCGAACGCAGCCTGAAGGTGGGCGATTTCGTCGAGCTGGCGTCAGGCACCGCCGGCGAGGTGCAGGAGATCAACATCCGCAGCACCCTGATCACCACCAACGACAACATCGATATCCTGGTACCCAACTCCGAGTTCGTCAGCGGCCGCATGACCAACTGGACGCTGCGCCAGGACGATCGCCGGCTGCGCATTCCGTTCGGCGTCGAATACGGCACCGACAAGGAACTGGTGAAGACCGCAGGGCTGGAAGCGGTGAGGGCGGTCGAGCACACCATGGAGCAGCCCGGGCGCGAGGCAGATGTGTGGCTGGTCGGCTTCGGCGAGAACGCCGTCAACTTCGAGCTGGTGGTCTGGCTGAAGGCGCCGGCCGTCAAGCGGCCGGGCAAGGTCA
>RGPT01000047.1 GCA_010032545.1 Alphaproteobacteria bacterium
ACTCGGCGGTGCTGCAGGGCTTCATCAACAACCAGAACACGATTTCGGGGGAACTCACTCTGGCCGACGGCGTACTGGTCCTCGACAAGCACACGGTGCATGGTCAGAACGCGCAGGCGACCATCACCAGCCACACCAATCTCTTGTGGGCGACCACCGACACCACGATCGTGCTCGACGTTGGCGCCAACGGGTTGGCCGACTATGTGATGACGGTGAAGGGTCCGGTGTCGTCGCCGACCATGAGCACGAGGTCGGGCTCCGGGCGCTGACGCCGGTCTGGCACTAGCGATCAGGCGGCGCGGCTTCTCAGGACTTCCCAAGCTTTGGTGAAAGCCTGCGCCATCTCCTCGGCTGGCACCGCACCCGAGAACAGCACGTGGCCCTGCAGCGCGAAGCTCGGCACGCCCTGGATGCCGGCGTTGCGCGCCATCTGGTCACCGGCCAGCACTTCCTTGCGGCCCTCGTCTCCCGCCAGCATCGCCAGCACCTCGTCGCGGTCGAGGCCGCCCTTGGCGCCGAGCGTGGCCAGGATCTGCGAGTCTCCGATGTCGGCGCCGTTGCAGAAGTAGCCTTCGAACAGCGCTTCGACGACGCCGTCCTGAACGCCTTTCTGGCCGGCCAGGCGAATCAGCCGGTGCGCGTTCACGGTATTGGGCGTGCGGGTAAGCCGGTCGAGATGGAACTCGAGGCCGACGGTGGCCGCCGTCTCGGTAAGGCGCTGGTCGAGCTGCTGCGAACGCTCGAGGCTGCCGAACTTGGCGATGCGGTATTGCTTTCGCTCGACGCCTTCGGGCGGCATCTCCGGATTGAGCTGGAACGGATGCCAGGCAACGGTGAAGCGCAGGTGCTGCGTCTCCAGAATGTCGAGCGCGCGCTCCAGCTGGCGCTTGCCGACGTAGCACCAGGGACAGATCGCATCGGAGATGACGTCGATGCGTCCGACAGGCGTCGCCTGGTCCATGGCAGTATCCTTTCCGCTATTGCAAAGCAGCGTATACCTGCGTGGAATTCCGGGCAACGAGAGGGTCTCATGGAAAAGCCGAAGTATCGCTCTGCGCTGATTGTCGGAACGGGCCCTGGGCTCAGCGCCTCGCTGGCGCGCCTGTTTTCCAGGAACGGCCTCGCCGTGGCCGTCGCGGCCCGCCAGACCGACAAGCTGGCGGCGCTGGCCGCGGAGACCGGGGCCACGACCCATGCATGCAACGCCGCCGATCCGGGGGAAGTTGCCGCCCTGTTCGAGGCCCTCGACACGGCAGGCCAGACGCCCGACGTGGTGGTCTACAACGCGAGCAACCGGGTGCGCGGTGCGCTCGTCGACCTGCCGCCCGACGACGTCAAACGCGCCATCGAGATCAGCGCCTTTGGCGCCTTCCTGGTCTCCCAGCAGGCCGTGAAGCGCATGCTGCCCAGGAACCATGGCGCGGTCCTGCTTTCAGGGGCGACGGCGGGGGTGAAGGGCTTCGCGCTGTCGGCCACCTTCGCCATGGGCAAGTTCGCGCTGCGTGGGCTCGCGCAATCGATGGCACGCGAACTGTCGCCCAAGGGCATCCATGTCGCGCATTTCGTCATCGACGGCGGCATCCGCAGCGCCGCCCGTCCCGTACCGGCCGACGCGCCCGACAGCCTGCTCGATCCCGACGCCATCGCCGAGACCTACTGGGCCACGCTGCAACAGCACCGCAGCGCCTGGAGCTGGGAGGTCGAGGTCCGCCCGTGGGTCGAGAAATTCTAGGCCGGGGCGCGCCCTACCAGGAGAACCGCCACGACAGGGCGCTGCCGACGATGAACTGGTTGCGTGAGCCGCCGGGCCCGGTGACGATCGGTGAATTGCCGGCGATGTCGCCCAGGTAATTGTAGCTGCCGAAGGCCACCAGGGTGAGCTGGTCGTGGATCCGCCAGACAGCGCTCGTGCCGGCACCGACACTGCGCAGGCCTGCACCAGGGTAGTATTGGGCGTAGCCCGAGTTGATCGACTGGTTGGCATCGACGCCGAAGTAGGCCTGGTTGTAGGTGCCGTCGGTCACCGACAGTCGTGGTCCGGCCGACAGAAACACGGTGTCGCTCAGTCTGACCTTGCCGTCGATCAGGGCGTCGAAAATCAGCCCGTTGCTGCCACCCAGACCGCGCCGCAGCTCGACCTTGGCGGAGAGGAAGGGCAGATCGTAGCGCAGGAAGCCGCCGCCTTCGACGGTGAAGGGCACGTTGCCCATGCCGAACAGGTAGCCGCCGTCGCCTGCGTTGCGGGGAAAACGGTAGCGCAGGATCGGCCCGGCCTTGAAGCCATCGGCGTCGAACAACGTGGCGCCGACGCCGTCGCGCGCCGAGATGAAGACCTTGTCGCGCTGGTAGCGCAGGTCGAGGTTGGGAATGGGCAGGACGCGGTAGTTGGCGGAGCCCTCGAACCAGGGTGCCACGACGACACCGGGACCAATGTCGAAGGTCCAGTCCTTGGGGGGCGGCCCGGCAGGCTCGCTACCTATAGACGACGGCTGGGCCGATGCGGTTCCCGCATATCCCATGACAATTGCAAGACCCAACACCACACTCTTGCGCAAACCCATTCCACATACCCCTCATCAACCCCTGCATACGGAGTGCAACGGCGTATGGATCAAATAACTTCCGGCTTTTCGCTCAAATCGCCGATTCGAGCAGACGCCGGGCGGCGTGCAGATCGGGGACCACGGTTACGCACTTGGCTCGCACCTCGGCCAGGGGCGGCAGGATGTCGGGCACCATGATCGCCATGGTGCCGGCGGCATGGGCAGCGGTGAGGCCGATGTTGGAGTCCTCGAAGGCGATGCAGTGCATGGGCGGGATCCCCAGCCGGCGCGCCGCCTCCAGGTAGATGTCGGGATGCGGCTTGGCGCGCACGACATCGTCGATCGTCGTTACCGCCTCAAAGCGTCCGAGCAGGCCGGCGCGGTCGAGATGATGCTCGGCAGTGACGCGGCGGGACGAGGTCGCGACGGCGGCGGGCAGGCCGCGCGCCGCGAGGAAATCCAGCAGTTCGACGGCGCCCGGCTTCACGGGGATGCCATCTTCCAGCAGGAGCTTGATGGCGGTGGCGTAGTGCCCGCGGAATTCTGCGAGGCTGAACGCGGGGCCGTAGAAGTCCTGGATCAGGACATCGCATTCGCGGCTGGGGACGCCGATCATGGAATGGCAAAAAGAAATCGGCATGTCGCGCCCGAGCGTCTGCGCCGCCCTCTGCATGGCCCGGATGTAGAGCGCCTCGGTGTCGATCAGCAGGCCATCCATGTCGAAAAGGATGGCTTCGACGGGTTTCGCGAACATTCATTTGTTCTAAGCTCGATCCCGAAAACAGCAAGCGGGAGAAAATTCATGCGCATCCATAACCTCTATGTCGACGCCCAGGGCGAGACGCACTTCCGCGACATCGAGGTCGTGTGGAAGAACGAGGGCCGCGGCGGCAAGACCTCTGCGACCCTGCCCGCGACCGGCATCATCTTCCGCGAGACGCCCGGCACCTATGACTACGAATGGCACCCCGCGCCGCGCCGCCAATACATCATCAACCTCGATGCCGGCGTCAGCATCCAGGCGAGCGACGGCGAGACCCGCATCATCGGCGCGGGCGAAGTCATCCTGGTCGAGGACACGCATGGAAAAGGCCATTGTTCCAAGGCAATTGAGGGTAAGCTGCGGCATTCCATCTTTGTCCCCATCGAGTAGCGCCTCATGAACATCCAGACTCCCGTCGACCCCACCAACGACCTCGTCGAGCAGGCCCGGCGCGTGCTGCCGGGCGGCAGCTTCGGCAACATGCCGGCCGAGGTGATCCTGAAGGAGGGCAGGGGCGGACGGATCTGGGACGAGGCCGGCCGCGAGTATGTCGACTTCCTGCTGGGGTCGGGGCCGATGTTCGTGGGCCATGCCCATCCCGAGGTGACGGCGGCGGTGCAGGCCCAGGTGCCGTTCGGCACCACCTTCTTCGGCAACAACCGTCACGGCATCGCGCTCGCCCAGGCGATCGTGGACGCCGTGCCGTGCGCCGACCAGGTGCGCTTCGTCTGCTCCGGCACCGAGGCCGATCTCTATGCGATGCGGGCGGCGCGCGCTTTCCGCAAGCGCGACAAGATCCTGAAGTTCGAGGGCGGCTACCACGGCATGAGCGACTATGCGCTGGTGTCGCTGGCGCCCAAGAACCCGGGCAATTTCCCGCGCGGCTCGATCGATTCGGCCGGCATCCCCAAGTCGGTGGCCGACGAGATGGTGGTCGCGGCCTTCAACGACATCGACATGGTGCGCAGCCTGATCGAGGAGCAGAAGGACGAACTGGCCGGCGTCATCGTGGAACCGTTCCAGCGCCTGATCCCGCCCAAGCCAGGCTTCCTGCAGGCGCTGCGCGAGGTGACGGCCGAGCACGGCATTCCGCTGATCTTCGACGAGGTCGTGACCGGTTTCCGCTTCGCCTATGGCGGCGCCCAGGAATACTACGGAGTCACGCCCGATCTCTGTACCTTGGGCAAGATCGTGGGCGGCGGCTTCGCCTTGGCCGCTGTCGCCGGCCGTGCCGACATCATGGCGCACTTCGACCGGATAACGATGGCCGACGAGGATTTCATCTTTCAGGTCGGTACGCTGTCGGGCAATCCGGTCGCCTCGGTCGCGGGCCTTGCAACGCTGGACGTCCTGAAGCAGCCCGGCACCTACGAGAAGGTCTTTGCCAACGGCCGCGAGCTGATGGGAAGGCTGCAGGAGCTCGCGCGGTCGGCCGGCTTCAAGGCCCAGGTGATCGGCGAGCCGCCGCTGTTCGACATCCTCTTCACCGACCAGCCGATCAAGGACTACCGCGACACACTGAAGGCCGATGCCGCCACCTTGAAGCGCTTCAACCAGCTCCTGCGCGCGCGCGGCATCATGAAGGGCGAGAGCAAGTACTATGTGAGCCTGGCCCACACGCGGGCGGACATCGACCTCACGATCGCGGCATGGACGGACGCCCTCAAGGAGCTGAAGGCTTCGAACTGAGCAGGCTGCCCAGCACCAGACCCAGGACGAGGTCGTCTTCGGCACCGAACGTCTGGCGGACGATGCGCCCCTCGCGGTCGATGACGACCGTCGTTGGCGTTCCCTTGAAGCCATAGGCTGCCATGGTCACGGGAATGGGGCCGCTTGGGGAGGGGCGGTCGACGGCGATCGGGAATGCGAGCCGGTATTCGTGCAGGAAGGCTTCCAGCGATACCGGCGTCATGGCGGCGTGGTGCTCGAAGACCGTATGGATGCCGAGGACCACGAGGTCGTCCAGACCCTTGGCGATCTCATGCAGGCGGCGCGCCTGCGGGATGGCGTGGGAGACGCAGCCGGGGCACAGCATCTGAAAGGCGTGCAACACCACGACCTTGCCCAGGAACATGTCGAGTGCCAGCGGCCTGTCGGTATTGAACCAGCGCTCGGCTTCGATCGGTGGGGCGGAAATGAGCGAGGCGCCCATGGCTAGGGCTCGTCCAGACCCTTGCTCTTCAGGACCGGCAGGTTCCTCGGATCCGCCAGTTCCCGCAGGAGAGCCTCGGCGGCGGCGGGATTGCGCGAGGCCACGGAAATGGCGCCGGAATAGGGCGTGTAGTGCTGGACCTCGAGCGGGATCGGGCCGGCGAGCACCGCGCCCGGCACGCCCATGATCTCGCTCTTTTGCTGCAGGCCGATGTCGGCCTCGCCGCGCGCCACCCTCTCGGCCACCAGGCCGCCGCGCACCAGCACCGCCTTGGACCTGATCTGTGCGGCGATGCCCCACGTCTCGAAGAGCTTGTCGAGGTAGATGCCGCTCGACCCGCCCGAAGCCGGGTCGATGTAGGCCACGGCGCGGGCGGCCAGCAGGGACTTCTTGAAGGAGTCGACGGTGTCGACATCGGGCGCGGGCGCGCCCTGTTTGATCGCGACGCCGATGCCGGCGCGGGCCAGTACCTTGGCGCTGCTCTCGACGACGCGGCTGCCGAGATAGGGGCCCAGCACCAGCGGCGGCATGACGACGACGTCGAAATACTCCCCCGCGCCCACCCGCTTGCCGAGGTTGCCGGCGGTATCGTTCTCGATCGTCACCTTGTGGCCGGTACGTTTCTCGAATTCGGGCACCAGCTCCAGCGCCGCCGGCTTGAAGGCGCCTGCGGTCAGCAGCTTCAGGTCGGCCGCGGCAGCGGTGCCGATGCCGCCGAGAATGCAGAGGATGACGAGTACGATGCGCATGGTGGGATCCCTTAGCTCGGCGTGCCCATGATGTAGGGCTTCAGCATGGCATACATGAAGGCGTGCGTGGGAGTGGGCACGCCGTGCCTGCGGCCGAGCGCGATCACCTTGCCGCTGAGCCAGGGCAGCTCGATCCGGTTTCCACGCAGGAGGTCGGCGCCCATGGAGGCCATCAGGTGGGCGGGCGCGTTGCGATTGAAGTTGAGCGTGCGCTCGACGGCGTCGGCCGGCAGCGCGATTCCCGCGGCGCGACCGACGGCCGTCACCTCCTCGTAGGCCGCGACGAAGTAGGGCGCGATGTCGGGATCGTCGCGCAGGTGGCCGATCGGCAGGCGGGCCAACGCCATCATGCCGGCGTTGGACGCGAGCAGGATGAACTTCATCCAGAGGTCGGTCAGGATCGCTTCGCTCAGCACGCCGTCGATACCGGCCTTGGTGCAGGCGGCGGCCAGCGCCTGGCCGCGCGCGCTCTTGCTGCCATCGAGTTCGCCGAACACCATGCGCATCAGCGTGCCGGTCTGTCGGATGACGCCGGGTTCGGCGATCACGGCGCTGATGTTGGCCACACCAGGCATCACGGCCGATCCTCCGACAATCGGAGCCAGCCGCTCGTGGGCATCGATGCCGTTCTGCAGGGTGATGACGGCGGTGTCCTTGCCGACCATGGGCTTGATCTGCTGGCCGGCGCTCTCGACGTCCCACAGCTTGACGCAGAACAGCACGACATCGACGGCGCCGACCGTGCGCGGGTCGTCGGTGGCCTGTACCGGCATGACGTGCATCGCGCCACGACCGCCTTCGACCCGGAGGCCTGTGGTCTTCATGGCGGCGAGATGTGCGCCGCGCGCGATGAAGGTGACATCCTCGCCCGACTTGGCAAATGCTGCGCCATAGCCGCCTCCGATGCCGCCCGCACCGACGATCGCAATCCGCATGAAGTGCTCTCCTAGATACGGTTGACGCTTGCCACCAGCAGGCATCCGGTCTTGCCTGCGAGGACCGTGGCACCGGCCGCCTCCAGGCGCAGGGCATGATCGTCCATCAGGATATGGCGCTCGCCGTCGACCTCGAGCGAGCTGTTGCCGTGTGGATTGTAGATAACGTGCGTGCCCGGTCCGAGGCGCAGCGTGCGGCCGGCGTCGAGAATCCTCATGTCGATCCGGACCTTGGCGCGGTCCCCTATGAGATTGACGACCTCGACCGGGCCGGCCTCGAGCCTGGACACGATCGGCGTTTCTCCGGCAAAGCGCACCGGCCGGAACGGTTGCCGGACGTCGATCTCGCCGTCGGGCGTCTTCAGCACCAGGCCGCTGCCGGCGACCAGCGCCTGCACGCGGTCGAAGCCGCGATAGTCGGAGAAGGGCCCTGGCGCCACGATGGGCGTACGGCCGAAGCGCCAGACGTCGCCCGCTTTGTCGGACACAACGGCTATGTCGACCGTGACGCCGCCGCCGTTGCGCCATGGCGTGGTGATGTACTGGGCGGGGTCGAGGCGGGTAACGAGCCTCGGTGTGCTGGCCGGGCACCGGCGCCTCGGCGCGCGGCGTCCCCGGCGCCGGCGGCAGCATGCCGGGCAGGGTGGGGACGGGCACCGGCTGCGGCACGCCTGCCTGTTCCAGCCAGTTGATCAGTCCCGTCTCGCGGACCTGGGGCTGGGCGAGGAACTCGGCATAGTTGTTCAGGCGCTCGTGCATGATGCGGGCGTCGGTCAGCCGCCGCGCCCACTCGGTGCAGCTCCGCGCGGCGATCGCCGGCCGCACGATGGCATAGAGCGCCACGTCGTTGGCGAGCCGCAGCCCCGGATCGGCGAAACGCGGATCCGATGCCAGTGCCGGCATCTCCATCGCCGCGCACAGGCTCTTCCAGTCGCGATCGTTGATGGCCAGGATCGACATCCAGCCGTCGGCCGTCTGGAAGACGCCGCCGGGCGCGCCGCCGGGCTTCATCGTGCCGCCCTCGAGATGGCACGCCATCAAACGGATCGACTGCAGCGCCGTGGCTGCCTGCATCAGGCTGGCGTCGAGGTAGCGGCCGCGCGTCTCGTCGCGGCGGGCGTAGAGCGCCGCGGCCAGCGCCTGGTAGGCATAGAGCGCCGTCGACATGTCGGCCACGATCACCGGCACGCGGTGGGGAATGCCGTCCTCGCCACGGTTCTCCGACATCAGGCCGGTGTAGGCCTGCAGCACGGGATCCATCGCCGGCCGTTCGGCGAGCGGCCCGGTCTGGCCGAAGCCCGAGATCGAGAGGTAGAGGATGCGCGGGACCCGGGCCGACACGGCCGCGTAGTCGAAGCCCAGCCGCCCGATGACGCCCGGCCTAAAGCCCTCGAGGAAGACGTCGGCACCATCGAGCAGGCGCCACACCACCTGCTTGCCGGCGTCGGTCTTGAGATCGACGGCGATGCTGCGCTTGCCGAGGTTACCGATGATGGAGAAGGCTGTGTGGCTGCCATAGCGGACGCCGAGCGCGCGCGCCCAGTCGCCTTCGCCCAGGCTCTCGACCTTGATGACCTGGGCGCCATGCTGGGCCAGCAGCATGGCGCAGTAGGGCCCGGCGATGCCCTGGCTGAGGTCGACGACCTTGAGCCCGGCAAACGGCGCGTCGTAACTCATCCCAGCCTGACCAGCAGCTTGCCGAAGTTCTCGCCGCGCAGCAGGCCGATGAAGGCGCGTGGCGCCTTGTCGATGCCGTCCACGATGTCCTCGCGATACTTCAGCTTGCCGCTGCTGATCCACTCGCCCATCTGGCGCATTGCCGGCCCGTAGTGCTGGGCGAAGTCGGTGACGATGAAGCCGCGCGCGGTCACGCGCTTGCCGACGAAGGTGCCGAGCAGCCGCGGCCCCATCTCGGCGGCCGTCGCGTTGTACTGCGAGATCGAGCCGCACAAGGCCACTCGGGCGAAGAAGTTGAGGTTGCGCAAGGCCGCATCGGTGATGGTGCCCCCGACATTGTCGAAATAGACGTCGATGCCGTTGGGGCAGGCAGCGCGCAACGCGGCGTCGAGATCCTTTTCGGCCTTGTAGTCGAGGCAGGCATCGAAGCCGAGCTCGTCCTTCACAAAAGCACACTTCTTCGGCCCGAAGTAGGCGGTCATGCCCGGCATGCCGAGCACGCCGTTGGCCGTCGAGATCGGTGCGAGCGAGGGATCGACCTTGCGCAAGCTGGGGCCGCCGCCGATGGCATATTCCTGCCACCCCAGGCGGTCCTCGACGATGTCTCCGACCTTGAAGCCCGCGTGCTCGGACTTCACGACCTCGCCCACGACTCCGCCGGTCATGACCTCGCCGAGGCCCACCGGTGAGGCATAGGACGCAGCATCGCGCATGCGGCCGCGCTGGTAGGGGTCGAGCGACAGATAGTGGACCTTGACCAGCACCTCGCCGTGTTTGGGTTCCGGCACCGGCGCCTCCTCGACGCGGAAGTCCGATTCAGCCGGCTCGCCCGGTGGACGGCGGACGAGAACGACGCGGCGATGGGTCTTGGGGATGCTCATGAGTGGTTGCCTCGGGTTGCCCTTGGCGCCCACCATAGCCCGGGACTTGGGGGAGCATCCATGCCGACGATCCAGCGTCTTTCGTTTACCGGACTTGAATATGCGTTCGACCCGAAGAAGGCCTACGGCATGTCGCGCGGCGGCGGATTTCGTCGCCAGGGCGGGCTGATCGAGGTTGTGACCGACGCGGGCGTGCGCGGCATCGGCGAGGCCTTCGGCAACCCGTTCGTGACGCGCGAGTACTTTCGCATGATCGAGTCGCTGTTTGTCGGCCGCAGCGTGTTCGACTTCGATCACGTCGAAGCGCGCATCCGCAACTCGATGTATCACCTGGGTGTCGGCAACCAGCTCACGGCCTGTCTGGCCGGCATCAACGTGGCGCTCCTCGACGCCATCGCGCGCGGCTTCGGTGTGCGCGTCTGCGACCTGATCGGCGGCTGCGGCACGACGCGGATCCCGGCCTATGCCTCGACCGGCTTTTTCTCGGACGATCCCGATCGACAGCTCGGCCACATGCTGGCGGAGGCGGCGGACCATCCGTTCGCGGGCGCCAAGATCAAGATCGGCCGCGGCATCAAAAGCGATGTCGAGCGTGTGCGCCAGGCACGGACCGCGCTCGGTCCCGACAAGCTGCTGATCGTCGACATCAATGGCGCCTACACCGTCGACGTCGCCCTCGAATGCGTTCGCGCCATCGCGCCGTTCGATATCCACTGGGTCGAGGAACCCCTGCCGCCGGGCGATCTTCGCGGCTACGCCGAATTGCGGGCGCGTTCGCCGATCCCGATCGCGGCCGGCGAGGCGCACCACACGGTGCGCGATTTCCGTGCCCTGATCGACGGGCGATGCATCGATATCGTGCAGCCGTCGATTCCGGGCACCGGGGGTCTCACCGAGGCCCGGCGCATCGCCACGCTGGCGACGGCCGCCAACCTGCGGGTGGCGCCTCACGCGTGGGGCGGTGCGGTCGGACTGGCGGCGACCTGTCATTTCATCGCCTCGATGCCGGCAACACCGCACACCGACCATCCACCCCATCCGGCACTGCTCGAGTACGACATGAGCGACAATGCACTGCGAACGCAACTGCTGCAGACGCCACTCAGGCTCGAGGCCGGGCATGTGCTGCTGCCCGATGGGCCTGGCCTCGGAATCGAGCTCGATCCCGTGGCGGTCGAGCGTTATCGGGTGTGTTGAGGGGCTCGGTGTCTACACAGTCTTCCCCAGGCTCGCGGAGCGGTGCAACCGGTGCGCCGGGACGACTGACGGCGCGGGCCAGCCGATGTAAGGTCGAAGGTGTAGACTGGCTCTCTCCTCGAAGGATCGAACAATGACCATGAGCAAGTATCTCGTTCTCGCCGCCGTTGCCTTGGCGTTGCCGGCCGCTGCCATGGCGCAGGACGCCGAAGTCAAGTTCTGGCTCCAGAGTGCGCCGAACAATATTCAAGGCTGCATTGCCGCCGATCCGCAATTCACTCGTGAGCATACCTTCATCCTGAAAAGCGGTCAGGCGGAGGTCAGCATGCCGGGAGGCATCCACGTCAAGCTGAAGCCCGTCCGGCCGAGCGTTTATGCCGGCGACTTCGACCTCGGACGCCTGAATTTGCATATGGTCGCCGACCTGTCGGTGACGCCCAGGACGCTGACGGTCACGGAAAAGAACCTTGGCTGCAAGTGGTCGGCGGTCAAGGGGTAGCTGGACCGCGAAGGCCCACGGGGGCCGTGAAGGCGGAAGCTCAGGCGACATGAAGCCGTCCAGGCTGTCGATACCCTTCAGCGCCACGATCCTGCTGCTGATGGCGCTGGTCCTGGCGCCGCTCAGTTCGGCTTTGCTGTGGCTCGGCTGGCGGTCGGTCGACGCGCTCGAGCAACGCAGTGCCGACGCGCGCGTGGCGGAGCTCGAGAAGGCGGTCGAGCAGTTCCTGACCGACGGCCTGAAGGTCGTGATCTATGTCGGTCTCACCTTGGCCGACTCGCCGAGCTTCGCTGCCAAAGAAGGGCCTGACGCCGACGACGAACGCCGCCGCCAACTCGCTGCCCTCCTCGGTCGGCATACCTCGGTTGCCGCAGCCTTCGTCGGGTACGACGACGGGCGATTCATCTACGCTGGACGGCCGGACTCCTTCTCTCCGACCGAACGCACCGACTTCGACCTCGCGGATCGGGAAGCGATCATCATGCGCGTCGTCGACGGCGAGGGGCCGTCGCGCCGCGAAATCTCATGGCCTCAGGCACCCGACGGTATCCGCGGACAGGAGAACACCCGGCCCACGAACTACGATCCGCGGACCCGCCCCTGGTATGTCGGCGCCGCGAAGGCACGTGGCGCGGTGCTCACCACGCCCTACCACTTCGCCTGGTCGAAGCATGCCGGCATCTCGGCGGGCGTGCCGCTGGTCGGCGGCGGTGGCGTGATCGGCTTCGACTACACGCTCGAAACGCTGTCGCAGCTGCTCACGGCCTACAGGATCACGCCCAACGCGATCATCATGGTCGGACATGGCGCTGGGGAAGTCGAAGTCGAATCCGAAGGCTGTACCCGGACGACGCCGGATTGCCTGGCGGACGACGGCGCGGCGCGCGTGGCTCTCAAGAATGTGATCCGCGAGGCGGTCCGCGAGGATCGCCGGATCGATCGGAGAATTCTCGTCGGCGACCGATTCTACCGGTTGATCGTACAGCGCCTCCCGGAAGCGCTCGGGCAGCGCTTCGTTGTCGCCAGCGCCGTTCCCGTTGTCGAGCTCGCCGCTCAGTCGCGCACGCTGCTCGAGCGTGCGGCGGTGGCCGCTGCCATTGCGGTCGGCTTCGCGGTCCTGGGCGCACTCCTGGCATCGTTGCTGGTGTCGCGGTCGATCGGGCGCATCACCGCCAAGACCGAGCGGATTCGCAATCTCGACTTCGCCGACCGTGTGCCGGTGCAAAGCCGCATCAGCGAAATCGTCCGGCTGTCCGCTGCGATCGAACGCATGCGAGAAGGCCTGGAGGTGTTTGGGCGATATGTTTCCAGGGATCTGGTTCACCAGATCATGCGGTCGCCGGAGAGCACCGGCGTCGGCGGCACGCGCCGGGAAGTCACCGTGTTGTTCACCGACATCGAGGGATTTTCCCTTCTCAGCGAGACGATGGAGCCCGAGCTGCTGACCAGCCGGCTGTCGCGTTACTTCGAGGTCTTGGGCACGGCAATCTCGGCCAACCGCGGCATGATCGACAAGTATATCGGCGACAGCATCATGGCGTTCTGGAACGCGCCGGAGCCCGACGATGACCACGTCGCCAATGCCTGCCGGGCTGCCTTGCAGGCCGCCGCCGCAGGCCGGCAGCTCGCAGAGAAATGGCGGCAGCGCGGCCGGCCGGGCTTCGTTACCCGGTTCGGGCTCCACACCGGGCTGGCGGTGGTCGGCAACGTCGGTGCGCGCGAGCGAATCAACTACACACTGGTCGGCGCCGTCGCCAACCAGGCATCGCGGCTCGAGGGCATGAACAAGGTCTATGGCACCGAGCTGCTGGCGAGCGGCGAGGTTGCCGGCGCCACTTCCGATCGCTTTGTCTGGCGCCACATCGACCGGATCGTGGCTGTCGGTACGACTGAAGTGCACGAAATCTACGAACCACTGGGCGAGATCGACACCGCTCCGGACCACGCCGAGCTGCTCGCCCATTGGTCGGCCGGGCGGGCGGCCTACGCCGAGGGTCGCTTCGAAGCCGCGATCGGCTGTTTCGCGGCCGTTGCGACGATCCGGCCGGGTGACGGACCCAGCCGCGTCTTCATCGCGCGCTGCACCCGGTTTCTCGGCGACGGGCCCCCCGAGGGCTGGGACGGTACCTGGCGTCTCGACAGCAAGTGACGCGTCAGGCCGGTCGCACCAGCGCGCGCACATGCGCGGAGGCCGCCTCGGCCAGCGCATCGAGGTCGTAGCCACCCTCGAGCACGGAGACGACGCGTCCCTGGGCATGTCGGTCGGCGATCGCCAGCAGTTCCTCCGTCAACCAGACGAAGTCGGCGGTCTCGACGTTCAACTGCGCCAGCGGATCGCGACGATGGGCATCGAAACCCGCCGACACGATCAGAAGTTCAGGGGCGAAGAGGTCGAGCGCCGGCAGGATGCGATCGCCCCAGGCCGCACGAAACTCCGCGCTGCCGCTGCCCGCGGCGAGCGGCACGTTCACCACGTTTCCCGCCACCCCGCGCTCGCGCGGCGAACCGGTGCCGGGATAGAGCGGCGACTGGTGCGTGGAGGCATAGAACAGCCGCGGATCGGGTTCGACGACGGCTTGCGTTCCCTGGCCGTGATGGACGTCGAAGTCGACGATCGCCACGCGCTCCAGGCCGTAGACCGCCTGTGCGTGGAGCGCGCCGACAGCGACGCTGTTGAACAGGCAGAAGCCGCCGGGAACGCTCGGCAGGGCGTGGTGTCCCGGCGGGCGCACGGCGGCGAAGACGGTTTGCGCGGCTTCGCGCATCACCGCATCGACGCCCGCGACCACGGCGCCGGCGGCATGGCGCGCCGCTTCGGCGCTTTCGGTGCTCATGATGGTGTCGGCGTCGATCTGCACCAGTTCGCCGGCCGGAGGCCTGATGCCCAGGATCGCGTCGACATACTCCTGCGGGTGAACGCGCGTCAGCTGCTCAAGGGTGGCGGCGGGGGCCACGACGGAGACCAGGTGGGCAATCGCCGCATCGTCGAGGCCGGCCAGCACCGCACGCAGCCGGTCGGGGCGCTCGGGGTGGTACTGGCCGGTGTCGTGGGCCAGGAACGACGGATGGCTGATGAGGAGCGAGGTCATGTATTTCCTCTAGCGCGACAGGCGGCGCCGGGATAGGCCATCCGATCGGTCGCTTGAGCCGCATCGCGATGCGGCGATAAGATGCCGGCGCCTTTGGGAGATCCCGTCAGATGTTGCGTTCGATTGTCGTCGCCTTGCTCTCGCTGATCAGCGGCAGCGCCCTTGCCGTGGACACCACCTTCCTGCTGGTCAACTCGACCAGCTATCCGATCAACCAGATGTCGATCTCCCAGCACGACATGCAGATGTGGAGTCCCAATCTGTTCCGCGGGCCCGTCATCAAGCCCGGGGAGTCCCGTCAGATCGTGATCCCGGCGTCGCAACTCGTTTGCCAGGTCGATATGAGGCTCGGTTTTGCCGACGGCACGCCGCCGGCGACCTGGCAGTATCTCAATCTGTGCAATCTCCGGAAGATCCAGGTCTTCTACGACCGCTACAGCGGCATCACGACCGCCAGGTACGACGAGTAGATCTCAGCCCAGGAACCACTCGAGGATCGCCGCATTCTCGTCGCGCGGGTAGGTGTGCGACAGGTCGGCGATCTCGCGATACACGACTGCAGCGCCAGCCTGTTCGAGCGCCTGCAGCGCGTCCCGCGCCATCTCGGGCGGGAACATCCAGTCCTGCGTTCCGTGCAGGATCTGTACGGGTAGTCCGCGCAGGCGACCGCTGTCGGCCACGCCCATCATCATCGGATGGAAGGCGGCGGCCACCGGGGCCAGGTGCGTGAAGCGGCAGTCGCCGCCCAGACCCAGCACATAGGTGAAGGTGCCGCCGTCGCTCATGCCGGTCAGGAGTTGTCGCGCGGGATCGACATTCCATTGGCCCGCGACCCGATCGACCATGCGGTCGATGTTCGGCCCGTCCACCTCCGGCTCCATCAGCGACCAGGTCGAACCGCTCGCCGTCGGTGCGATCACGATCAGACCGCGCGTACGGGCCTCGCGCAACCAGCTCCACAGGAAGGCACCTCCGTTGCCGCTGCCGCCGTGCATCGCCACGACCAGCGGCCAGGCGCGCGCCGCGTCGTCCCGCGCCGCCGACTCGAGAAAGAACTGGCTGACGGGCTTCAGGTGTGCCGCCATCGGGTAGAGGGCTTCGGCCGCGCGGGCATAGGCACGCAGCCCGCGGTAGGCAGCGACGATCGGCTGCGGCGCCTCGCTGGCGGCGAGGGGGGCAGATTGGCGGGGGAAAGATGGCGCCCGGCAAACTCCAGCGCATACAGCGCCCGGAGCGTCGCGGGCACCAGGCTTGCGATGGCATCGACGGCCGCGTCGTTCGCTCCCTCCGCCATCGCGCCGCCCTTCTCAATCCTTCAAGACGATCGCGTCCAGCGGCGGTCGGCCGCGGATCATGTCCGACGCCTTTTCCGCGATCATCAGCACCGAGGCGTTGAGATTGGCGGACGGCATGGTGGGCATGACCGAGGCATCGACCACGCGCAACCCCTCGAGTCCGCGGACGCGCAACTGATCGTCGACCACGGCCGTCGGATCCGTGTCAGGCGCCATGCGGCACGAGCCCATGAGATGGAAGGTGGTAGTGCCACGCTGCTTGGCGGCGGTGAGCAGGTCGTCGTCGGACTGCTTCTCGGTGCCGGGAAATTCCTCGCGGTCGTAGTACTTGCTGAGCGGCTGCGAACCCAGCAGGCGGCGGGCGAGCTTCATGCCCGCCAGCAGGACGCGCCGGTCGCTTTCGGCGGCGAGGTAATTCGGCTGGATGACCGGTGCCTCGAACGGATCAGCCGATCGGGCGCGGACATAGCCGGTGCTGTCGGGCCGCTGCTGCCACGAGGCGATCGTCATGCCGGGGAAGTCGTCGAGCGTCGACTGCACGCCTTCCTTGTAGCTGGCCGGCGTAAAGGTGAGCTGCAGGTCGTAGTTGTCGACGCGCTCGTCGGACTTCCAGAACACGTAGATCAGGGTTGGATTAAGCGTGAGAAGGCCTTTCCGTTGGGTGACGTACTTCAGCACCTCTCCCACCAGCCGCAGCCCACGCGAGCGCTCGTTGATGCTCATGGCATTCTTCACCCGGGCGACGAAGCGCGGCGCGTAGTGGTCGCGGAGGTTTTCGCCGACGCCCGGCAGGGCGTGCTTCACGGTGATGCCGAGCGACTGCAGGAGCGGCGCCGGCCCGATGCCCGAGACCTGCAGGAGCTGCGGGCTGTTCACGGTGCCGCCGCACAGGATCACTTCCTTGTTGGCGCGGACTTCCATCTGCTTGCCGTGGCGCCCGCCCTTGCGGTAGCGCACGCCTGTCGCGCGCTTGCCTTCGAGCACGATTTCCGTCGCCTGGGCATGGGTGCGCACGGTGAGGTTTGGGCGTTTCATCGCCGGATGCAGGTAGCCGCGCGCGGCACTGACCCGTCGGCCGTTCCTGATGATGCGCTGCACGTAGCTGACGCCGGCCTGCATCGTGCCGTTGTAATCGCGGTTGCGCGGGATCCCCATCTGCACCGCGCCTTCGATGAAGGCCTCGCACAGGGGGTCGCGCCAATCGAGGTCGGTGATGGGCAGGCCGCCCTCATGGCCGCGAAAGGTGTCGTCGATCGCGGCGGGGTTGTCGGCGATGCGCTGCTCGGTGCGACGGAAGTAGGGGAGCACGTCGGCATAGCCCCAGCCGTGGTTGCCGCGTTGCGCCCAGCCGTCGAAGTCGAGCCGCTGGCCACGGTTGTAGATATGCCCGTTGATCGAACTCGAGCCGCCCAGGGTCTTGCCGCGGGGGGCGGCGATGCGCCGGCCGCCGGTCCACTCGCTGGGCTCGGACGTGTAGAGCCAGTTCACCCGTGGATTGACCAGCGTGTACATGAAGCCGGCGGGAATGTGGATGAAGGGATGCCAGTCAGAGGGCCCGGCTTCCAGGACACAGACAGTGACGTTCGGGTCCTCGCTCAAGCGGCTGGCGAGCACGCTGCCGGCCGAGCCGGCACCGACGATCACGTAGTCGAAATTGTCCATTCCTGCGTTTCTCCCGAGCCTTCGGCTTTACCGCGACCGGCGGGCGCTCGGCAATCGTCTGACTCCATATGGACGCTCGCGCTGCCACGCGGCATCGTTGACGGATCATGAGTATGCCACCGATCAAGCTGCTGCTTTCCGATTTTGCCTTTCGCACCTGGGGCCTGCGCGTCACTGCTGCCGTTCCGTCAGGCGGGCTTGCGTTCGTGACCTCGGAGCAGGCCATCGCCGACGGCGGGCCCTGCGACGCCGATATCGCCTTCATGACCCGCGAGGTGACGGGGAAGTCGAGCAAGAACAACCAGACGCCTGAGTTGCGCGATTTCGAGATCGTCCTGCGCCGGTCGCCGAAGTTGCGCTGGCTGCAAATCCATCCGGCCGGCGCGGAGCGGCCCATCTATCGCGAATTGCGTGATCGCGGCGTGAAGGTCACGACCGCGTCGGGGGCGACGGCGGTGACGGTGTCGCACAGCACGCTGGGCGCCGTGATCGCGCTCAACCGTCGCTTTCCCCTGCTGGCGGACGCCCAGCGGCGGCACGCCTGGGAGCCGCGGATCGGCGAGCGGGCACCGCGCGATCTGAAAGGCCAGTGCGCGGTGGTCGTGGGCCTGGGGCCGATCGGCCGCAACATCGCGACCCTGCTGAAGGCACTGGGCATGCGGGTGATCGGCGCCCGCCGCAGCGCCGAGCCGGTGGCACCCTGCGACCGAACGATTGCCTACGATCGCCTGGGCGAGGCTCTGCCGGAAGCGGACTGGCTGATCCTGTGCTGCCCGGCCTCGCCGCTGACGCGGGGCATCGCCAATGCCGCGGTCTTCGCGGCGATGCCGACGGGCGCCCATTTCGTCAATGTCGCGCGCGGCGAGATCGCGGTTGAAGCCGATGTGATCGCGGCCCTCGCCAGCGGCAGGCTGGCCGGCGCGGCGCGCTGGCGGGCGGGCGGCAAGCTGCGCAACGACGTCGACGATCTCGGCTAGTCGGCCGCACGCCGTGCAATTTCGGCATTGCCCATGCTGGCGACGGAGACTTTTTCGATCCGTAAGGTCGCCAGCGGAGTCCAGCGGCCCTTGCTTGGCCTTTGCCACTCCATCGCGTGCCGCCCCTGCGGGTGCCGGGTTTGCTACGACAACCTTGAGACAACGACTTGATCCGGACCCTGCTTGTGCCAGTTTCGGCCCGGGCCAGTGAGCGTTTCAAGGCCAAGGAACGGGAGATGATGCAGCAGATTGCCGATCTCGAAGCCGAGGGCAGGGAACTCCATCTGCTCCTCGCCACTCTCAAGGACGACGACTGGCGGCGACCGACATTGTTCAAGGCCTGGACGATCGACGACATCGTCCAGCATCTGCACATGGGCGACTTGATGGGCCTCGCCTCGGCGACCGCCCCCGCACAGTTCTCGGCGCTGCTGGCCGATATCCAGGCCCGGCGTGCGACCGGCCTCAGCCGCGTCGAGGAGACCCGCCAGCGGCTGGGCGACGTGACCGGCCCGCGCCTGCTGGAGCAGTGGCGGGTCACCCTCGACCAGCTTTGCGCGGCACTGTCAGCCAAGGCGCCCGACGCACGGCTGAAATGGTCGGGCCCGGATATGGGCGTGCGCATGTTCGCCACGGCGCGCCAGATGGAGGTCTGGTCGCATGCTCAGGCAATTTACGACCTGCTGGATCGTGAACGGCCGGAGCCGTCGCCGCGCCTCAGGAACATCGCCGAACTCGGCGTGAGGACGTTCGCCTGGGCCTATCGCAATCGTGGCCTGCCGGTGCCGACGGTCGTGCCCCATATCCGTCTCGCGACGCCGTTCGGCGAAACCTGGGAGTGGAATCCCGAATCAGCGGGCGGCTCCGTTGTCGGAGAGGCGATCGCGTTCTGCCAGGTGGTCACCCAGATCCGCAACGTCGCCGACACGGCACTGATCGTCGAAGGAGACGGCGCGAAGCACTGGATGAGCATCGCGCAGTGTTTTGCTGGGCCGCCCGAGACGCCACCGGCGCCCGGTACCCGCCGGCGCGGTTGATCCCGGCGCGATCCGTCCCGTCGCATGGCCATCGGTTGACGCACTGGACCGGCGCCGCCAACCTAGCCGCGCAGAGGAGAACAGACAGCACATGCAGATCGGCGTCATTGGCCTTGGCCGAATGGGCGGAAATATCGTGCGACGGCTGACCCGGGCAGGACATGCCTGTGTCGTTTACGATGCCAATCCCGAACCCGGCGCGCAGCTCGCCAAGGAAGGTGCGACGGCCGCTGCGTCGGTGCCGGCGCTGGTCGAGGCGCTGGGCTCCGGCCCGCGCGCGGTGTGGGTGATGCTGCCGGCCGGCAAGATTACCGAGGACACCATCGCGCAGCTCGGCTCGTTGATGAAGGCGGGCGATGTCATCATCGACGGTGGCAACACCAATTTCAAAGACGATGTCCGTCGTGCCCGCGAACTGGCGCCCAAGGGCATCAAGTATCTCGACATCGGCACATCGGGCGGCGTGTGGGGACTGGCGCGCGGCTATTGCCTGATGATCGGCGGCGATGCCGATACCGTGGCCCGCCTCGATCCGATCTTTGCGGCGCTGGCGCCCGGCCTCGGAGACATCGAACGCACGGCGGGCCGCGAAAAACACGATCCGCGCGCCGAGCGTGGCTACATTCATGCGGGCCCTGTGGGCGCCGGCCATTTCGTGAAGATGATCCACAACGGGATCGAATACGGCATGATGCAGGCGTTCGCCGAGGGTTTCGACATCATGCGCCACCGTGCCGACGCCAAGCTGCCGGCTGACGAGCGCTACGATCTCAACCTCGGCGATATCGCCGAAGTGTGGCGGCGGGGCAGCGTGGTGACTTCGTGGTTGCTCGATCTCACGGCCAGTGCACTTGCCAAGGATGCGCACCTGGAAGGCTTCTCCGGCCACGTCGAGGACAGCGGCGAAGGCCGCTGGACCATCGAGGCCGCGATCGAGGAAGCAGTGCCGGCCGACGTGCTGGCCGCATCGCTGTTCGTGCGTTTCCGCTCGCGACAGCAGCACACTTTCGCGGAGAAGGTATTGTCGGCGATGCGACTGGGCTTCGGTGGCCACGTCGAAGCCCCGAAGAAGTAGGAGTTTGCGATGCGCGTTGGTGTTTTCTACTTTCCGACCGACTACGGCATAGATGTTGCCGAGCTCGCCCGTGCGCTCGAGGAGCGTGGCTTCGACTCGCTGTTCGTGCCCGAGCACACCCACATTCCACTCAGCCGCAAGACGCCCTTCCCCGGCGGCGGCGAGCTGCCCAAGCGCTATGCGCACACCCATGATCCGTTCGTGGCGCTGGCCTTCGCCGCGGCGGTGACGAAGAAGCTCAAGGTCGGCACCGGCATCCTGCTGGTGCCGCAGCACGACCCGATCGTGACCGCCAAAGCCATTGCCTCGCTCGACCAGCTCTCGGGCGGCCGCTTCGTCTTCGGTATCGGCGCTGGCTGGAACCAGGACGAGATGGAGAACCATGGTATTCGTTACGCCGATCGCTTCAAGCAGATGGGCGAGCGTGTGCGGGCGATGAAGGCGCTGTGGACCCAGGAGGCGGCTGCGTTCCATGGCGCGTTCTTGAATTTCGATCCGGTTTGGTCGTGGCCCAAGCCCGCGCAACGCCCGCATCCGCCGATCCTGCTGGGTGGCGAAACCGATCACACGCTGAAGCGCGTCGTCGCATATTGTGACGGCTGGTTTCCGCGGCCGCGCTCCGGCTTCGAGGCGGCGACCGCCCGCGATCGCCTGAGTCGCATGGCCGAGCAGGCCAAGCGCGACCCGGCGACGCTCTCGATCACAGTGTTCGGCGCGCCGGCGGAAGCCGCGGCCCTCGCGTCCTACGAAAAAGCCGGCATTCAGAGTGCGCTTCTGGCCATTCCCGACTTGAGTCGCGACGAAATCCTGCGCCACCTCGATACGCTGGCACCGCTCGCGAAAGCCCACGCATGAAGGTCGCCATCGGCCTCGGCCTGATGGAGTTTCCGTTCGCCGGAGCGGCCGACTATTGGCGCTGGGTCGACCTCTGCGAGGCAGGCGGCGTCGATTCGTTGTGGCAGACCGACCGCCTGGTGAGTCGCCAGCCAATCCTCGAATGCCTGACGGCTGTGGCTGCGCTGGCCGGCCGCACGCGCCGGCTGCGCTTCGGCATGAATGTGGTCTCGCTGGCGCTGCGCGATCCGGTACTGCTCGCGAAGCAATGCGCCACGGTCGATGTGCTTTCGGAAGGTCGCCTGCTGCCGGCCTTCGGCATCGGCAGCCCACTCGGACCGGAATGGCAGGCGCTC
>RGPT01000461.1 GCA_010032545.1 Alphaproteobacteria bacterium
CCGCGGGAGACGACGGAAGCGTTCCTGGACGGGCATGTCTCGGCGTTCGGCTTCTTCGGAGGCGTGCCGCTGTCGGTGCTCTACGACAACACGCGCATCGCGGTGGCGAAGATCTGCGGCGATGGCCGTCGGGAGCGGACGCGGGCCTTCACCGAGCTGGTGAGCCATTACCTGTTCCGGGATCGGTTCGGCCGTCCGGGCAAGGGCAACGACAAGGGGAAGGTCGAGGGACTGGTGAAGTATGCCCGCTCGAACTTCATGACGCCGATCCCGGTAGCGGCAAGCTTCGCCGAGCTGAACGCGATGCTGGCCGAACGCTGCCGCCGGCGGCAGGACGAACGGGCCGGCCGGCATGCACAGACGATCGCCGAACGGCTTGTTGCCGATCACCGGGCCTTGCGCCTCTTGCCGGCGGTGCCGCTGGAGCCGTGCGAGAAGCGTGGTGCGCGGGTCTCGTCGACGGCGCTGGTCCGATATCGGTCCAACGACTACTCGGTGCCGACGGCCTATGGCTTCCAGGACGTGGTGGTGAAGGGCTTCGTCGGGGAGGTCGTGATCCTGTGCCGGGGCGAGGAGATCGCCCGGCATGCGCGCAGCTACGGGACTGGCGTGTTCGTCGCGGATCCGCTGCACTACCTGGCGCTGATCGAGGAGAAGCCGAACGCGCTCGACCAGGCGGCAGCCTTGCAGGGTTGGGATCTGCCCGAGGCCTTCCAGCATCTGCGCCATCTTCTGGAGGCGCGGATGGGCAATCGCGGCAAGCGCGAGTTCATCCAGGTGCTGCGGCTGATGGAGGCCTTGCCGCGCGACCTCGTAAGCGACGCTGTTGGCGAGGCGATCCGGCTCGGCGCGATCGGCTTCGATGCTGTGAAGTTGATCGCGCTGGCGCGGCTGGAACGACGCCCGCCTCGTCTCGACCTGGCGGCCTATCCGCACCTGCCGAGGACAGCGGTGAAGACGACGTCGGCCTCCGATTATGCCGTGCTCATCCCAGGAGCGGCAGCATGACGAAAGAGACGATGCCGGCGGGCACGACCTCGGGGACGCCGCAGGTCCTGCTGGCGCATCACCTCAAGCAACTGAAGCTGCCCACCGTTCTGCGCGAGTACGACAAGGTGGCGCGGGAATGCGCCCGCGACGGCGTCGATCATCCCCGATACCTGCTGCGCCTGATCGAGCTCGAACTGATCGACCGGGAGCGGCGCACAGTCGAGCGGCGGATCCGGGCGGCGCGGTTCCCGGCGGTGAAGAGCTTTGACACCTTCGACTTCACGGCGATCCCGAGCCTGAACAAGATGCTCGTGCTGGAGCTGGCGCGCTGCGGCTATATCCTGCGCCGGGAGAACATCATTGCGCTCGGCAACAGCGGCACGGGCAAG
>RGPT01000462.1 GCA_010032545.1 Alphaproteobacteria bacterium
GTCGAGAAGGCCGATCTCGATACGCTGCTGGCCAAGGCGGATTTCATCACGCTGCACACGCCGCTCACCGAGCAGACACGCAACATCCTATCCGCCGAGAACCTGGCCAAGTGCAAGCCGGGCGTGCGAATCATCAACTGCGCCCGCGGCGGATTGATCGACGAGGAAGCACTGAAGGCCGCGCTCGATTCGGGACATGTCGCAGGCGCGGCGCTCGACGTATTTCTCAAGGAGCCAGCCAAGGAGAGCCCGCTGTTCGGCACGCCTAATTTCATCTCGACCCCGCATCTCGGCGCGTCGACCGACGAGGCCCAGGTCAATGTCGCGATCCAGGTTGCCGAGCAGCTCTCGGACTATCTGGTCCATGGCGGCGTCACCAATGCGCTCAACATGCCTTCGCTAAGCGCCGAGGAAGCCCCCAAGCTGCGTCCTTACATGGCGCTCGCCGAGCGGCTCGGCAGCCTTGTCGGCCAGTTGGCGCATGACAACCTGACGCAGATCAGCATCGAGGTCGAAGGCGCCGCCGCCCAGCTCAACATCAAGCCGATCACCGGCGCGGTGCTGTGCGGGCTTATGCGCCGCTATTCGGACACGGTGAACATGGTCAACGCCCCGTTCCTCGCGCGCGAGCGCGGGCTGGATGTGCGCGAAGTGCGCCATGACCGCGAAGGCAATTACAGCACCCTGATCCGCGTCACCGTGGCCACTTCGCAGGGCGATCGCTCGGTCGCCGGCACCTTGTTCGGCAACCGCGAGCCGCGGCTGGTCGAGATCTTCGGCATCGGCATCGAGGCCGATCTGGCTGGCCACATGCTCTATATCGTCAACGACGACGTGCCCGGCTTCATCGGCCGCATCGGCACATTGCTCGGTGAGAATGGCATCAACATCGGCACTTTCCACCTCGGCCGGCGCTCGGCAGGCGGCGAGGCTGTGCTGCTGCTCAGCCTCGACAGCGCGATCCCGCAGTCGGTGCTGGATGTCGCCGCGAAAGTGCCCGGCGTGAAGGTGGTGAAAGCGCTGGAGTTTTGATGCTTCGACAGGCTCAGCATGAGCGGATGGGGTTCTAAACCCGGTCCCGCTCGGCCTGAGCCTGTCTAAGGCCAACCGCCGACGTTCGACATAGGCGCAAACCCCCGCTAAGGGCGCGAATATGCAAGACACCGACCGCGACCTATTGCCCGAAGGCCTCGAAGACCGCCTGCCCCGCAGCGCGGCCACCTCGGCGCGCGTCACCCGCGCAGTGATGGATGTGCTGGACGGCCACGGCTATGACCGGGTGCAGCCGCCCGCCATCGAGTTCGAAAAATCGCTGGCGAGCCGGATGGCTGGGGTGGAAACGCGCCGGATGTTCCGCTTCGTCGACCCCGCGT
>RGPT01000463.1 GCA_010032545.1 Alphaproteobacteria bacterium
TCGTCGAGCCGGCCGACGAAGGGCGAGATGAAGGTGGCGCCTGCCTTGGCGGCCATCAGCGCCTGGACCGCCGAGAAGCACAGGGTGACGTTGACCATGGTGCCATTGGAGGTGAGGTGGCGGCAGGCCTTCAGGCCGTCGATGGTCAGCGGCACCTTCACGGTGATGTTGTCGGCGATCAGCGCCAGCTTCTCGCCCTCGGCGATCATGCCCTTGGCGTCGGTGGCGGTGACCTCGGCGCTCACCGGGCCATCGACCACGGCGCAGATGTCGCGCAGGATGTCGTTGAAGTCGCGTCCGGCCTTGGCGACCAGCGTCGGGTTCGTCGTGACGCCGTCCAGCAAACCGCTTTCGGCGAGATCGCGAATCTCCGCGATGTCGGCGGTGTCGACGAAGAACTTCATGAAGGGTATTCCTCGGTTCGGTTGTTGGGCCCGTCAGGGCGATTCTAAGAGAGGCGCAGTACCCTGCCAAGGCCGCATCCCATCAAAAGCGAGTTGCCGGAGGCCGGGAGGTCGGAGAGTACCGCGACCGTGCGCGTGCTGCTGCCGCTGGGCCTCGACCTAGCATATGACTACCGGCCTCCGCCAGAGATGAACCTGCAACCGGGCGATTTCGTCGAGGTGCCGCTGGGCACGAAACGCCGGATCGGCGTGGTCTGGGACGGCGATGACGCCGCGCCGCCGGCCGATCCGGAAAAACTGCGGACGGTGCATGGGCGCATCGATCTGCCGCCGCTGCCGGCGTCGACACGGCGGTTCATCGACTGGGTGTCGCGCTACACCATGGCGCCGCTGGGGTCGGTGCTGCGCATGGCGATCGCCACGCCGTCGCTGTTCCAGCCGTCCAGGCCGGTCATCACCTACGCGCTGAGCGGCGTGGAGCCGGAGCGAATCACCGGCGCGCGCCAGCGGGTCATCGACCTGCTGCGGGACGGGCCGCCGCGGACGGTCGCCGATATCGCCGAGGCCGCCGCGGTCGGCGACGGCGTGGTGCGCGGGCTGGCCGAGCAGGGCGTGCTGCTGGCGATCGAGAACGATCCGGACGCCGGCTTCATGGAGCCGCCGCCCGATCCGGACACACAAGGCCCGGTGCTGTCGGCCGAGCAGCAGTCGGCGGCATCGGCGCTGATGGCCAGGATCGGCGGCGGCTTCGCGGCGCTGGCGCTCGAGGGCGTCACCGGCTCGGGCAAGACCGAAGTGTATTTCGAGGCCATCGCCGAGGCGCTGAGGCGCGACCCCGACGGCCAGGTGCTGGTGCTGGTTCCCGAGATCGCGCTGACCAACCAGCTGCTCGACCGGTTCGAAACCCGATTCGACGCCAAGCCCATGGCCTGGCATTCGGACCTGACGGGCCGGGCACGCCGCG
>RGPT01000464.1 GCA_010032545.1 Alphaproteobacteria bacterium
CCGATCGCGCCGCCGATCAAGGGCATCAGGATGCCGAAGGCGGCAAGACCGGGCGAGATCGCGCGGGTGCCGCGCAGCCTGTTGGCGGCGATCAGCCCCATGTCGAGCAGGAAAAAGCACAGGACGCCCTTGAACGGGGCGTCGATGAACGGGGCGACTGTGGTCATCCCCTTGGTGCCGCTTACCGCGCCGATGATGAACGCGCCCGTCAGCAGCACGACGCTGCCGTTCAGGAATACCTCGTGCAGCACCTGTCCGCGCCCGCTGTCGGGCCGCTGCAGGTACCGCCGGGCCAGCCAAAGGCCGGAGATGATCGCGGGCGTTTCCATCAACGCCATCACCGCCACCATGTAGCCCTCGAAAGACACGCCCAGCATGCGCAGGAACTCGCTGGCGCTGACGAAGGTGACGATGCTGATGGAACCGTAGTGGGCGGCGACCGCGGCGGCGTCGATCGGGGAAAGGCGTGCCAGGCCACGCGCGAGGATGAAGGCCAGCATCGGAAGCAGGAAGCTCATCGCGATACCGGCGGCGGCCACGCCGATCATGGTGGCGTCGACGCCGTGGCTGGCGAGACTGGCACCGCCCTTGAAGCCGATGGCGAGCATCAGGTAGAGCGAAATGGCCTTGGCGATCGGTTCGGGGATGGAGAGATCGGATCGCGCCATCGCGGCGAGGAAACCGAGGACGAAGAACAGGACCATGGGTGAGAGCAGGTTGCTCCCGGCCATGGCGACGGCATCGAGCATGCGCACCCCCAACACTGAATTTCCGGGCTATATAGTGCGGCGCAGCGAAGCGTCTAGGCCGCCTGGGCATATTGCCCGTGGACGGCCGAGTCCCTACAGTCGGCGCGGGGGAGATACCGAAGAGGGAACCGTCCATGCCGATCGCCGACCTGCAGATACTGGCCGACATACCGCGCCATTGGGGAGCCCTTCGTCCCGGCAAGGCCGCGACCGTGTTCGAGGACCGGGTCGTGTCCTGGAAGGACTTTGACCGCTACGCCTCGCAGGTCGCCAACGGCATCATCGAGGCCGGCGTGCCGCCTCAGACCAGGGTCGCCTATCTGGGCAAAAACTCGGACCTGTACTTCCAGCTGCTGTTCGGCGCGGCGAAGTCGAACACCGTGATGGTCGGCATCAACTGGCGCCTGGCGCCGCCCGAGGTCGAGTACATCGTCAACGACGCGCGCATCGAGGTACTGTTCGTCGAGGAGGAATTCTTCGGCCTGATCGGCGAGATCAAGGAGCGGCTCACGACGGTGAAACTCTTTGTCGCCATGTCCGGCCGCGGCCATGGCTGGGAAGATTACGTCTCCTGGCGCGACGGCCAGTCCAACTCCGATCC
>RGPT01000465.1 GCA_010032545.1 Alphaproteobacteria bacterium
CCAGCGCTGGATCATCGATCCGCTCGACGGCACCACCAACTTCCTGCACGGCATTCCGCACTTCGCCATCTCCATCGGCTACGAGAGCAACGGCGAGATCCTGGCCGGCGTGATCTACGACCCGATCAAGAACGAGATGTTCTGGGCCGAGCGCGGCCGCGGCGCCTGGATGAACGACAAGAGACTTCGCGTGTGCGCGGCGGCACTGGATCTGGCCTATGTGGCGGCAGGCCGCTACGAGGGCTACTGGGAACTGGACCTGAAGCCGTGGGACGTGGCCGCGGGCGCCATCATCGTCAAGGAAGCGGGCGGCTTCGTCACCGATTACGCGGGCCGCGACCGGGCGGTGCAGTCCGGCGAGGTGCTCGCCGCCAACGACCATCTGCACCCGGCGCTGGTCAAGCTGATCTCGGATACGCGACGCGACATGGCGGCGCGCGCCAAGACGGCCTCGAATTAGCCGGCATCACGCCCTATGTCCCGTGGCATGACACATCATGCGATCCGTTCGGGACTCCTCGCTCTCAGCCTCGTGCTGGCGCCGCTCTCTGCCGCCCTGGCGCAGGAGGGCGACGGCATCGACATCAACATGGATGCGCTGAAGAACCGCCCCACTGGCATGCAGCCTCCGGCGCCGGAAGCGCCCAGGCCCGCCACCAGCGCGGCCACGCCCAAGCCGGCCAAGGAGAAGACGTTCACCGGCCGGTCGGTGATGGTGCTGTTCGAGCCGGGCAGCTCGGTGCTCGCGGCAGGCGCCCTCAAAAGGCTGGACGAAATCGCGGGGCAGTCGAAGAGCCAGCGGCTCGAACTGAAGGCCTATGCGGGGACCGAGAAGCAGTCGGCCAGCGACACCCGCCGCCTGGCACTGCAGCGCGCCATCGCCGTGCGCGGCTATCTGATGGACCACGGCATGGACGGCACCCGCATCGCCGTGCGCCCGCAGGGCCCGGCCCATGACGGACAGGCGCCGGAGCGCGTCGACGTCCGGTATCTGGAAGAGTAGGCTGCGGCTATACGCTCCGGAAACTGGATTGCATGCGCGAATCGCTTTGCCTTCGAGAAGGATAGGTTACTCTTGCGATACAATCGCGTGATCCTGATCCTCGCGCTATTGCCGCTCTATGTCGCTGCGTTCCTGGCTTGCTCTGCTCTCTTTGGCGAGCAATCCATCTTCAAGTCAGCGAACGATCTGCTCGAGGCGCCGGCAATCCTCGTTCGACCAGGGCTTGAAGGCGCCTCGGCGACTCAATGGGCCAGCGTCGTCGTAGCAACAGGCCTGCTAATACCAACGGCGTGGGTTATTGACCTGCATGCGCCCAGTCTCTCAAGCCGATGGATGTGATGGTTTC
>RGPT01000466.1 GCA_010032545.1 Alphaproteobacteria bacterium
TTCCTGCCGGGCAGCCAGGTCGATGTCCGCCCGGTGCGCGACATCACCCCGCTGATGGGCATGCCATTGCAGTTCCAGGTCCTCAAGATGGACCGCCGCCGCGGCAATATCGTCGTGTCGCGCCGCGCCGTGCTGGAAGAGAGCCGCGCCGAGGCGCGCAGCGAACTGGTTGCCAACCTGAAGGAAGGCCAGATCCTTGACGGCGTGGTCAAGAACATCACCGACTACGGTGCGTTCGTTGACCTTGGCGGCGTCGATGGCCTGCTGCACGTCACCGACATCGCGTGGCGCCGCGTCAACCATCCGTCCGAGCTGCTGAACATTGGCCAGCAGGTCAAGGTGCAGGTGGTTCGCGTCAATCCGGAAACCCAGCGCATCAGCCTCGGCATGAAGCAGCTTGAGGCCGATCCGTGGGATGGCGCCGCCGCCAAGTACCCGGCCGGCACCAAGTTCAAGGGTCGCGTCACCAACATCACCGACTACGGCGCGTTCGTTGAGCTGGAGCCCGGCGTCGAGGGCCTGGTGCACGTCAGCGAAATGAGCTGGACCAAGAAGAACGTTCATCCGGGCAAGATCGTTTCGACCAGCCAGGAAGTTGAAGTAATGGTCCTTGAGGTTGATTCGGTGAAGCGCCGCATCAGCCTTGGCCTGAAGCAGTGCCTGGCCAATCCGTGGGAGAGCTTTGCCGAGAAGTTCCCGGCCGGCACCCAGATCGAGGGCGAGGTCAAGAACATCACCGAGTTCGGCCTGTTCATCGGCCTGGATGGCGGCGTGGACGGCATGGTCCACCTGTCGGACATCGACTGGAACATCGCCGGCGAGCAGGCGATTGCGAACTACAAGAAGGGCGACATGGTCAAGGGCGTGGTGCTCGAGACCGACGTGGCCAAGGAGCGCATCAGCCTCGGCATCAAGCAGCTGGCGGCCGACCCGATGAAGACCTCGGGTGTCTCGCGCGGCGACGTGGTGACCTGCACGGTGTCAGAGATCGACCCGCGCGGCGTCACTGTCACCCTGGCGGACGGCCTGACCGGCTATATCCGCAAGGGCGACCTCAGCCGCGACCGCGGCGAGCAGCGCACCGAGCGCTTCTCGGTCGGCGACAAGGTCGACGCCAAGGTCACCGCGATCGACGCCAAGGCCCGCAAGGTCACGCTGTCGATCAAGGTGCGCGAGGTTGACGAGGAGAAGGAAGCTGTCGAGCAGTTCGGCTCGTCCGACTCCGGCGCCAGCCTGGGCGACATCCTGGGCGCGGCCCTGTCGAAGCGCGCCAAGAAGGCCGAGGCGGAAGAGGACAAGTAGTCCCCCTCCACCGGCCCCAGGCCTGACGAAAAGCGGCCCTG
>RGPT01000467.1 GCA_010032545.1 Alphaproteobacteria bacterium
CGCAGTTCACGACCAGTTTTTTCCAGACGCTGAGCTCGATCTGGGGATTTACGCGCGCGCTGATGCCGCCGCGGTTGAGCAGGGCAACGAACGACTGCAGGGGCGCGGTGTCGCCTTCACCGAGTGCCCAGACATCGGTCACGCCGGAGGCCGTGGAGCGCGGTTCGATCCGGCCCGGACCGAGCACATCGCTCGTAAGCGTGGTCAGTCCGAACAGCACAGGGTTTGCGGGAAACATCTCACGGACGAGCTGTGGATTGCCCAGCCCGTTTTGCAGCGTCACGAAGACCGTATGCGGCGTGATGGCTGGGCGTACCGACTCGAGCGCCTCGCGCGAGTCGTAGCCCTTCACGAAAAGCACGACCAGGTCTGCGATGCCTGCGTCCTGAGGCGAGGTCGTGGCGCGCCTGAGCGGCGACACGATCTCCCGGCCGTCGACCTGGAGGCGCAGGCCGTCGCGGGAGATTGCCTCGACGTGCTCCTGCCAGATGTCGAGCGCGCAGACTTCCGCGCCGCCAAGCACGAGGTGGTGGGCGAACAATCCGCCCAACGCACCGGTGTTCACGTTCCCGCAGGTTGGGCAAAACGGGTTCCCGCAACCGGGCACATCCGGCCCCCAGGGCGTGGTGATGCCTCCAGGGACGGCCGCGCCCGGCAACACGCCGACGATTACCATCAATCCCGCGCCGCCCACGCGCGGATTTGGCCCGATCGGCTCGCCGACACCTGGAATGATTCAGCAGCCTGCGCCGCAACCGGGTCAGCAGGCGCAACCCGGGCCGATGGTCCGGCCTCCCGGCGCCTAGGCGCTTCTCCACTCGTCGTACAATCAGCGTGAGCAATCGCACCCTTGGCGATCCGCTCGCTTCCTGAATGGCGGATATCGAGCGTTACACCCCCGATGATCGGCGCGGCATCGAGCAGCTGTACCGGCGCACGTTCGGCTCCGAATCCGCCGATCGCTTGCGTCTGCGTTGGGATTGGACGCGCAAGGATCCCGCGAGCGGCATCGAGCCGCCCTTTTGGGTCGTGCGCGAGGGACCAACGCTGATCGCCGCCTGCCGGCTGATGCCGGTGAAGGTGGTGGTCTCCGGCACGGAGATCGCGGGAACCTGGAGCGAGGACCCGTTGGTCGCGCCCGAGCGTCAGCGCCAGGGGCTGGGTGGCGCGCTCCTTCGCGCCTGGGACCGCGGTACGGGCGTGGCGCTGGCAGCTGGGTTGTCTGCCGCAACCCGTCAGCGGCTCGACGAAATGCGCTGGCCGAAGTCGATGGCGCTGCCGTGCCTGGTCAAGCCGATCAGCCGTCGCGCACTGCGACGGCCGACGTGGCCGG
>RGPT01000468.1 GCA_010032545.1 Alphaproteobacteria bacterium
TCCCTCGACGTCAAACAACTTGCCGTCGCGCCCGGTCGCGCGCACGATCACCCGCGCCGCGCGCATGACGTCGCCATAAATCTCGGGAATGGAGAGGCAGCCTTCTTCCCACTTGATGCTGCCTTCCTCCAGTACGATTTCCGGATTGAACAGCACATGTCGTTCTCCCTCAACCTCGACGACGGCGAGCCGCTCGGTGCGCCCGACTTGCGGGGCCGCGAGGCCAACGCCGCTGGCGGCGTGCATCGTGTCGAACATGTCGTCCGCGAGCTTCAGGAGCTCCGGAGTCACCTTGGTGACCGGCGTCGTCTCCTGTCGCAGGACGGACGCGCCGAGGACATGAATCGGCAGGACCGCCATCGGCGCTAGCTCTCGTTCGAAGGCCGGTTGACTCGCACGATCCGTCCACGCTCGACCACGACTTTTGATTCGCCGGACTTGATCGTCACGCGGTCGGCCATGGTCGGGACCGGAGCGCCGTCCTTGAGCGTCTCCTTGATGTGAACGACTTCGGCGATGATGCCGCCGGCGGTGACCACTTCGTCACCCTTGGTCATCGACAGGAGCGACGCTTCGAGCTGCTTCTGCTGCTTTCGCTGCGGGCGCAGCACGATGAAGTAGAAGATGGCCACGATGACGGCCATCTGACCGAAGAAGATCAGTGGTGACTGGGCGCCCGCGGCGGGCGCGGCAGCCTGAAGCAGCAATGCAGGCAGGAATGACATCAGGGGAGCTCGTCGGAAGAGTGGTATCGCGCGAGCCAGTCTTGGCTCCACGCGGCGAAGGTGCCGTCTGCAATCGTTGCCCGTGCACGCCGCATGATCGCGATGAGGAAATGTACATTGTGCAGCGACAGCAGGCGGAGCCCGAGAATCTCCTCCGTCTGCACGAGGTGCCGGAGGTACGCCCGCGAAAAACGTCGGCACGTGCTGCAGCCGCAGGTGTCCTCGATTGGTCGATCGTCGAGCCGGTGCGCGGCATTCTTCATGTTGAGGCGGCCGCGCGAGGTAAAGGCGGCGCCATTCCTGCCCATGCGCGTCGGCGCGACGCAATCAAACAGGTCCACGCCGCGCGCCACGCCCTCGATGAGGTCCTCTGGGAAGCCGACGCCCATCAGGTAACGCGGCCGGTCTCTCGGCAACGCCTCGTCGCACGCCTCGAGCATGTCGTACATCGCCGGCTTTTCCTCACCGACCGAGAGTCCGCCGATCGCGACGCCATGCCACGGCCCGGCCGAGACGATTCGTGCGGCGGCCTCGCGTCGCAGATCGGCGTGAATTCCGCCCTGCACGATGGGGAAGAGCGCCTGCGTCTCGGCCTG
>RGPT01000469.1 GCA_010032545.1 Alphaproteobacteria bacterium
GAGCACATCCTGTTCGACGGGCGGAAATTCTCCACCTTCGCCCAGGTGGCGCCACAGCTCGCCGCGCGCACCCTTACGATCAACGGGGTGTCCAAGGCCTACGCGATGACCGGCTGGCGGATCGGCTATGCCGGCGGCCCGGCCGAGCTCATCAAGGCCATGGGCAAGATGCAGTCGCAGAGCACGGCCAATCCGAGCTCGATCAGCCAGGCCGCCGCAGTGGCCGCACTGAACGGCCCGCAGGAGATCGTCCGCCAACGGTGTGCCGAGTTCGAGGCGCGGCGCGACCGCATCCTGCCGCTGATCAACGCCATTCCCGGCCTTGCCTGCGAGAAACCGCCCGGCGCGTTCTACTTCTTCGTCTCCTGCGCCGGACTGATCGGCAAGAGCACGCCCAAAGGGAAGAAGCTCGCGAACGACGAAGACGTGGCGCTGCACCTGCTGGACGAAGGCGTGGCGCTGGTGCACGGCGGGGCCTACGGGACCTCGCCCTACTTCCGCGTGTCGTTCGCCACCTCGATGGACAACCTCGAAGAAGCCTGCCGCAGGATGCGGGACGCCTTTTCGCGCCTTACCTGACCGAATCCCCCAGGAGACTCCCATGCGCGCACTGCCGGCCCTCGCCCTGCTCTTCGCCCCGCTCATCGCCTTTGCGCAAGCCTACCCGTCCAAGCCGGTGAAGATGATCGTCCCCTACGCCGCGGGCGGCACCACCGACGTCCTCGCACGCATCGTCGCGGACAAGCTCACGCAGGGCCTGGGCCAAACCGTGGTGATCGAATACAAGCCCGGCGCGGGCGGCACCATCGGCGCCGACGCCGCGGCCAAGTCGCCTGCTGACGGTTACACCATCGTGATGGGTGCGCCGGGCTCCCACTCCACGGCCACGAGTCTCTACTCCAAGCTCCCGTACGATCCGGTCAAGGACTTCGTGCCCATCGTGCACGTGGCCAACGTGCCGAACTCGATCGTGGTCCATCCCGGCCTCGCCGTGAAGTCGGTGCCCGAGCTGATCGCCTATGCCAAGGCCCGTCCGGGCGAGCTGACCTACGGCTCCGCCGGCACCGGCGCGACCACCCACCTCACTGGCGAATTGTTTGCGCTCCTCGCCAACGTGAAGCTCACGCATATCCCCTACAAAGGCTCGGGGCAGGCGATGGTGGACCTGCTCGGCGGGCAGATCCAGATGATGTTCGAGAACCTGCCCGGCGCGGCCACCCAGATCCGTTCCGGCAAGATCCGCGGCCTCGCGGTGACCAGCCTGCGGCGCTCGGCGGCCTTCCCTGAATTGCCCGCCGTCTCCGAAACCCTGCCCGGCTT
>RGPT01000470.1 GCA_010032545.1 Alphaproteobacteria bacterium
CGCTGACGATCTGACCGATCCGGCGCCGGCCACCTCGTTCTCGCATCTTGACGCGACCACCGTGCTGTCGCGCCAGATCGCCGAACTGGGCATCTATCCGGCCGTGGATCCGCTCGACTCCACCTCGCGCATCCTCGACCCGCGCGTCGTCGGCGACGAGCACTACCAGGTCGCCCGCCGCGTGCAGGAGACCCTGCAGCGCTACAAGGGCCTGCAGGACATCATCGCCATCCTGGGCATGGACGAGCTGTCGGAAGACGACAAGCTGACCGTGACCCGCGCCCGCAAGATCCAGCGCTTCCTCAGCCAGCCGTTCCACGTCGCCGAAGTGTTCACCGGCTCGCCGGGCAAGCTGGTGTCGCTCGAAGACACCATCAAGGGCTTCAAGGCGCTGGTCAGCGGTGAATATGATCACCTGCCGGAAGCCGCCTTCTACATGGTCGGCAACATCCAGGAAGCGGTGGCCAAGGCCGAGCGCATGGCGGCTGAAGCGGCCTGATAACAGCCGCCGGAGAGCACCATCATGGCAGACACACTATCGTTCGAACTGGTCTCCCCCGACCGCCTGCTGATGTCGGCGGACGTGGAAGCGGTGATGGTGCCCGGCACCGAAGGCGACATGACGGTGATGCCCGGCCACATGCCGCTCATCTCCACCCTGCGTCCTGCCGTCGTCGACGTCTATGCGACATGGGGTGGGGCGCCCAGCACCCGCATCTTCGTGCGCGGCGGCTTCGTCGACGTGACCGGCGACCGGATAACCCTGCTCGCCGAGCACGCGACCAATCTTGCCGAACTGGACCGCGCCGCGCTGGCCCAGGAAGTGCGCAACGCCGCCGAGGATGTCTCGCTGGCCAAGACCGACGCCGACCGTGCCCGCGCCCAGGCGCTGCATGACAGCTTGAACGAATTGCTCAGCGCCGTAGAATAGCGCCCAATTCCGCCAGCAGCAGCGAAACGGGGTGGCATGAGCCGGTATTGGACTCTCGACGATATCGACTGGAGCGCGTTCCGTCCCGAACTGGTGGACCAGCAGTTGCTCGCGACCATCAAGGCCGCGTCGCTGGTCGAGGCCAACGCTCCCGATTACGTGACCTATCTGTGCAACGTCTTCCGCGGCGACGACGCGCTGTGCGACGCCGTGCGCCTGTGGGGCGACGAGGAAGTCCAGCACGGCCGGGCGCTGGCCCGCTGGGCGGCGCTTGCCGATCCGTCCTATGACCTGGACGCGGCGCTGGCGACCTTCCGCGCCGGCTATCAGCAGGTGCCGCTCGAAGGCGACCAGTCGACGCGCGGCTCCAGGCCGGGTGAGCTGTTCG
>RGPT01000048.1 GCA_010032545.1 Alphaproteobacteria bacterium
ACCGGCAGCTGCTTGTAGGCGAACATGCCGGTGATGACGAACGACGCCATGACCAGGATGGTCATGACCGGCCGGCGGATGCAGAGCTCTGACAAGTTCATCTCAGGTCTCCGTGCCGGCTAGCCGCGCGGCGGTGCTGGCGACTTGGCCGGTTCGGACGCGGGTGGCGGGCGCACGGCGACAGCGGCACCATTGACCAGCCTGAGCTGACCGTCGATTACGACCTGCTCGCCATCGGCAAGACCCTTGCCGATCACCGCCTGGCCGTCCTGCGTGCGCTTGACCACCACCTGCCGCAGCTCGGCGATGCCATCCTTGACGACGAACACGTAAGGCCCCTGGGGTCCGAGCTGGACCGCCGCCGACGGCACCGAGATCGCCTCCGGCTCGACACCCAGTATGACCTCGACCTTGACGAATTGGCCCGGCCACAGGACTTCGCTGGCGTTGGCGATGCGCGCGCGCGCGATCACGGTGCCGGTGTTGGGGTCGACGGTGTTCTCGATGAACGCCATTGCACCGGGCGGCTTCCTGGTGTCGTCGACGATCGCCTGGACCACGACAGGCCCCTTGGCCATCGCCGATCGAAGCTCGGGCAGGATGACCTGCGGTATCGCGAAGGCGACGAAGATCGGATCAATCTGGTTGATGGTCGCCAGCGTGCTGTTGACGGAGTTGTCGCCGACACGGACGACGGCACCCGCCTTGCTCGCGATCGAGCCGATGCGGCCCGAAACAGGGGCACGAATCTCGGTGAAGGTGAGCAGGGTCTGGACGCTGGCCTTCGCCGCTTCGTCGGCCTCAAGCTGGGCTTCCGCCGACTTCACCGCCGTTTGCGCATTGTCGCGCTGCACGACCGTGCCGGCGTTCTTGCCCAGCAATTCCTCGAAGCGCTGGAGATCGCGCCGGGTCTGGACGAGTTGCGCCTGGTTCTTGCGGATCTGGGCTTCGATCTGGCCGAGCTGCGCCTTGAGCGTCCGGGCGTCGAGCTCGAACAGCAGGTCGCCTTCCTTGACCAGCGCGCCCTCTTCAACATGGACCTTCATGATCTGGCTGTCGGTGCGCGGCTTGATCTGGATAGAGGCGATTGCCTGGACGGTACCGACGGCGTCGACGATGACCGGCATGGACTTCTGGGCGATCTTGGCGACTACGACGGGGATCGGGCCGCCTGGATTGGCACGGCCCCGCCGGCCCGGCGGCTGCGCCATGGCGGCCGGGCTGCTGCCCTGGGTCTGCTCGGCGGCCTTGGCTGCACCAAACCCCAGGCGCTGGGCCACTTCATCCCGGTAAACATAGGCGGTCCCACAGACTACGACCGCGACCGTAGCCAAGACCGACAGACGGACCATCGCCATACTCGAAGTCTCCAACCCCAAATCCCCACCCGATTATAGGCTTGGCCGCCGCTGGCGGACAGTCACAACCGTGGCAGGATCGAGAATTCAAAGCAAAAAACCCGCCACAAGGGCGGGTTTTCGCAGCGTGTGAAGCGGAAAATCTCTGCTAGCGGCTGTAGTACTCGACTACCAGCGACGGCTCCATCTGGACCGGATACGGCACGTCGGCCAGCTTCGGCCCGCGGACGTAGCTGCCCTTCATCGCCTGGTGGTCGACCGTGACGTATTCCGGGACATCGCGCTCGGCGGTTTGCGTCGCTTCGATGACCCGTGCCATCTCCTTGGCTTTCGAGGTCAGTTCGATGACGTCGTTGTCCTTCACGAGGTAGGACGCGATGTTGACGCGGCGACCGTTCACCTTGACGTGGCCGTGGCTCACGAGCTGGCGCGAGGCGAAGACGGTGATGGCGAACTTCATGCGGTAGATGACCGCGTCCAGCCGGCGCTCGAGCAGCTCGACCAGGTTCTCGCCGGTGTCGCCCTTGCGGCGCACGGCTAGCCGTAGTAGCCCTTGAGGCGCTGCTTGGCCATCAGCTGCAGACGATAGTCGGTCGGCTTCTGGCGGCCCTGGCCGTGCTGGCCGGGACCGTATTCGCGCTTGTTGATCGGGCTCTTGGGACGGCCCCACAGGTTGACCCTGAGGCGGCGGTCGATCTTGTACTTCGAATTCGCGCGCTTGCTCACGCAGCACTCCATCGGTTTTGCGCCCCGGATTGATCTGGGGTCGCTGTTGTCCGGATAGGCCTTGGTCCAGCTCGCGCCTGTTTACAGGTGCTTGGGCTGGGGCGGGACGAGGGCCTGAAACGGCCCGCGGCCACGTTCTCCGGAGAGGGGCGGAACATACTTTCGGACGCAGCTTAGTCAAGCAGGCGTTCCGCCATGTAAATCAATGGCTTAGATCTCGACCAGCACCACTTCATGGGTGATTTCGGCCGACTTTCGAACCATGGCCGTGGCCGAACAGTACTTCTCGTCGGACAGGCTGACCGCCCGTTCGATCAGCGCTTTGTTCAGTTTGCGGCCGCGCACCGTGTAGACGAGCTTCACCCGGGTGAAGACCTTGGGGTGTTCGTCGGCCCGTTCGGCCTCCAGCGAGACTTCTACGCCCTCGATGTCCTGGCGCTGTTTCTTAAGCATCGAGACCACGTCGATCGCGGTGCAGCCGCCCATGCCCATCAGCACCGCCTCCATCGGCCGCGAAGCGAGGTTGCGGCCGCCGACGTCGGGCGAACCGTCCATCGTAAAGGTATGGCCGCTGCCGCCTTCGGCGACGAACAACGCGCCGTCGACCCAGGAAATCTTCGCGGTCGTGGACATGCCTACTCCTCGTGCTTGCTCTTGGAGAGAAACTTGATGACGCCGTGGAAGGTTCGCACCTCCTGCTCGGTCATCGCCGCGCGCTGCAGCAGGGCCCGCAGATTGTGCACCACGGCCGGGCGCATCGCCTTGTTGCGCAGGAAGCCCGATTCGTCCAGCGCGCGCTCGAGATGGGCGAACAGGTTCGCCAGCTCCTCCTTGTTGGCCGGGCGGGCGGCATGATCGGACATGCGCTCCGCCGGGACATCCTGCCCCGCCGTTGCCCATTCGTAGGCAACCAGCAGCACCGCCTGGGCGATGTTGAGGGAAGAGAACTGCGGATTGAGCGGGATCGACAGCGCGGTGTCGGCATGGACCATGTCGTCGTTCTCGAGCCCGGTCCGCTCCGGCCCGAACAGGATCCCGACCTGCTCGCCCTGCCCGAGCCAGCCATGGACTTCCAGCGCCGCACTCCGGGGGGTGAGGATGCGCTGCGTGAGCTCGCGGTTGCGCGCCGTGGTCGCCACCACCCGTTCGAGATCGGCGACCGCGGCCTCCACCGTGTCGAACACCCGGGTCTTGTCGAGCACGATATCGGCACCCGAGGCGGCGCGCTGCGCCTTTGGATTGGGCCAGCCGTCCCGCGGGGCGACCAGCCGCAGCGCCGACAGGCCGCAATTCAGCATGGCCCGCGCAGCCATGCCGATGTTCTCGCCGAGTTGCGGCCGCACCAGGATGATCACCGGCGTGGCGGTAGCCGTCATCCGGCCCTTGGAAGGTCGTCCCATGCCGCCCTATATCGCGTCTAGCGTGTCGGCAGGAAGGTCTGTCTGCGCATCAGGAACAGCAGCGGCATGACGATCACGGTGCAGATGGTCATGGCACGGAAATCGTTCAGGTAGCCGATCATGGCGGCCTGACGGTTGATTTCCATGTCCCAGACCGCGAGCAGGGTCGAGTCGGCGCCCGGCATGGTCGTCCCGAAAGGCCAACCGCCACTGAACGGATGGAACTGCCCGACCAGCTCGGAGCGGTTCTCCTGCGTGCTGCGCGCGAGCAGGGAAACCATCACGGCGATGCCGATGCTGGCACCGAGATTGCGCAGCAGGGCGTTGATCGCGGCGCCCTCGGTCCGCAGCCTTGGCGGCAGGGTGGCGAAGGTGAGCGTGGTGAGCGGCGGGAAGACAAGGCCGAGGCCGAAGCCCAGCAGGATACCATTCCACACGATCTGGCTCTCGCTGACCTCGAGGTTGAACCGCGACATGTCCCACAGCGACAGGGTGCAGAGCACGAGACCGGAGAAGATCAGCCAGCGCTCGTCGAAGCGTCCGATCAAGCGCGACACCAGCATCATTGCCACCATCATGCCGGCGCCGCGCGGCGCCAGCACGATGCCGGTGGTGAAAACCGGATAGCCCTTGAGCTGCTGGAGGAACGGCGGCATCAGGGTCGCCGATACGATCAGGACGAAGCCGGCGAGCGCGGTGAAGACCAGCCCCACCGTGAGATTGCGATCCTTGAAGAGATCGCGCGACAGGAACGGCTGACGGTCGGTCAGCGTATGGATCAGGAACATGCTGAAGGCGACGCCGGCAATCACGGTCTCGCCGATGATCTCGGGCGAGTCGAACCAGTCGAGCTGGTGGCCGCGGTCGAGCATGAGCTGGAAGGTGCCGATGGCGATCGCCAGCAAGGTGAAACCCAGCATGTCGAAGGGCCGCGGCCGGTCGTGGATGCTGTCGCGCACCAGCATCAGGATGCCGAAGGCACACAGGAGGCCGACCGGCAGGTTGACGTAGAATACCCAGCGCCAGCTGAGTTCGTCGGTCAGCCAGCCGCCCAGAGAGGGACCGACGATCGGGCCGATCATGGTGCCGACGCCCCACATCGCCATCGCCTTGCCCTGCTCCTCGCGCGGATAGGTATCCATCATGATGGCCTGGGAAACCGGGACGAGCGCCGCGCCAAAACCGCCCTGCAGGGCACGAAACAGCACGAGCTGGTCGAGTGTCTGGGCGGCACCGCACAGCATCGACACGATGGTGAAGCCGATGACGCAGGTCGACAGCGTGCGGCGCAACCCGAAGCGCGTCGCGCAGAAGCCGGCGAAGGGCGTCATGATCGCCGAGGCCACGATGTAGGACGTCACCACCCAGGAGACCTGCTCCTGGGTTGCCGACAGCCCGCCCTGGATGCTGGGCAGCGCCACGTTGGCGATTGTGCCGTCGAGCGCATGCATGATGGTGGCCGACATGACCACCAGCGTGATCAGGCCGCGCCGGCGCCGGACCGCCGGATCGACGGTCATGGTTTGCCCGTCACGGCTTTGAGGTGGCCGAGGCGCTCGACAGACCGATCGCCTTGCCGAGGCCCGCCAGCAAGCCGCCCATCGAACGGCTGTGGCCGGTGTCGATCTCGACCGTCGTGCTCATGCCGACACGCAACGGCGGATCGCCGTCACGGCACTGCACGGCAATGCGTACCGGGATGCGCTGGACCACCTTCACCCAGTTGCCCGAGGCGTTCTGCGGCGGCAGCACGGCGAACTCCGCCCCTGTCGCCTGCGAGATGCTGGCAACCGAGCCGGTGCATTCGGCATCGGGATAGGTGTCGACATGGATGATCGCCTTCTGTCCCGGACGCACCAGCGTGAGTTCGGTCTCCTTGAAGTTGGCCTCGATCCACAGATCGGTATCGGCCACCACGACCATCACCGGCGTGCCGGCGGTGGCGTAGGTGCCGGGCACCGGCCGCTTGGCGACAATGCCGTCGAGCGGCGCCTCGACCGTGGTCTTGCGCAGGCGCAGCAGCGCCTCCTCGCGGGCCGCGATCATCTGCTTGACCCGGGGATGGTCGTCGGTCCGGATCTTGGGATCGCCCGCGAGAGCGGCCTCGATGCGGGTGAGGTCCTCCTGCGCCGCGGAGATGCGCTGGCGAGCGACGTCGAGCGCCAGGCGCGCCTCCTCGAGTTTCTGGGTCGAGGCGAACTTGCGCTCGGCCAGCCCCGACTGACGGTCGAAGTCGGTCTGAGCGTAGAGCTCCTGGCTCAGAGCCGCCTTGATCTCCTCGCGCTTGACGCGCCATTGCGCGCGCAGGCCGCGGATGTCGGCGCGCGTCGTCTCGAGGTCGGCCTCGATGCGGGCCAACGCCAGGCGATAGGCCTGGTCGTCGAGCTTGAACAGGAGCTGGCCGCGCGACACGGCCTGGTTCTCCTTCACCGGCACTTCGACGATGATGCCGCTCAGTTCGGTGGCGATCAGCGCGCGGTCGCCTTTGACATAGGCGTTGTCGGTACCGACGTAGCGGCCAGCCGCCAGCCAGGCGAACAGCGTCACGACCAGCGCGATGGCCGGCAGCAGCCACATGAAGGTTCGGGCGAGCGCACGGCCGGACACGCGCGATCGCCGTGCTGCGGCAATCGCGATCGGTGGTGCCATAGGACCCAGCTTCCCTGGCTCCAGATGCTCTCCGTCTCGCACGATATATATCGTCTGCCCGAGGTCCGATCAGGTCAACCGGGGGGAGGGCATGGCAGCTAGGCGGGCCGGGCGGGCGCGCTTCATGCCGGCCTCGCCGGCCGGGCGCCGTCGCGGAACAGCTTGTAGGTGATGGCGTCGTAGAGCGCGTTGTACGACGCATCGACGATGTTGGGCGACACGCCGATCGTGCTCCACCGCCTGCCCGTTGCATCCGCACTCTCGATCATCACGCGGGTGGTCGCCGCCGTTCCGCCGGCCGAATCTAGAATCCTCACCTTGAAGTCGACCAGCCGCATGTCCTCGAGCTCCGGATAGACCGGCAGCAGCGCCTTTCGCAGCGCCGCATCGAGGGCATTCACGGGGCCGTTGCCCTCGCCCACCTCCATCGCCCGCCGCCCGGCGATGTCGAGCTTCACTGTGGCCTCGGACATCGTGATGAGCTGGCCGCACGCATTGACGCGCCGCTCGGACAGCACGCGGAAGCTCTGCAGGGCGAAGTAGTCGGGCACGGTGTGGAGTTCGTGCCGCGCCAGGAGTTCGAACGAGGCATCGGCGCCGTCGTAGGCATAGCCCTCGGCCTCGCGCTCCTTGACGATCTCCAGCAGCCGCGCCACGCCCGGATCCTTCGGGTCGACCTCCAGTCCGATCTGGCGGAAGCGCGCCATGATGTTGGAGCGCCCGGCCTGGTCGCTGACGACGATGATGCGCTGGTTGCCGACGACCTCGGGATCGACATGTTCGTAGGTCCTGGGGTCCTTCTCGACCGCGGACACATGCAGCCCGCCCTTGTGGGCGAAGGCGCGCGTGCCGACGTAGGCGGCGCTGCGATTGGGCACGACGTTGAGGCGATCGTCGAGCAGGCGCGACAGATGCGTGAGCCGCTGCAGCGCGTCGTTCTTCAAGCCGGTCTCGAAGCCCATCTTGAGCACGAGATTGGGAATGAGCGCGATCATGTTGGCGTTGCCGCAGCGTTCGCCCAGCCCGTTGATCGTGCCCTGGACCTGGCGCACGCCGGCGCGCACGGCCGCCAGTGTGTTGGCCACCGCGTTCTCTGTGTCGTTGTGGGTGTGGATGCCCAATCGATCGCCGGGAATCTTTCGCGCGACCTCGCCCACGATGCGCTCGATCTCGTGCGGCAACGTCCCGCCGTTGGTGTCGCAGAGCACCAGCCAGCGCGCGCCAGCCCTGTCGGCAGCGCCGAGGCAGGCCATCGCGTAGTCGGGATTGGCCTTGTAGCCGTCGAAGAAATGCTCGGCGTCGAACATCACTTCTTCCATCCGCGTTTTCGCATAGGCCAGCGAATCGCCGATCATCTCGAGATATTCACCGCGGTCGACTTCCAGCGCCACGTCGACGTGGAAGTCCCAGGTCTTGCCCACCATGCAGACGTTGCGCGCCTTGGTCTGCAAAATGGCGGCGAGTCCCGGATCATTGGCGGCCGACCGGCCGGCCCGGCGGGTCATGCCGAAGGCGGTGAACTTCGCGTTCTCGAATTCGGGCGGATCGGCAAAGAAGCGGTCGTCGGTCGGATTGGCGCCGGGCCAGCCGCCTTCGATGTAGTCGATGCCGAGCCGGTCGAGCTCGCGCGCGATCGCGGCCTTGTCGGCCACGGTGAAATCCACCCCCTGGGTCTGGGCGCCGTCTCGCAGGGTGGTGTCGAAGAGGTAGATGCGGTTGGACTGGTTCATGGCGGCGGCATCATAGTGGCGGGACCCTGCGGGAGATACGCCTGATGACCACTGCCACCACCATCACCGAACTGCGCACGACCCTCCTCCAGGTGCCGTGGCGTGGCGCCGCACCGGCCGCCGGCATCCTGTCGGCCGGCAAGCGCGACATCTTCGTGCTGGAGATCGAGACCCAGGGCGGGCTCGTCGGCATGAGCTACCTGATGCCGCTGCGGGGCGGATTCCACACGATCGATACCTGCATGAAGGAGCTGATCGCGCCGCACGTCATCGGCCGCGACGCGACCGAGGTCGAGGCGATCTGGCAGGCGCTCTACAAGAGCAACTTCTGGCTGGGCCGCATGGGCGTCACCGTGTTCGCGCAGAGCGCCGTTGATATGGCGCTGTGGGACATCATCGGCAAGCGGGCGTCGCTGCCCTTGTTCCGGCTCTGGGGTGCCGCCCGCACCGAGATCCCCGCCTACGGCTCCGGCGTGTTCCGCGGCCTCGGTCGCGACGGCATGATCGCGCGTGCCAAGGAATTCACCGCCCAGGGCCTGAAAGCCATAAAAATGCAGGTGGCGCATATCCGGCCGTGGCGCGAGGACGTCGAGAACGTGAAGGCCATGCGCGAGGCGATGGGCGGCGGCATCGAAATCATGATCGACGTCAACATGGGCTGGGACGCCGACACCGCCATCCAGGCCGGCCACCGCATCGACGAGTTCGATCCCTACTGGCTGGAGGAGCCGGTGATCGCCGAGGATTTTGCCGGCTACCGCCGCATCGCCGCCGCCCTGAAAACCCGCATCGTGGGCGGCGAGAGTCATTTTGGCCGCAACGATCTCCGCCCCTTCTTCGAACATCCGAGCACACCGATCCTGCAGCCCGACCCGATGCGCGGCGGCTTTAGCGAGCTGCGCAAGATCGCGGCCGCGGCCGAGCCGTGGGGCATCCGCGTCGCGCCGCATCTTTTCCACGAAACGATGGTCCATGTGATGGCCTCGATCCCCAACGCCAACTACCTCGAATACATGGACTGGAACGACGACCTCTGGATCGAGCCGGTGCTGCCGTCGAAGAACGGCACCATGAGCCCGCCCGAGCGGCCGGGCCACGGCCTCGCCTTCCGGCCCGAAATCCTGAAGGACCACCGGATCGGCGGGCAGCGGATCAAAGGCTGAATGTCCGCCGCAGGGGCGGACAGGAAGAAAACTCAATCCCGTTCCGGCGCTGCCCCGACAAACCGGGGCCAAGCCCTTCCACTGCCTGGCCTTTTTCGATCCTATCACCGCCCCTGAATGTCCGCCGAAAGCGGGCATTTCGGGATTCGACTTCGATCAATAACCCCAACGAAATCGACCCTTCGGGAAGCAGAGGCAGGAACGGACTCGAGCCGATCATTGATCGGATATATAGGATATGAATCCTGTACCTTCAAGCACAATCGCCTATTGACCCACGGGCCGTGGCGCGTCCCGGGGAATATGCGAAAAGATCGGGCGGGCTACTGGCGGGGAACAGGTCGACGGATGGGTGGAATGCGGGCTTTGCTGTTGGCGCTGGCCCTGGCGGCGGGTCTGATCGGCTGTCATGGCCGCGCGGTCCTCGCCCAGGCGCCCACGCTCACCGTCGCCGATCGAACAACCTCCAGGACCTATTCCCGGCCCGAGCTGCTGGCCGATCCCAGGTTGCAAACCGTCAGCATCGCCTACGACCCGGTCTACCGGCGCCCCATGACCTACCGTGCCATCGCCATCGCCGCCTTGCTGAAAGGCGCGAAGATCGGCGATGACGACCATGTCCAGGCCCGCGCCGTCGACGATTTTTCCGTCAGCATCCCGGCGGGCCTGTTGACCAGCACGCCGCCCTCCGGTCCAGAGGCTTTCCTGGCGGTCGAGGACCCGGCCATGCCGTGGCCCGCGATCCCGGGCACCACCAAGGGAAGCGCCGGGCCCTTCTACATCGTCTGGCGAGGCGGGACGCGCGCCGAGATCAGCAGCGAGTACTGGGCCTATCATCTCGCAGCCCTCGCGGTCACCGACAGCGGCAAGCCCGCGAGCAACGCTACGATTCTGAAGTTCCTGCGCAATCCCAAGTCCGTCCGCACCTGGCCCGAGGAGAAGATGCCGGCTTTCGACGAGGAAAGCCTGAGCGACGCCGACATCGACGCCATCATCGCCTGGCTCGCCTACAAGGCCGGCCACCGCCGCTGATGTGCCGGCACCATCCGCGGCGGCGGCGGCCTAGCTGTTGAGGCGCCACAGCTAGACCTCGATGCGGCTTCCCATTTCGACAACCCGGTTGGACGGCAGACCGAAGAAGTCGCCGGCGCTGGAGGCAAACCGAGCCAGGCCGATGAAGAGCTTCTCCTGCCAACGAGGCAGCAGCGGCACACTGGAGGCAACATAGCTGTTGCGCCCAATGAAGTACGAGGTCCGCATCGAATCGAAGGGAATGCCTCTGTCCAGAAGCAACGCCAGATCGCGCGGCACATCTGGCGAGTCCATGAAGCCATATCGCAGCACCACGCGATGGACGCCCTTGCCGAGATGGGCCACCCGGGCTCGGGCCTCCTGCGGAACAAAGGGCTCGTCCGGCACCTCGACCGTGAGCAACACGACATGCTCGTGCAGGACCTCGTTGTGCTTGAGATTGTGCAGCAGGCTGCTCGGCACGTTGCCGGCAAACGGCGTCATGTAGACGGCAACGCCCTGCGGCCGATGCAGGCGGCCCGGGCTGATCGAGGCGAGCATCGTCTCGACCGGCAGCGCGCCCTCTTGCTCGCGTGCCGCAACCGCCAGGCGCCCTTTCAGCCAGGTCCACATGCAGACGCAGATCACGCCGGCGAGGACAAGCGGCACCCAGCCGCCTTGCAGGAACTTCAGGGTATTGGCCGAGAACAGCGCCGCATCGACCAGCAGGAACCCGCCGAACACGAGGGCAGATACGACCGGGTTCCACTTCCACACCTTGATGGCGAGCGCCATGACGAGCAACGTCGTGATCAGCATCGTACCGGTGACGGCAATGCCATAGGCGGCGGCGAGGCTGGACGAGGAGCGGAAGTTCACGACCAGCAGGACGACGCCGACGAGCTGCAGCCAGTTGATGGCCGGAACGTAGATCTGGCCGTGCTCGCTGGCCGAGGTGTGCAGGGTGCGCATGCGCGGGATGATACCCAGGAGGGTGGCCTGCTGGGCCATGGAGAAGGCGGCGGAGATCGTTGCCTGCGAAGCGATCACGGTGGCAACGGTTGCCAGGACCACGAGCGGCAACAGCGCCCACTCGGGTGCGAGGCGAAAGAAGGGATGCTCCAGCGCCGATGGGTCGTTCAGCAGCAACGCACCCTGGCCGTAGTAGTTGGTCAGCAGTGACGGCAGCACCAGCCCGTACCAGGCGAGCCGGATCGGTGTCTTCCCGAAGTGCCCCATGTCGGCGTACAGCGCTTCGGCGCCGGTGATCGCCAGCGTGACCGCGCCCAGGGCGACAAAGGCGATGAAGCCGTGGCGCATGGCGAATTCCACGGCCTTGAGCGGCGACAGGGCGGCAAGCACCTGAGGTGTTGCCGCGACCTGGGCGGCGCCCAGCACAAAAAGAACCACGAACCAGACGAACGTGATGGGCCCGAACAGGCGACCGACGCTCTCCGTCCCGAAACGCTGGACCGCGAACAGCCCGACGATGATGCCGAGCGCAATGGGAACGACCAGCGGCTCGAAGGTGGGTGTCACCACGTTCAACCCTTCGACGGCGCTCAGCACGGAGACGGCCGGGGTGAGAAGACAGTCGCCAAAGAACAGCGCGGCCCCGGCCATGCCGAGCATCATGTAGAAAAGACGTTGACGGTCGGTCAGCTCGCCGCGGCGCGTCACCAGCGCCATCAAGGCAAGGACACCGCCCTCCCCGCGATTGTCGGCTCGCATCACGACGAGAACGTACTTGAGCGTGACCACGACGATCAGCGCCCAGGTGATCAGGGAGAGGATACCGAGAATATTGTCCGGTGTCGGACTGAGCCCGGTGAATTCGCTGAAGCACTCCTTGACGGTGTAGAGGGGACTGGTGCCGATATCGCCGTAGACAACGCCGAGCGCTGCGAGGGTAAGCGGCGCCATCCTCCGGCCTTTTGGTAAGGCCGACCCATTGCTGGACATCCTGAGAGAACCTCCCAATCGAGCGGCGCGGTATGATCCTGCATCCCGATCCGGTCAATCACACCGGCATGCCGATCCTGCAGGGCTGGCCCGGCGAAATTCGCGCCCCCGCACGCCGACTGATCGTTCATTCAGGGCGGCACCCGAAAATGGCCGCGACGACACGGCTACCCGGACGACCGGCGAGGGCTACAGCACCGAGACGTAGCGCAGGCTGGTCGCGATCGCGTCGTTGAGATTGAGCTTCTGCCTGTAGGACGCTTCGAAGCCCTTGACGACGGCTGCGGCGCGCTCGTCGGCGGTGCCGTGATGGTCGGGACTGTTCACCATGTTGTCGCCGAAGGTGAACTGCGTCATGGCGAAGACCGCGGCGGGAAAGGCCTGGCGTTCGCGCTTGCGCGTGCCGGCGAAATAGCCGGCGAAGAAATCGGCCTGCAGCTCGATGCGCTTCACCGTCGACTGGCCCTTCTTCAGCCGGTCGGCAAGGCCCAGCTTGAACTGCAGGATATGACCGAACTCGTGGGCGCAGACGGCGGCCACGCACGCGTCGGGCGCCTCGGGCTGGCGCAGCAGGCGCGCCAGCAGGCGCTGCCCCATCAGCACGGTGCCGTCGGCGCGCTGCATGCGCACGCGGTTGGTGGCGTAGGCGTTGAGGCCGTTGTGGTCGTCGAAGAAGGCGAAGCCCGGCAGCACCTCGAACAGGTCGGCGCATTTGGCCAGCGTCTCGGCGAGCGCGCGGTCGAAGTCGCGATCGCCGGAACTGCCCACCAGCGGTTCCTGTCCGCTGCGGTATCGGCCGGTGGACGTGCCCTGCGGATAGACGCGCTCGACGTCGGCATCGGCCAACAGGCAGCCCAGCGTGTGCGGCGTCTGCACCGCTTGCGCGAACGCCTGGGCATGACAGGCGCAGGTCGCCGAGCCGCCGAAGGCGAGGCCGAGGAGACCGCCGAACAACACTTCGCGCCGCAGCGTCACGACAGGATCCCTCAGCAGAGATTGGGAAATTTTCGGCAGGCCGCCGACGTCTCCGCCGGACTCGCCGTGCGCGGTGCAGGCGCAGGTGCGGCCGGCATCGCGGCAGGCGGCGGAGCGGAAGGTGTCGACGGATGGGACGGCAGGGGCGCCGCATCGGCGCGCGGCGCGAGAGGCTTGGTCCCCGCCGCCTGCGGCGGCTTCGTGCTTTCCGCCGGCGGCGACGCGGCACTGCTCCTGGCGATCTTGAACTCGACGTACTCGACGCGCCGGGTGTCGGCGGCGATGCCGACCTGCCAGGTCGACACGCCTTTGTCGTGCGTCGCCGTCACCGAATAGACGGTGCCGCGCTGCATAGGCGTGGTCTGCTCGATCCGGACGTAGGTAACGATGCCCAGCCGCGCCAGCGCGGGATACATGCCGGTATCGCCGGTCTGCTCGGCGATCAGCTTGCGCATCGCCGGCGCCAGCTCCACCGGACGCGGCTGCCCGGTCTGAAGCTGGTCGATGAGTTGATAGACGATGACCCTGGGGTTGCCCTGCTCGGCCGCAGCACCTGCGGCCGCAGCGACCGCCAGCGCGAACGAGCCGGCAAGGCCGACGATCCAATCAAGCAACCCGCCCCGCATGTCCTGCTCCCAGCCCCGAGGCATCGACTACAGCCGACGCCACCCCGAACGGTCAAGACCCGCGCCGGCCTTGGCCGCCTTGAAGGCGCCGCAAAGTCGCGTCGGCGAAGCGTTCGGCCGATTCGGGATCGAATTCCATGAACAGCGCGGGCTCCAGCACCTCGACCTCGATCACGATCAGCGCGCCTGCCCGCACGACGCCATCGACCCGCGCATAGAGCGGCATCTCCGGCAGCGCACGCAAGCAGGCCGCTCCCTGCTCCGTCACTTCAGGGGGCGGGGTCTCGGCGTTGCGCGTGGGGCCAAAGCGCGAGTTGCTGCGGAACTCGCCGGGTGGCGGGCGCTTGCGGATGGCGTGACTGAAAGCACCGTCGAAATAGACCAGCGACAGCTCGCCCTCGGCGATCTCGGGCAGGAACTCCTGCACCACGACGCCCGCGGCGCGCGCCTCGTCGGAGAGGCCGGCAACCTGCTGTGCCAGCGTGGCGCGTTGCAGCAGCTCGACGGAATGTCCCGAGGCGCCTGAAGCGGGCTTCACCACCGCGTGTTCCCAGCCGGTCTCGGCGAACACCCGCTCGATCGCTGTCGTCTCGCAGGCGACGACATGCGACCGCGGCACGCGCACGCCCGCTGCCGCGAGCTTGCCGACGTAGTCCTTGCGCAGGTTCCAGCGCACCAGGCCGATGGGATTTAACAGCCGCGTCGCGGCCGCCATCGCTTCGGCCCAGGCGCGAAACGCGTCGAGTGCGCGGTAGTAGCCCCAGGTCGAACGGATCACAACGGCGTCGGCGCCGGCGAAGGCATCTTGCGGTCCGTCCCATGGCACGCCCGCGACACGACAGCCGCGTCGCTCGAGGGCGTCGGCATAGAGGCGATCGGACGCCGTGATGTCGGACTGATCGGCAGCCGTGGCGAGAACGATGGTGAAGGCCATGGCTACTTGCAGACTTCGCGCAGCGCCTTCCAGTCGGCGGTGCTGAAGGCGGGCCGGCCGATGGGCGGGCGCTTGGTCATCTCGACGCGCTCCCGCGTCGGCGGATGGCTCGACCAGATGCCGGCGGCAGAGGCCGCATCCTTGGGCTCTTTCTCCAGCATCTGTTCGAAGAAGCCGGAGATACCGTCGGCACGAAGCCCGAGCTTTTCGAGGAGCGCCACGCCGGTGGCGTCGGCCTCGCGTTCGAAGGCACGGCCATTGCGCATCGCCAGCAGGATGTTGCCGCCCGAGGTCAGCGAATTCAGGAAATCGGAGTAACCGCCGCTCACCAGCTTCGCCAGAAGATCGAGGCCATAGGCTCGCACGACCCCCTTGACCGGATGATGATTCACGACGTGGCCGATCTCGTGCGCCAGCACACCCGCCACCTGCGAGCTGTTCTTGGCCTGCTCGAACAGGTCGGAATAGAAAACGAGGATGCCGCCCGGAAGCGTGAAGGCATTGACCGGCCCACCCTCGATGACGTGCACGGTCACTTCGTGCGGATAGCCCGCCGCCCGGGCCAGATCGTTCGCCAGTTCGTTGATCGCCGCCAGACCGCGCTTGCCGTGGCACTCGTCCTTGTCGGCAACCAGTTCCGCGTAGACGGTCTGGCCCAGCCTGACCTGCAGGCTGTGTGGCAACCAGGGCGCCGCATACTCCGTGCCGTAGTCGACAACGCCCCAGAACGCCGCGACCAGAACCGCGAGCGAAGCGCCGAGCATCGCAATGCGCCGGCCGGCCGGTGCCGGTACCTCGCCAAGGGCGCCAAGATGCGGCATGAGGGCAGCGAGCTGCCGCCGCTGCTCGGGATCCTCGATGACAAGGCGGGCCTCGCCGCCCAGGCGGACGACCGGTGGGGCGCCTTCGTGCGAGCCGTCGCCCAGCACCGCGGTTTCGCCGACCGGCCAGCGTGCCACGATGCTCGAGTCGGCATGACGGAAGATGACGAGTTCGCCGGCCGTCGGGCGTACGCCGACTTCCAGGACGTGGGCGGTTTCGCCGTCGTAGTAGCGGGCAGGCGTGGTCATCTTCAGATCCCGCTCACGTCGAACATGTCGAGCAGGCCCTCGCCGAAGCCCGGCGCACGATCGGCCGGCTGGCGCACCGACGTCCCCTCGGGCGCACCGTAGAGCCAGAGCTCGCCCGCAATGAGACGCAACGTGCGGTGCATGACCCACGGCCAGCCGAGCCCCAGGGTCACCACGACGATGAGATAGTTCAGGACCAGGAAGCCCCACATCTGCCAGGTCGTGATCGCGGTCGCAAACAGCACGTTGCCGGCGCGGCTGTGCGACACGAGATAGCGGAACCAGTAGGCCTGCCACCAGCAGCGCAACGGCAGGATCAGCAGGCTGAAGAGCAGATAGACGCCGACCGCGATGGCGGCGGCCACGAGGACCGTGCGCACGCTGGGGGCGGTGAACAGATCGCGGATTTCTTCCCACGAAAGGCCGAATTCCCCGACTGTCCCGCCGACGATGGCGAACGCCGCGGCGATGGCCACAAGCCACGCCAGGATGTTCAGGAAATAGTAGCCGAGATAACGGCCGTAGATGTCACCCGCTGGCGAAGGTCAGGAATGTCGCCACGCCGCCGTAGTGCCAGGCCGACCCTGCCAGGCCGCAGCGGATGCCGCGCCAGCGCGTGCGCGAGAGCTTGTAGCGCAGGCCGGCATAGTGCCCGACGTAGGCGAGCGGAAACCCGATCATCACCACCGACAACGAGAAGATGTCGAACATGCCGAAAGTGGCGAAAGGCTTTTCGTGGAAGACGTGGACCCAGGCGAGCCACATCAGGCCTGCCCAGCCAGCCAGCATCACCAGCGCCAGCAGGAAGCCGATCAGCAACTCCCGCCCGCGCCCGCGATACTCGAAGCGATCGCCCAGGATCGACAGATGGTTCCACAGATAGCGCCGCAACCGGGTGCGGCCCCAGAACCGCGACCAGCCCAGCGTCAGGACCATCAGGACAACATGCCGGAGATAGATGGCGTAGAGCTCGCCCAGCCGTCCGTCATAGACAGGACGACTCGGCGTCAGGTCCGGCGCGGCCAGGGCAGACGCAAATTCCCCTCCGGGCGGGCTTCCTCCGGGCTGGCCCAGTCCTGTTCCAAGCCTTCCCGTTCCAGACCCGGGGGACGTCGTGTCGCTCAAAGGAGATCCAGACTGCTTGGCTGCGCTGCAAAATATTCCATGCTGCGGTGCAGCATGTATTGGTGTAGGGGGGAGTGTACGTCAACCCCGCCATTGGCCGCCACCATGACCAAGACGATCCCCGCTGCCTCTCCGGCTGCCGCGCCCCACAAAGACCGGCCCTGGCTGATCCGCACCTATGCCGGCCATTCGACCGCCGAGAAGTCGAACGAACTCTACCGCACCAACCTGGCGCGGGGACAGACCGGCCTCAGCGACGGCATTCCGCTCGACAAGATGAACACGTCGATGACCATCAACGCGCCGGCGGCGTGGCTGCTGTCCCTTTATATAGCGGCCGGCGAAGCACAGGGCGTGGCGCGCAACAAGCTCCAGGGCACGACGCAGAACGACATCATCAAGGAATATCTGTCACGCGGGACATATATCTTCCCGCCGGAGCCGTCGCTCAGGCTGACGGCAGACACGATCGGCTTCACCTATCGCGAGGTTCCCAAGTGGAACCCGATGAACGTCTGCAGCTATCACCTGCAGGAAGCCGGCGCGACGCCGGTCCAGGAGTTGGCCTTCGCCCTGGTCAACGCCATCGCCGTGCTCGACGCGGTGAAGGCGCGAGGCCAGGTGCCCGATGCCGACTTCCCGCAGGTCGTGGGCCGCATCTCCTTCTTCGTGAACGCCGGCATCCGCTTCATCACCGAGATGTGCAAGATGCGGGCGTTCGCCGAGATGTGGGAAGACATCACGCTCAACCGCTATGGCGTGGCCGACCCCAAGCAGCGGCTGTTCCGCTACGGCGTGCAGGTGAATTCGCTCGGCCTCACCGAGCAGCAGCCCGAGAACAACGTCTATCGCATCCTGCTCGAGATGCTGGCCGTGGTGATGAGCAAGAACGCCCGCGCCCGCTCGGTGCAGCTTCCCGCGTGGAACGAGGCGCTCGGCCTGCCGCGCCCGTGGGACCAGCAGTGGTCGCTGCGCCTGCAGCAGATCGTGGCCTTCGAGACCGACCTTCTGGAATACGGCGACATCTTCGACGGCAGCACCGAGATCGCCGCCAAGGTCGAGGCGCTGAAGCAGGAGGCGCTGGCCGAGATGGCGCGCATCGACGATATCGGCGGCGCGGTCGCGGCCATCGAATCGGCCTACATGAAGCAGCGCCTGGTCGAATCGAACCTCAAGCGCCTCGCCGCCATCGAATCCGGCGACCAGACCGTGGTCGGCGTCAACGCCTACACCGAGGGGGCGCCCTCGCCGCTCTCCGGCGGCGGCCAGGAGTCGATCATGACCGTCGACGACGCGGTCGAGAGCGGCCAGGTCGAGCGGCTGAACGCGTGGCGCGAGTCGCGCGATGGTGCTGCCGTGAAGAAGGCGCTGGCCGACCTCGCCTCGGCCGCCAAGGAAGACCGCAACGTCATGCCCGTTTCGATCGCCTGCGCCCAGGCCGGCGTCACGACAGGCGAATGGACCGACACGTTGCGCCAGGTGTTCGGAGAATACCGTGCCCCGACCGGCGTCGCCCGCGCCGCCGGCGTGACCGACGGACGGCTCGAAGCGGTGCGCCGGGAGGTGGACGCCGTCTCGCGGCGCCTCGGCCGCCGGATAAAAATCCTGGTCGGCAAGCCCGGCCTCGATGGCCATTCGAACGGCGCCGAGCAGATCGCCGTGCGCGCCCGCGACTGCGGCATGGAGGTGGTCTACGAGGGCATTCGCCTCACGCCCGAGCGCATCGTGAACGCCGCCCTCGAGGAGAGCGTGCACGTGGTCGGCCTGTCGATCCTGTCGGGCGGCCACGTCTCGCTGGTCGGCGACGTGCTGGCTGGCCTCCGCGCCGCCGGCATCGGCGACGTGCCGGTGGTGGTGGGCGGGATCATCCCGCCGGCCGACGCCGAGGCGCTGATCGCGTCGGGCGTCGCGCGCGTCTACACGCCCAAGGATTTCGACCTGACGCAAATCATGCGCGACATCGTGACGGTGGTCGACGGCGCCTGGAAGGAAGCGGCCTAGCGCGGGCGGATCGCGAGGCTCGCCGTCGCGTGCAGGATGGGTTCGACCACGGTGTGGCTGAACAGCCAGGCCTCGGCATGGAGGCGATCGCCGTCGCGCCTGATGACGCGCGACAGGGAGACCACGTCGGCGGCCTGGACAGGCCTCAATAGGGTGACGTTGAGATGGGAGATCTCGGCGGTCACGCCTGACGAGGCGCGGAGCGCGGTGTCGAGCAGCGACAGGAGCACCCGCGTCGACCAGCTCTCCCCGTCCGCCAGCGAAAACCGCAGCCGCACGTCCTGATCCTGGCATTCCTCGACGAACAGCCCGTGCAGGTCGGCCGCCGGCAGGGTCTTCTCGAGGAGCGTCTGCAATTCGTCTTCGGTCATCCGCAGCACCCTATGCTATTTCCTGGGTGCATGTCCTTCCTCGACCATATCGCGCGTTGCAACAACGCCGACCTCTCGCAGTTCGAACCGTGGTTCGTCGGCGCCGAGCGCGCGGGCTTCATCCATCGCGACTTCGCGCCCACCCTCGGCACGCGGCCCGACCTCTTCTTCCACCGCGACCGCGCCTGGCATCTGGACCCGACGCTCGACACGCCGACCCGGCGGACGGCGGTCATGCGCACGTTCCTGCTCGACCTGCGTCTGCAGGGCCACTTCGCTGGCCTGTGGCGCGACGAGCCCTACGCCGTCACCTGGGAGTTCGCGCGGCCGGCGCTGCTGGAAATGGAACGCTCGGCGGTGCCGTGGTTCGGCGTGCGCGCCTTCGGGCCGCACATGACGGGCTACGTGCGCCGCGCCGACGGGCTGCACATCTGGGTGCCGCGGCGGTCCTACACCAAGCCGACCTTTCCCGGGCAGCTCGACAACACGGTGGCCGGCGGCCAGCCCGCCGGCATCGGCCTGCACGACAACCTCGTGAAGGAATGCGGCGAGGAGGCCTCCATCCCGCCCGAGCTTGCGCGCCAGGCCAAGGCCGTGGGCTACGTCTCCTACTGGAACCAGTCGGGCGCGCAGCTCAAGCCCGACATCATGAGCTGCTTCGATCTCGAACTGCCGGCCGATTTCACACCGGCGGCCAACGACGGCGAGGTCCACGCTTTCGAACTGTGGCCGGCACGGCGCGTCTTCGAGACGGTGCGCGACACCACCGAGTTCAAATACAACTGCAACCTGGTGCTGATCGATTTCTTCGTCCGCCACGGCATGCTCTCGGCCGACGATCCGGACTTCATCCCCATCGTCTCCGGCCTCAGAAAGGACTATGGTTCCGGCAACGAAATCGGCTGAGCGAGTATGCCTCATGCCCCGGTTGTTGCTCGTTGCCACCTTGTGCGTGTTTTTTGCCTGTCCCACGGCATGGGCGCAGGATCACTCCGGCCACTACGGCCAGGGCCATGCCGACAATCACGACTGGTACGAGAAACTGAAGCAGCCTGGCTTGAACGCCTCATGCTGCAACGCCCAGAAGAAGCGGCCCGATGGCACGATCGAGGGCGACTGCCGCCCCACCCGCGCCTACCAGAAGGACGACGGCCTTTGGTATGCGCTGCTGAACGGCCGCTGGGTGCAGGTCCCGCCACGCGTGGTGCTGAAGGACCTCTCGCCCGACGGCAACAGCCACATCTGCGCCAACCCGAGCGGCCGGATCCTCTGCTTTCTCGGCGGCTCGCCGAAGAGCTAGCGTCAGTCAGCTCTGGCGGGCGACAGCGGTTGTCGTCAACCGCGGGGGCCCGCGCGCTCCAGTCGCTCCGCTCCCTGCAGCGCTAGACGCCGCCTTAAGCGCTCCGCAAGCGGAGCGCTTAAGGCGGCGTGATGTTCGAATCCCTGATGACCTTGCGCCACTTCTCCGTCTCTGCCGCGATGCGCTGGCCGTAGGCAGCGGCACTTCCGCCGACCAGGGTGAAACCGAGATCGACGAGCTTCTTGTTGGTGAACGGATCGGCAATCGCCTCGTTGAAGGCCGCGTTCAGCCGGGCCACGATCGGCTCGGGCGTTCCGCCCGACACCATCACGCCGAAGAACACCCCGCTCTCCAGGTTGGCGGGCAGGCCTGCCTCCCTCACCGTCGGCACGTCGGGCAACATGGGCACGCGTCGGTCGGCGGCCACGACCAGTCCGCGCAGGCGGCCGTCCTTCACGGCAAGGCCGGTCGGCAGCAGCGTGTCGGAGAACAGCATGACGTGGCCGCCCAGCACGTCCTTCAGCGCATCGGCGCTGCCCTTGTAGCCGATGTGTTCGAGCTTGATGCCGGTCTCGGCCTTGAACTGCTCGCCCCACAGGTGCGGGATGCTGGCGTTGCCCGGCGAGGCGTAGCTGAGCGGCGCCGCCTGCTGCCTGGCGTAGGCGATCAGCTCGGCCACCGTCTTGAACGGCGCTTCCTTGTTGGCCGCGAGCAGCAGCGGCATGTCGACGAAGCCCACGACCGGCGCGAGATCCCTGGCGGGATCGTAGGGCAGCTTGAGACCGAACGAGCTGTTGGTGGCGATGGTCCCCGGCGCCAGCAGGATGGTGTGGCCGTCGGGCTTGGCCTTGGCCACGATCTCGGTGCCGATGATGGTGCCGCCGCCCGGCTTGTTGTCGACCAGCACCTGCTGGCCGAGTTTGCCCGAGAGAAATTCCGCGGCAAGACGCGCCGAGGTGTCGGTGGCGCCGCCCGGCGCATAGGGCACGACGAAGCGGATCGGGCGATCGGGAAAGGCCTGCGCCCGCACCGATGACGACAGGACGGCCAATCCGGCCGATGCCGTCGCGGCACCCAGCAGATGACGACGCTTCATTTTTTCCTCCCGGTGTTTTGCCCAAGGTGGCACGGCATGCGAAGCTCCGCCAAGTAAAACAGGGGCAATGCGTGGCGCGCGCCACATGGCGTTGGGCGGCGTCGAAGCCTTCGGTCGAATTCATCGACAGCACGAGGTTGGCCGCGATCAGCGGCAGCAACA